>CANQBP010000005.1 GCA_947589415.1 uncultured Clostridia bacterium
AAGGGACTCACCTGTTGGATGGCTCCGAGGGATATTCTGCCGGGAAGTGACTGGGCTGCTTCTATAAGTACCGCAATCACAACATCAAAGGTATTTCTTGTTCTCTTCAGCAAGAACAGTGTTTCTTCCGAACAGGTAGCACGTGAGATAGGTGTTGCGGAGGCTAAGAAGGGTATTTTTGTTATTCCCTACAAAATCGACGATACCGAGCTTTCCGGTGCTTTCGAATATTATCTTACCGGTGCGCACTGGATAACCGCCGATTACAGCAATGGCGACTACAAATTAGAAGAACTCTATTCCATTATTGCGGGTGTTACGGGCAAATCCGTGCAGAATATCACAAACAACACTTATATTGATCATCTCCATATAAATAGTGCCGACGGCTCAAACATACAGGAGGAGATAGATAATATATCCGGATTTAACGGTGTTCCGAGAACTGCTGCAACACCGGGAAATCCGATGCAAACACAGCAAGTGCCGTCTGCTGTTTCTAATAATTCTCAAATGATACCCGCCGCCGGTGACAGGGAGAAAAATAAAAACACTAAAAAGATTGTTATTCCAATAGCAGCGGGTGTAATTGCTGTTGTTGCAGTATTGGTGGTAGTGCTTGTAATCTCGAACTCTTCTTCTCAAAATGTTCCTTATGATTCCTCTTCGATTAGTTCTTACGGCTATTCTTCAAGTAGTTCCTACGGTCAGAGCAGCGAAATAATATATGATTTAAAAGTGACATATAGAGGTTGGGACTGCACAGGTACGTATGAAGGGGAAGTAAGCACTCTTGGCAAGCCGGACGGAAAGGGCAGCTTCAAAGGAACCTATGTTGATAATGATAATAAAACGATTCAAATGACCTATGAGGGCATATTTAAAGACGGTACTATAACCGGAGAAGGTATAGGTACGCAATACCTCTCGGACTATACGGTTACTTGTGACGGTATGTTTGAAAGTGGAATGTTGAACGGTGAGGCGGAACGAACCCTCAAATTCAATGGAGGAGATAAGAGTAGTGAAACTGATAAAGGCAATTTTGTAGACGGCCAACTTAATGGTGAAGGAGGATATACTGTTTATTTCCGAAACGGCGATATTTATACATTTGAGGGCACATTAGAAAATGATAAAAAACAACAAGGAACGGCGCGCCGGGATTATACAAACGGTGAATACCACATCTATGAAGGTGATTTCTACCAAGACAATGACAATAACGACCAGTACAACAACGGAACATACGAATACTATGATGCAAACGGAAGTATTACTAAAGATATAAAATACACTAACGGGAAAGGAATGAATGCAATAGTCAATTTTAATGTAACGTACACCATAGAAAGCAATCACGGGAATGTTTCTACTATTACATGGGATTCTATACAAAATGCGACCGGTTATGAAATTGAATATGGTGGCATAACCAAAGCAATAAATTATCCGAATTATAGTCTCTGGAACTGCTACACTAAAACTAAAGAAAGTATTAACGTCCGTGCCGTTGGAGTAAACAATGGTGAAAAGATTTATTCTAATTGGAGAGAAATCAGCTTTGAGACCCCCGAAAAATTCAATTAAAAAATCCGTACATAACCGCATAAAATGCTCCCCCGTCTTTAAGGCGGGGGCATTTTATATTAAACAGCAGAATTGACGGAAATATATAGCTCACAACAGAATAGTACAATTTGTGACACAATATATTGACTTTTTTGCGAATTTACCGTATAATTGTAAAGCTACAATTTATTTATGAAAGGGTTGGTTGTTATGTCTGATGTATTTCTGAGCCATAGCTCAAAGGACAGAGAGGCTGTTGAAAAGGTGTGTGCTTTTCTTGAGGAAAAGGGACTCACCTGTTGGATGGCTCCGAGGGATATTCTGCCGGGAAGTGACTGGGCTGCTTCTATAAGTACCGCAATTACTGCCTCAAAAGTATTTCTTGTTCTCTTTAGCAGGAATAGTGCCACATCACAACAGGTCGCACGTGAGATAGGTGTTGCGGAGTCTAAAAAGGATATTTTCGTTATCCCCTACAAAATTGACGATACCGAGCTTTCCGGCACATTTGAATATTATCTTACCGGTGCGCATTGGATAACCGCCGATTACGGCAAGGGCGATTACAAATTGGAAGAGCTTTATTCCATTATTGCGGGTGTTACGGGCAAATCCGTGCAGAATATCACAAACAACACATATATTGATCATCTTCATATCCACAGTTTCGGCGGAGCTAACATACAGGAAGAACTGAACAATATATCCGGGTTTAACAGTGTTTCGGGAACTGCTGCAACAACAGGAAATCCAATGCAAACACAACAAGTACCGCCACCGTATCAAACACAGAATACGCAGACGAAAACACCTCAACAGCAAAATTTTTCAAATCAAACACAACAAGTACCGCCACCGTATCAAACACAAAATTCGCAGACGGAAACACCGCAACAGCAAAATTTTTCAAATCAAACACAACAAGTACCGCCACCGTATCAAACACAGAATATGCAAACGGCAACTCCCCCACCCCCACAGCAGATATTTTCAAGACCGGCACAGCAAATACCATTTTCACGTAAGAAACAGAATCAGAATACAATGTATAATTTTAGAATAAACTATAATGGTTGGAACTGCGATGGTACATATAGAGGAGAAGTAAACGCACTAAATGCAGCTAACGGAAAAGGCAGCTTCAACGGAGTGTATGTTGATGAAGATAACAACATAATTTCCGTTACCTATGAGGGCATATTTCAAAACAATACGATAACCGGCAAAGGTGTAGGAATACAATTCTGTTCAAAATTCGTGATTACCGATGATGGTTTTTTTCTAAACGGAAAGTTAAACGGTAAAGGTAAACAAACCGGTAAATATAATGAAGGTGATATACTTAGTGTGACTGCAAAAGGCTATTTTGTAGACGGAAAACAAGAAAAACGCGGAAAGTATATTATTGAATTTTTAAACGGTGATTATTTTTCATTTGTGGGCGAATTTAGAAATGACCAACGCCAACAAGGAACTGAGCGTGGGACGTATGCAAGCGGTGAATACTACATCTATGCAGGTGATTATTACTACAAGGACAATGACGACAATGTCTATTACAACAACGGAACTTGCACATTCTATACAGTATCGGGTAATATTACCAAGCAGGAAACATACATAAACGGAAAGGTTACAAAAACATACACATACTAAAAGGTCAGTTTAGTGACATATATAACCGCATAAGATACCCCCGGTCTTTAAGGCGGGGGTATTTTATATCAACCGCAGTGTTTTACTGCTTATTTTTATTATTTATATACCTTAACATAAGCGACATTATATCATATTTATACGTAGTTTTCGTCTTTTCCCCCTGCAACAGCTTACCAATAGGCTGCAAACAGGTATGTGTTTTTTTATCATCATTTCGCACACTTCCGTATCTCCAACCCTGTGAGGCAACAAAATAACACCACCTTCTGTGTTCAAGATCGGCAATAAACCCTGCAAATTTATCGTTCATAAGAGCCTTAATAAAATCGTCCTCATTTGTCATCAATCGCCATATCTTGCCGTTATACTCCACAAGACTGCCGTTTTCCCCTATCTCGCTGTTGATCTGTTCATCAACATCTATATTAAGCTCCCTCTCCAAACGCTCAAATATGACTTGCTTAACACTTTCATGAGCAGCCAATGCCTTGCTTGAATCTCTCTTGAACATGGACGTATGATTCCAAAACTCCTCCATACTGTTCTCTTCCGACTTCCAAGGTGTTTCGTCTTTGCCGATAATTTGTATGGCAGAATAAAAATAGTGGAACTCCTTCGCCATAATATTTATCTCTTTGTTTAGTATAAGCTCCAAAGAAATAACTCCGTTCATATCGTACATAAGCTGCACATTGGAAAAAGTACGGTTGTTGGCAGATATATACTTTGCAAGTATTCTGTCGTTATCCATGCGCAATATAATTGGAGTGCCGGCTTTTCCGTCCTCGTCAAATATGTTTGCAAGCCGCATAGCACAATTCACTCCACCGTTAATATCATCAATCGCTATAACGGAATATGTGTACGGGTTTCTGGAGTTTTCCAAACGCACCTGTTCGATAAACTCCCTGTATTTTATATTCAAATTATGGCAGTTTACAATAAACGTGCCGTCTGCCGATGTATTTTTAATACGTATCGTACCTTGATCCATATAAAATGTATCCGAACTGAAACGGTTTGTAAAAATCTCCATTTTACTCTCAATGTCAATATCATATACATCTACAACTATGGAATTTCTCTTGCTCACGACACCCAAATTCATAGCTTGTAAAAGTGTCTGCTGACCGATCGAACCAAAACCCATTATAAGCAAATGTACATTCCAGTCGTCCAGCTTAGTGTCCGTGTTCAGGTAATAACTGTGCAGCGGAAATTCATCAAACATTTTCCTTACCTGCAATTCGGGAATACTCACTATTTCCAAATCATAACAGCTTTCATTCTTGCCTATGTTATAATAATCGGCAATAAGCTCCCTTATGCTATCGTCCTCACATCTGCACGTTATTTTTGCCCCTGCCTTTAAAACAAAACGTCCGTCACCCTTTATCAGACTGAACACTTGCAGCAGTGAAAAATTCTCAACGGAATTATCATTAAAAATTATGATATTGTCTGCACTGTCCGCCTCTGCCTTTTTTAACAGATAGTGAATATCCTCACCCTCCGCTTTCAGTATGTCAAAATTATGCAGCACATAACCTTTTTTTATCAACTCATACCTTTCGGAAGAATCAAATTCCGCATTTGAAACTATATGTACCGATACTTTTTTGTTTTTCTCAAAGGAGTAGTTTTTAATCAGTGATTTCGTGCTTTCATTATAGCCGAAGATAATTACTTTCTGCGAGGTTTTTCCTCTATGAAATATAAATACAAACCGTAAAACATTTTCCAACGCCTTATACGCAACGGCAATAGTGCAGTACGGTGCGGAAAATACCGCCACACCGTATAAATATCCGACAACATTATAAAGAAATGAATTATGCAAATCCATAAATTCTAATGCTTCTTCAAGTGAAATATCCGGAGTGAATGTAAAAGTGCTGATACTGTTATCAAAAATCAGTAAAATTCTGAAAAATACCTGCGCATCGGAATAGTACAGTACCCCCTCCAAAACGGACAC
Source organism: uncultured Clostridia bacterium (assembly GCA_947589415.1). Classification (GTDB taxonomy): domain Bacteria; phylum Bacillota; class Clostridia; order Oscillospirales; family Acutalibacteraceae; genus UBA1213. Next base: position 5,210 of record CANQBP010000005.1, read on the forward strand.
GGCAAATGACGATATTGCAAGTATCAATATAAATTTGTTTGCAAATAATTTTGTTCTTTCCCCCATTTTTTACACACCTCACCACAAGCAATATTACATATATCGTTTTTTTAATATACATGAGTGTATGCTTATCTGTTATAAATCAGCCTGCTGAAATAAAGGGTCACAGGACTAACAGCCTGCAACCCTCACTTTCTCAAAAATCCGTATTCCGAATTTATCGGACACGCCCGTCGGAAAATCTGTCGATTTACCGATTATTTTACCATACTTGCCACCTCGGCAGCAAAATCGTCCGAACGTTTTTCAAGACCCTCGCCTTTTTCAAAACGTACAAAATCAACTATGCCGATCTTACCGCCAAACTCTTTAGCTTTCTGATTTGTGTACTGCTCAACAGTAACTTTATTATCCTTTATAAACGACTGGAAGAGCAGGCAGTTTTCCTCATAATACTTGCCGATCTTACCCATTACAATCTTCTCGGCAACATTTGCAGGCTTACCGGAATTAACAACCTGCTCTGTCATGATCTTCTTCTCATGCTCAATAACATCGTCCGGAACATCTTCTTTTTTAAGATAAAGAGGATTAGCAGCCGCAATCTGCATTGCTATATCCTTTGCATATTCCGCAAAACCGTCAGCATTTGCAACATCTGTATCAAACTTAACAAGAACAGAAATCTTTCCTCCCATGTGTACATAAGAAGCAACATTTCCCTCAAAGAGTTTGAAACGACGGATTATTATATTCTCACCGATTGTCTGGATTTTCTCCTGCAAAAGAGCCGCAACCGTCATTGATGTGCCGACTGCCGTCTTTGTGAGAAGTTCCTCAACATCAGCGGGCTTTTCAGCCATAATTGTTTCGGCAACCGTCTTTACAAATGCTTGAAATTCCGCATTCTTTGCAACAAAGTCTGTTTCTGCGTTCACTTCAACCGAAACGCCTGCCGTACCGTCGGTATTGGTCACAGCAAACGCTACGCCCTCCGCAGCAATTCTTGATGCTTTCTTAGCAGCCTTAGCAAGTCCCTGCTCTCTAAGTACGTCTATTGCTCTGTCCATATCCCCGTCTGCCTCGGTAAGAGCCTTTTTACAGTCCATCATACCGCAGCCTGTCTTTTCTCTCAATTTCATTACATCTTTAGCCGTAAATGCCATTTTAAAAACCTCCGTACAAAATAGTTCTATCCGAAAAATAGCCGCAAAGCTAATTGCGGCTATTCTGTCTGCCGATTATTCCTCAGCCGTTTCCTCTTCGTCAGCCTCTTCCTCTGCTGCTGCGCCCATTCTTCCCTCGTTACCCTCAATGATAGCGTTAGCCATAGCACCGGAAATGAGCTTTACTGCACGTATAGCATCATCGTTGCCGGGAATTACATAGTCGATCTCATCGGGATCACAGTTTGTATCTACAATAGCTACTATCGGAATACCGAGTTTCTTAGCTTCCGCAACGGCAATTCTTTCCTTGCGGGGATCAACTATAAAGAGTGCGCCGGGAAGTTCCTTCATTTCCTTGATACCGCCAAGGAATTTTTCAAGTTTCTCAATTTCAAGATTGAGCTTTATTACTTCCTTTTTCGGGAGAAGATCGAAAGTTCCGTCCGACTCCATTGCACGAAGCTGATTAAGTCTTTCAATTCTTCCTTTGATTGTTGTGAAGTTTGTGAGCATACCGCCGAGCCATCTTGCATTTACATAATAAGCGCCTGCTCGGAGTGCTTCATCCTTTACGGAATCCTGCGCCTGTTTCTTTGTTCCTACAAAAAGCACGGACTTTCCTTCAGCCGAAAGCTCACGAACAAAGTTATAAGCCTCTTCGAGCTTCCTTACGGTTTTCTGGAGATCGATAATATATATACCGTTTCTCTCCGTAAAGATGTAGGGAGCCATTTTCGGGTTCCATCTTTTTGTGAGGTGACCGAAATGTACGCCTGCCTCCAAAAGCTGGTTCATTGATACTACTGATGCCATAATAAAATCCTCCTTAGGTTTTTTCCTCCGCCGGCTTGTAATTCCGACATACCGTTTGATATGCACCTAACGAATAAATACCGACGTGTGATTTGCGTATAAGATTATACCACACTCAATTTAAAATTGCAAGCATTTTTTCCTTTTAATTATACCTTTTAATTATATCACTTTTAATTATATCATATAATTAAAAAATAAATTGCAGGATAATATGTACTTAATAAATGTGTGTTGATAGATGCCGTAATTTATGTTATGATATTACATATCAAATATATAACAACAGGTGTAACATGAAAGAAAGAGAAAAAATAAAAATTGCCGTTATCGGCGGAGGTGCTGCGGGACTTACAGCCGCAGTAAAATGTGCGGAAAAATTCGGCGGCAGAAATGTTATTATACTTGAAAGACAAATGAATATCGGACGAAAACTGCTGTCCACCGGAAACGGCAGGTGCAATATTTCAAACATAAACATATCACCCGAACATTATCACGGTGATAAAAATATCATAAATTCCGTGTTATCCGATTTTTCTTATAAGGCTTCAAAAAAGTTTTTCGCCGATATGGGATTGCTTTTCCGTCAGGACAGTGAGGGCAGGGTTTATCCGTACAGCAATCAGTCCGCAACCGTTCTTGAATGTATGCTTTACCGTCTTGATTGTTTGGGTGTAAAGAGATTATGCTCATTTAAAATAAATTCAGTCGTAAAAAACGAAAATTATTTTGAGATCACCTCGGAGAATGTAACGATATGTGCCGAATATCTCATTTTCGCCTGCGGCTCTGCCGCTTATCCCTCACTCGGCGCAAATACAAGCGGATTTGAACTTCTCGAAAATCTCGGAATACCGAAGCCGAAACTGTTCCCCGCACTCTCCCCTATCGAAACAAAGGAAAAATACGGTATTCTCAAGGGTGTACGTGCAAAGGGTACGGTATCTTTGTATGCCGACGATAAACCCGTTACGGTAAAAGAGGGAGAAATACAATTTTCCGACAAACGACTGTCGGGGATATGCGTGTTTGATATTTCAAGAACAGTAAACAAATACTTGAACGGTAAAAAATCACATAATCTCAAGCTCTGTATAGATCTCATGCCCGAATATACGGAGAGTGATCTTTGGATATATTTGAAAAGGTGCAAGGTAATTTTTTCGGACAAAAAAGCCGATTCGCTTTTAGTCGGGGCACTTAACAAAAACCTTGCCCGTGCCGCAGCAGATCATGCGGGCATAAAGGATAAACCATGCAAAGCCCTCAACGGTCACGATATGCAGAACCTAATTTCCGTTATAAAAAATTTTACATTCACACCCGTTTATTCCGATAATTACAATTCTGCTCAGGTATGTGCCGGCGGCTACGGTTCAGATACGATAGAGCCCGAAACACTTATGTCGAAAAAGATAAATAAGCTGTTTGTATGCGGTGAAATGCTCGATGCGGACGGCGAATGCGGAGGATATAATCTTCATTTTGCTTTCGGCAGTGCAATGAAACCGGCTAAATACATCAAGTGATAAATTCCGAGGTGCGATATGATAAGAATTAACAACATTTCTCTTCCCCTTGATTATATAAATGAGGATCTGAAAAAATATGCGGCTGATGCCCTAAAAATTAACAAAAGCAATATAGAAAGCGTTTGTCTTAACAAAAGAAGTATTGACGCAAGAAAGAAAAATAATATACGCTTCAACGCTTCGTTAAATGTTATTGTTAAGGAAAATGAAAATTCCATTGTGAGAAAATGCTCCGCAGCAACAACTGTTGAGGAATATAAATATATTCTCCCCGCCTGCAAAATTTTTGAAAAGCCTCCTATAATTATAGGGAGTGGGCCTTGCGGTCTGTTTGCCGCACTTATTCTTGCGCAGGCAGGGCAAAAGCCTATTGTACTCGAGCGGGGACGTGATGTTGACAGCAGGAGCAGAGATACAGGTAAATTTTGGAACAGCGGAGAACTCGATACAACATCAAACGTACAATTCGGTGAGGGCGGTGCGGGTACATTTTCCGACGGCAAGCTGAACACGGGCACAAAAGATGTCAGAATAAGAAAAGTACTTGAAGAATTTGTAAATCACGGTGCGCCCGAAGATATTTTGTATCTTGCAAAACCACACATCGGAACGGACAGGCTTAAATCAACGGTAAAAAATATAAGGGAAAAAATAATATCCCTCGGCGGAAGTGTTATGTTTGAAACCAAAGTAACCGGTATTGAGAGCCGAAACGGCAGAATTACTGCCGTAATCGCCGAACATGACGGAAATAAAATAAGGCTTTATTCAGATAGTGTAATTCTTGCTGTCGGTCATAGTGCAAGGGATACCTTTGAAATGCTTGTCAAAAATAATATTAAAATGGAACAAAAACCTTTTTCCGTGGGTGTCAGAATTGAACATTTACAGGAAAATATAAATATGGCACAATACGGTGAGTACTTCAAAAACATCTATCTCCCCGCAGCGGATTATAAACTTGCCGTTCATCTTAAAAGCGGCAGAGGTGTATATACATTTTGTATGTGTCCGGGCGGCTATGTTGTTGCGGCAGCAAGTGAAAGCGGCAGACTTGTAACAAACGGAATGAGCGAATATGCCCGTGACGGAGTTAATGCAAATTCCGCTGTTCTTGTGGGAATAAATCCGAAGGATTTCGGAAGTGAGGATATACTCGCAGGTGTTGCCGTTCAAAGAAAACTTGAGGAATCCGCCTTTAGGCTTGGAGGGGAAAACTATTATGCCCCCGTACAAAGAGTTTGTGACTTTCTTAACAAAACGCCCTCCTCATCTGTCGGTTCTGTTATTCCCAGTTACAGACCGGGATATACACTTACAAGTATTGATCGCTGTCTGCCCGAATTTATTACAGACTCCCTGCGTGAGGGTCTGCTGCTTTTTGACAGAAAACTCAAAGGCTTTGCCGACGGTGACGCTGTTCTTACTGCGGCAGAAAGCAGAAGTTCTTCCCCCGTCCGCATACTCCGTAATGAAAAAATGCAGTCTGTTTCCATGGAGGGACTGTACCCTTGCGGAGAGGGTGCGGGATATGCCGGAGGTATCATGTCCGCCGCTGTTGACGGAATAAAAGCGGCAGAGATGATATTATTGTCGGGCACAAAATAAACAGACTGTTATACAGCTTGATAATTAAGGCTTTATATGATATAATTTAAACGAAAATCAGAAAATATTATTGGGTGTGATATAATGATAGCCGTTATTGACTACGGTGCAGGTAATCTGCAAAGTGTAATTAAGGCAATGAATTACATTGGCTGCGATTGTATTGTTACAAATGAAAAGGAAAGAATACTTAATTCTGACGGAGCTATTCTTCCGGGCGTAGGCTCTTTCGGAGATGCTATGGACTGTCTTATAAATTCCGGTGCCGATGAGGCGGTAAGGGATTTTGTCAAAACCGGAAAGCCGTTTCTCGGAATATGTCTGGGATTACAGCTTTTGTTCGGGGGAAGTGAGGAAAGTCCCGATGTCAAGGGTCTTGGTCTGCTTAGGGGAAATATAACGAAAATACCGAATGACGGCGGACTTAAAATTCCGCATATGGGCTGGAATTCTCTTGATATCCGCAGGCATGACGGACTTTTCATGGGTATTGAAGGAGAGCCGTATGTATATTTTGTACATTCATATTTTCTCAAAGCAGAGGACGAAAATATCGTATCGTCAAGAACGACTTACGGCACACAAATAGATGCATCAGTATCCTTTGAAAACATATATGCAACGCAGTTTCACCCCGAAAAAAGCGGTAAGGTCGGACTGCAGATACTCAAGAATTTTGTTTCATTAACAGGGAGGTAAAAATCATGTATGCAAAAAGAATAATTCCCTGTCTTGATGTCAAAGACGGCAGAGTCGTTAAGGGTACGGGATTTGTAAATTTGAGAGATGCGGGTGATCCCGTGGAATGTGCAAGGCTTTACGATCAGGAAGGCGCAGACGAGCTTGTACTTCTTGATATAACGGCCTCAAGTGATGCGAGGGATATCATAACCGATATTGTACGAAAGGTTGCGGACAGCGTATTTATTCCGTTTACGGTTGGCGGAGGAATAAGGACTGTTGATGATTTTACGGATATATTGAGAGCCGGAGCGGATAAAGTTTCGGTAAATTCCGCGGCGGTACATAGGCCTGATATAATAAACGAGGCCGCATACAAGTTCGGAAGTCAATGCGTAGTATGTGCAATAGATGCAAAAAGACGTACAAACGGCAGCGGTTGGGACGTATATATAAACGGCGGAAGGATAAACATGGAAAAAGATGCCGTTAAATGGGCAATTGAGGCAGAAAAAAGAGGAGCCGGAGAAATCCTGCTTACAAGCATGGATTGTGACGGTGTACAAAACGGGTATGATATTGAACTTACAAAAGCAGTTTCCGAAAGTGTCGGTATTCCCGTCATAGCTTCAGGAGGTGCAGGCAAACTTGAGCATTTTTATGATGCTTTCACGGAAGGTAAAGCCGATGCGGTGCTTGCAGCGTCGCTGTTCCATTTCAGAACTATTTCCATAGGAGAGCTTAAAGAATACCTTGATAAAAAAGGTGTTCCCATAAGAAAAATAATATAAATAAAGGTCGTCGGTAAAGCTCTAAAAGGCTTTGCTGACGACCTTTTTAATACGGCTGCGGATAAACCCGTTTTCGTAATTTTTTCACCGCCACGGCAATTATTCGTATATGACACGGTCTTTGTTTTTCAGCTAAAATCAGACTTAGATATAAGACTCGTTCCAAGAACATATAAACTGCTGCCGCCACCGAAACATATCTTTTTGGAGTCCGCCTCAACATCAACAACTTTTATCTGTTTACCCTTTAAATCATATACGGAAATTTTTCCCGATGTAAGCACGGCAATATGCTCACCGTCAAGATCAAGTGACTTGACCTTATCGTCTATATCTATAAAATCAGATTGTTTTCCCTCACCGTCTACAATGAATACTTCGCTGCTGCGGCTGTCAGTATCGGAGGAAAGTGAAATTGCCACTCCGTTTTTTCTGTTTTTTGCATAACCCGTTAAGGTTTTCATATCATAATCAAAAGAGTTTTGCTTTCCGTTTTCAACATCAATAAAATATACAGCACTGCTCCCTATTGCAATCACATTCCCGTTATCAAGATATTCTATACCGTATATAAAGGAATCCTCAAATTCATACTTTTGCAGATAGCTGTCACGTTCAAAATCAAGTATATACAAAGCGGAAATAAGTGCGCCGTTCTTTGCCGACACACCACCGAGTGCAGCCCTTGTGCCGTCACGATTTACAGATACGCTGTTTACATAATACTCCGCAAAAGAATAAGTATATTTTTTCGTATTATCATTTTTATAAACATTAAGTTCCGACAAATAATTACTACCGCCCGTCAGAACCGCATATGTTCCGTTAGGTGCAATATCCGCATCAAATATTTTATTATTCATTGTTCCGGAATACACAACACTGTCACGGTTTATAATCTTATACCCCGTTGCCCCCGAATTATAAGCTATGGTATATCCGGAGTTTATTTTTATAATAGGATTTGCAAAGGAATGTTGAGTATTAAGATATTCTCCTGCGTTGATATTCAGTACGGCAAGAGATGTATCGCTGCAATACACCGGACAGCCGTCCATAACTCCGAACCCGCCGTTATTCACGGTCATTCCGCTGAACTTTGCGGGATAACCGTTACCCTCCGTCTTTCCGAGGAGATCATACTGAAACCAATTATATATATTTTCCGATGTCAGTTTATCAAGATTTGTAAGTGCCAGAACAGCAATAACTGCTATGAACAGAATAGCAAACACTTTAAGAAATTTTTTAGTCAGATTTTGAGGTGCAGGTTCGCTGTCGCCGTATTCCTTAAGAGGTGCTTCTTCATAACTCGTATATTCCCTGTTTTTAAGATTTTTCGGTTTTACCTGCTCATAACGTCCTTTCCTTTTATTCATTTTACCCCTTATCCTTTCACCAAAAATATATATAATCTGCGTTTTAATAAATTACATTATTCAAATATAACCCTTCGGGCGGTGCGGTAGGCCCGGCAAACGAACGATCCGATGCCTCTATTATTTTCGGTATGTCATCGGGAAGTATCTTCCCCTCCGACACATAAAGCAGCGTTCCGACTATAATGCGAACCATATTGTATAAAAAACCGTCCGCACGAACGGTTATATTTATAATATCATTTTCTCTGTTTATTTTAAGATATTCCACGGTTCTATGGAAATCTCCTTTTTTTCTGTTATTATCAACAGTACAGAATGATGTAAAGTCGTGAGTGCCTATAAAATATTCAGCCGCTTTTTTCATTTTTTCAATATCCGTTCTGTACCAGTAATGCAGTGCAAGACCGTCAAGAAAAGGATTTCTCACACTGCCGTTCCATATTTTATAAACATATTCCTTTCCTTTGCAGGAATACCGTGCATGAAAGTTATCGTCTTTCTCTTTTGCAGACAACACGGCTATGCTGTTCGGAAGATAGTTATTCACGGCCGCCGGAAACCTCTCAACGGGTATTTTATGTTCGGTTTTAAAGCTCACGCAATACATATTTGCATGAACTCCGGTATCTGTACGGCTGCAACCCTTTATATCGTTATTTTCACCCGTCACTCTAAAAAGAGCATTTTGAAAAACCTCTTGTACGGAAAGAGCATTTTTTTGTATCTGCCACCCGTGGTAGTTTCTCCCGTCATAAGCCATTGTAAGCAAAATATTTCTCATATAAACATCACCGCTATATTACGGCAGGATATACAATGTTAAAGTATATTACCGTACCGAATATTAAAACAGAAATTATCAATGCAATAACATCTGTAAATGTAAAACGCATAATTTTCATTCTCGTCCTGCCGTTTCCTCCGTTATAACACCGACATTCCATCGCTACGGCTAAATCTCCCGCACGTTTAAATGACGATACGATCAAAGGTATAAGCACCGGCACAAGTGCCTTGACTCTTCGGAAAACATTTCCGCTTTCCAAATCCGCCCCTCTTGATTTTTGTGCATTCATAATCTTATCCGTTTCACCAAGCAGAACGGGTATAAAGCGAATTGCTATTGTCATCACCATAGCAATATCATGCACCTTAACACCTAACAGTTTCAGCGGTTTCATAAGCCATTCAAGTCCGTCCGTAAGGTCAGTCGGGGAGGTCGTATATGTAAGCACGGAGCTTACCATCATCATAACGGAAATTCTTATTGTTATAAAAATTGCATTATTCACGCCGCCCGATGTTATCTTGAGAAACTGCCATTGCCACAATACATCTCCCGATCCGTAAAACAGATTGAGTATCCCCGTAAAAATTATTATTGCAAGGATATATTTAAGACTTTTAAGATACTTAATAAAACCTATTTTTGTCATTAGGATTATAATCAGCGAAAACAGACTGATTGCCGCAAGCGAAACAAAATTACGGCAAACAAATATAAATACCAGCAGCATAAGCAAAAGAAATATCTTTGCTCTCGCATCAATTCTATGTATAAATGATTTTCCCGGCATATACTGTCCGAGTGTTATATCTCTTACCAAACTGCACTTCCCCTATAATAATGCGGAAACTCTCCGCTGTCACACAAGCGGCCCAACTCTGAAAATCGGTCTTTATTTATGCTCGGATAAAAGGTATTTTATCCGTTCCTCCGCCGATAAGCCGCCATAATTTCGTTAAATCCCTGCTCAACCGTGAGAACGGTCGGGTCAACATCAATTCCTTCTTTTACAAGAAGCTGCATTATTTTTGTTATTTGAGGAACTCTGAGTCCGGCTTTCTCAAGCTCTTCATGATTTGAAAATACTATCTTTGCAGTATCAAACATCAGTCTTTTGCCGTGTGACATAACAAGTATCCTGTCCGCTGTTCTTGCTATATCCTCCATGCTGTGCGACACAAGCAAAACCGTATTATTTCTGATTTTATGATATTCTTCTATCCTGCAAAGCAGCGCATCACGTCCGAGAGGATCGAGTCCCGCCGTAGGTTCGTCAAGTATAAGTACATCGGGATCCATTGCTATTACTCCGGCTATTGCTGCTCTTCTCTTTTCTCCGCCGGATAACTCAAACGGCGAGTTTTCGAGCAGCTTTTCATCAATACCCGTAAATTCTGCCGCCGAACGTACCCTTTTATCAATCTCCTCATCGCTTAACCCCATATTTTTCGGGCCGAAAGCTATGTCCTTATATACGGTTTCCTCAAACAACTGATATTCGGGGTACTGAAAAACCAAACCGACCTTAAAACGTATCTCACGTATTTTTTTCGGTTTTTCCCATATATCTCTGCCGTTTAAATAGATACTGCCTTCGGTAGGTTTGAGCAAACCGTTAAGAAGTTGGACAAGTGTGGATTTACCCGATCCCGTATGACCTATTATACCTACAAATTCACCCTCATTTATTTCAAAACTCACACTGTCAAGTGCGGTTTTTTCAAATGAAGTACCGTTGCCGTATGTAAATTTAACATTTTCCGCTTTAATAGCAGACATGATTTTCCTCCAAATTCATCACTTGATAAGCGATACCAAGGCGCGGACACATTCTTCTTCATTCAGCACACATTCGGGAAGTTCAAAGCCGCAGCTTTTAAGTCTGTACACAAGCTCCGTTGCCTGCGGAACATCAAGTCTGTTCTTTTTAAGCAGCTCAACTTTGGAAAATACATCATGCGGAGTCCCGTCTGTCAAAACCTTTCCGGACTCCATGACAATAACTCTGTCGGCAAGCACCGCTTCCTCCATATAGTGAGTGATAAGTACTATTGTTATTCCCGCTTCCCTGTTGAGCCGCAGCAAGGTATTCATTACCTCGTCCCTGCCCTGCGGGTCAAGCATTGCCGTTGGCTCGTCAAGTACGATACATTCGGGCTCCATTGCGATTATTCCCGCAATAGCCACTCTCTGTTTCTGACCTCCCGACAGCTTATCCGGTGAATATGTGCGGTATTCGTACATATCCGCAGCTTTCAAGGCACATTCTACCCTTTCACGTATTATTTCGGGCGGTAAACCTAAATTCTCACAACCGAAAGCAACGTCCTCTTCCACTATTCCCGCAACTATCTGATTATCCGGATTTTGTCGGACTAAGCCGACTTTTTTCCTTATATCAAAAACGTGAGCCTCATCTTTTGTATTTAATCCGTCAATAATTACATTCCCCAAAGTCGGGAGATATATGGAATTAAAATGTTTTGAAAGCGTGGACTTTCCGGAACCGTTATGACCGACTATTGCTGCAAACTCTCCTCTTTTTATACACAGGCTTATGTTATCCAATACATAATTACTGTTTTTCTCATTTTCATCATACCGAAAATAAACATTTTCAACACGAATAAAGTCATTCATACGGCTGCTCATGTATATCACCTGTCACTCTGCCATATGGCTGTACTTCCGCACGGCAGCGTCAAACCGCTTTGCGTTACTTTCAGTCCTATCTCCGAGCTTGTTACGCTGCCGTTAAACCTCGGCTTTATCATAACGCTTAAAAGATATTCCATGACCGAGGGAGAAAGTCCTGTCGTGTATGAATTAAGTATGAAAAACTCCGCATCATCCGATAATATGGGTAAACATAATTCGACGAGAGAATAAAGCTGTTCCTCCAGCTTCCATACTTCCCCTCCCGGCCCTCTGCCATATGACGGAGGATCCATTATTATACCGTCGTACTTGTTTCCTCTGCGCTGCTCACGCTGTACAAATTTCACGCAATCATCAACAAGCCACCTTACCGGCTTGTTTGAAAGATTGCTAAGTGCAGCATTTTCTTTTGCCCACTGAACCATGCCCTTTGATGCATCTACATGACATACGCTTGCCCCCGCCTCAAGGCAGGCAAGTGTTGCCGCACCGGTATATGCAAACATATTAAGCACTCTGACCGGTTTTTGCGCCGACCGTATCTTTTCGGAAACAAAATCCCAGTTTACTGCCTGTTCGGGAAAAATTCCCGTATGCTTAAACCCCATCGGTTTTATACCGAAAGTAAGATTTTTATAATCAATGCTCCATTGCTGCGGCACTTTTCGGTTATACTCCCAAGCACCGCCGCCGCTCGAACTTCTTTTATAACGTGCGTGAGCTTTTTTCCACAACGGATTTTTCTTTTCGGTATGCCATATAATTTGCGGGTCGGGTCGGATAAGCACAATATCTCCCCAACGCTCAAGACGTTCCCCGTCCGAGCAGTCAATAAGCTCATAATCTTTCCATTGTGCTTCTCGCATTTTCCCGTCCTCCGTTAATTTCCATTATTTTTTTACCTCTAAAATTGCTCCTCTGTTGCCCGATGTAACAAGCGAAGCATATCTTGCCAGATAACCAGTTGTTATTTCGGGTTCTCTCGGTGTCCACTCCGAACGGCGCTTTTCAAGTTCCTCATCGCTTAGCAGCACATTTATGGTATTCGCGTTAATATCTATCTCAATTATATCTCCGTCTTTTATAAGCGCAATAGGACCGCCAACTGCCGCTTCGGGGGATACATGACCGATTGCGGCTCCTCTTGTTGCTCCGGAAAAACGTCCGTCCGTTATTAGTGCAACCGTACTTCCAAGACCGCGTCCCATAATTGCCGATGTCGGATTGAGCATTTCTCTCATTCCGGGGCCGCCCTTAGGGCCTTCATAGCGGATAACAACTACATCACCGTCAACGATTTGTCCGCCGTTGATTGCAGCCATTGCATCTTCCTCACAATCATACACCTTTGCGGGGCCGGAATGTTTAAGCATTTCGGGAGCTACCGCAGAACGTTTAACCACGCACGAATCGGGTGCAAGATTACCCTTGAGTACTGCTATGCCGCCGGTTTTACTGTACGGATTATCAACAGTCCTTATTATATCGGGATTTTTATTTTCGGCATTTTTTATATTTTCTGCAATAGTCTTTCCGGTGACTGTTACAATATCGGTTTTAAGAAGTCCGAGCTTATTTATTTCGTTCATAACAGCATAGATACCGCCTGCTTCGTTAAGGTCTTCAATATATGTATGACCCGCAGGTGCAAGGTGGCAGAGATTAGGCGTGTGTGAACTGATTTCATTCGCAATATCGGGATTAAGCTCTATTCCGCACTCATGTGCGATAGCGGGAAGATGAAGCATACTGTTTGTGCTGCAGCCGAGTGCCATATCCATTGTAAGGGCATTTCTGAAAGCATCCTCCGTCATTATATCACGGGGACGGATATTCTTTTCCAAAAGCTCCATTACCTTCATTCCCGTATGCTTTGCAAGCTGAAGTCTTTCGGAATAAACAGCGGGTATCGTACCGTTTCCTCTCAAAGCCATACCAAGAACTTCGGTAAGGCAGTTCATTGAATTGGCAGTGTACATACCCGAACATGAACCGCAGCTCGGACATACTTTATTTTCAAACTCAAGAAGCTCTTCCGCCGTTATTTTACCAGAATTATATGAACCTACCGCCTCGAACATACTTGAAAGACTTCTTTTTTCTCCGCTGACATGACCTGCAAGCATAGGACCGCCGCTTACAAATATTGTAGGAATATTAAGTCTTGCAGCCGCCATAAGAAGTCCGGGTACGTTCTTATCGCAGTTAGGTACCATAACAAGGGCATCAAAGGCATGAGCTATGGCCATAGCTTCTGTCGAATCGGCAATAAGATCACGGGTAACAAGTGAATACTTCATTCCCTTATGCCCCATAGCTATGCCGTCACATACGGCAATTGCGGGAAATACCACGGGATTTCCTCCCGCCATAGCAACGCCCTGTTTAACAGCATTTACTATTTTGTCTATATTCATATGACCCGGTACGATCTCATTATAGGAGCTTACTATACCTACGAGCGGTTTAGCTATTTCTTCATCAGTCATTCCGAGTGCATGGAGCAGCGAACGCTGCGGCGCACATTGTACACCCTTGCTTATAGCATCACTATTCATTTAAAAAACCTGCCTTTATTATATTTTTTCACCATTCAAGCGGTACGGATTACCAACATGAGGTGTCCATACTCGTTTAACACATATAATTATAAGTTTTTACGCCGATATTGTCAATAGCCTTACAAATTTAGCCTTTTCATTTAAAACCAACTCACTTATTTGTCAAAACACTTATTTTTACTGCCTTTAGCGAGATAAAAAAATGGTGTCTTTTACTTATTATAAAAGGCAAAAATAATAACACTGATTTGCCAAACATAATCAGATTTATGAAAATATTAGAAACTCGGTCAAATTCCATATACATTATGCACAAAAAAATAACAATTTTTTTGTGTTATGTAAATTATACATAAAAACAAGGATAATAATTTATTAAAAAAACGTATTTAATTTTTCTTCTAAATCTGTTATAGTAATAGTGTTAAATTTTGTATATAAATTTACGCCGACGATAGCGGGCTTGTTGTGTTAGTGTTTTAATGTTATCTGCGGCGGATTCAGGAGGCAAATTATGGCAAGTGTATCTTTAAGAAACGTTTACAAAATCTATGACGGAAATGTTACGGCTGTAAGTAATTTCAACCTCGAAATTGAGGACAAGGAATTTATTATATTCGTTGGTCCGTCAGGCTGCGGTAAGTCAACCACTCTTCGTATGATTGCAGGTTTGGAGGATATTTCCAAGGGCGAGCTTTATATAGGTGATGTTCTTGCAAATGATATTTCCCCGAAAGACAGAGATATAGCGATGGTGTTCCAGAACTATGCTCTTTATCCCCACATGACGGTATATGACAATATGGCATTCGGTCTAAAGTTAAGAAAGACTCCTGCCGACGAAATAAGACGCCGTGTTGAGGAGGCTGCAAGATCTCTCGATATAGCGCATCTTCTCGAACGTAAGCCTAAGGCTCTCTCCGGCGGTCAAAGACAGCGTGTTGCACTCGGACGTGCTATTGTTCGTGATCCTAAGGTATTCCTTCTTGACGAGCCGCTTTCCAACCTTGATGCAAAACTCAGAACAGCCATGAGAACCGAGATCTCAAAGCTGCATAAAAGGCTGGGTACAACATTTATCTATGTAACGCATGACCAGACGGAGGCTATGACAATGGCTGACCGTATCGTGGTTATGAAAGACGGTTTCATTCAGCAGGTCGATACTCCGCAGAACCTTTATGAAAGACCTTGTAATCAGTTTGTTGCCGGATTTATGGGTACTCCGCAGATGAACTTTATTGATTCGACAATTGTTCGTTCCGGCGATGAGTACGGAATACAGTTCGGTAAGTACGTAATTCCGCTTCCGGAATCAAAGAATAAGAAAAATATTCTTTCGCATTTTGTCGGTAAAGAAGTTGTTCTCGGAATACGTCCCGAAGATATTCATGATGAACCCGAATTTCTTGAGAGGGCAGAGGATGCGATAATCGAGGCAGGAGTTGAAATTACCGAGCTTATGGGTAATGAGATTTATCTCTATCTCACAATCGAGGGAACATCATGCGTTGCTCGTGTTGACCCGTCGTCTGTTGCCGAGGCCGGTGAAGTGGTTGAGGTTGCATTCGATGTTGAAAAGATACATATTTTCGACAAGGAGTCAGAGAGAACTATAACTAACTGATGTTTTCCGAGGGAAAACGGATGGTTGTAATTCGGTGCTGCCGATTGTAACAAAGTAATAAAAATAATTGAGGGTCGTCTTTGTATTGTAAAGACGACCCTTTCCTTACGGGCAGATCCAATGTTTTTTAATTCAATCATGCATAAAATAATTCTATGTGCGTCAGCTTTCGACCCTTGTCAGACTAAAAACGGAACAAATTAACACACATAACGGTCTTGGTGTTTCTTTACCGCCGATCATACCGGCTGCTTAGGGAGTTTTTTTATTCCGAATACTTTTCTCAAGAAAAATCCCCAGAATTTCGGATTGTCTACTACTACTATCTTCATAAAAACTACCTCCCGAAAAAATACGCTCTTCACAAATAAGTATGCGAAAAACTCAGCAGTGTCTGCATTTACCGCGCAGCGAAAACGATATTATTACCAACAATATAACTGTTATTGCGGCAATGCAGCAGTCCGGCAGAACAAATCCCGCCAACAGTCCCAAACTGAAAGCAGTCAATTTTCCGTTTACAAAGCATCTTCTCATATCAATCAACCTGACCTTTAGCTTTGTTGTTTGCCTTACATTAACATAATATACCGATTTCGCTAAAAGGTTACGGTTTTTCCAAAATCACAACCGCACAACCGTCATGAACGTGAACCTCTGCTGTTTTTTCTTCAATTCTGTTGCTTGCACCGATCGGAAAATCGGCTTTTATTTCAATATTGTCTGCATTATATTCAAACCCGCAAAGAGATATTCGGCAGCTTTCACAACCGAAGGGAAATATGCCGAAACCCCATTTGACTTTATCACGCATGACAATAATCTGCTCATTATTTCCTTTTTTAAAAGGCGGTGCGCTCAAAACACTTATTTCGTTCCTGCCGTCAACTATGCAGGCGGGTATTTCCCTGTCGGCAAGATATTTCAGTACACAAAAATTCGCATAGGTGTGGTCAAGCCTTCCGCCCGTAGCTCCAAAAATAAGAAATACATCGCAGCCCCGCCTTATACCTTCTTTTACGGCATAAAACATATCCGTATCATCTTTTTTTACCGGGAGGCGTATTATCTCGCTTTTACAATTTTCGGGACAGTTTGAGGAGTCGAAATCCCCGACTATCAGATCGGGGCAAATACCCGATTTTTCCGCAAATAAATACCCGCCGTCCGCACATATAACATAATCGCCGTCATGATAAAGACGTTTTATTATTTCAATTTCCGTACACGGGGAAGCTCCGATCAATATACATCTTTTCATTCAACATCACCGTTTACTGATCCAATCAGGAATATTTTTTACTTCATCATACATATGCTTATAACTGTTATGGCGAGAAACGGAAATTTTCCCGTCATTTACAGCCTCGATCACGGCGCAGCCTTTTTCGCAGGTGTGAGAACAGCCGGTAAACCTGCAATGATTGACGTATTCATCGAACTCCGGAAAGCAACCCGCTATATCGTCTTTTTTTATAAGCTCATACCTTTCAATGTCAACCGTGGAAAATCCGGGAGTATCGGCAACATATCCTCCGCCGACCTTATATAACTCGCTATGGCGTGTAGTATGACGCCCCCTGCCGAGTTTCCTGCTTATTTCTGCCGTTGATATACAAAGACCGGGAAAAAGAGAGTTCAGCAGCGAAGATTTTCCAACACCGGTATTTCCCGTAAATGCGGAAATTTTATCCTTAAATAACGATATTATTTCTTGTTTGTTGATTTCGTTTTTCGTGCTGTATTCAAAACAGGTTATACCCGCAGATTTATATATATTCGAGAGTTCCGAAGTGTCGGCAAGATCGGATTTTGTAAATATTATAACAGGTTCTATGTCCTTACTGACGGCAACCGCACTGATTTTATCTATAATCAATGTGTTCGGTGACGGTTCTCGTGCAGATGACACAATAAACAGTCTGTCAAGATTGGCAAGCGGGGGGCGGATAAGATAATTTTTTCTCGGAAGTACTTCCTCTATCTGCGCCTTGTCCCCGTCAACAGCCGTTATTTCCACCCTGTCGCCTACTGACGGACTTATTCCCCTTTTTCTGAATATCCCGCGTGCCTTACACTCATATACGCAGTCAGCGGCTTCAACATAGTAGAAGCCACTGACTGCTTTAATTATTAGTCCTGTTAATTTTTCCATAACTCACCGACTCAAAAAATCAGAAAACTGTCGGGGTCGAACCTTGTTGTAGGTCTTCTGATCCCCATTTCCGTTGCTGTTGCGGCAGGCGTTTGCCCTGTTTCACCGCTTGTTCCGTTACCGGACGATTGTTTTGGTACTTGATCGATATCATTTTTCGCTTGGGCAATATAACCATATATATCATCTTCAGTTTCCGCTGTTTCAATCTTAGATTTATATTCTTCAATTATTCCCTCAACAGTAGTCCAATCCTCATCTGTATAATAGAATTGCTCAGCGTATCTGTCTACTTCTTCATATGCCCTTTGCTTCATTTCGGAAAGCTCTTCATCTCCCGAAGTCGGCTCGTCCCCTTCGGATGGCTCAGGTTCTTCGGAGGGTTCGGAAGATTCTTCCGGCAGACGACTAAATTCATCGATCAATCCCTTTGCCTCATCAAAAAGCTCCGCTACCTCCTCACTACTTTCGGCCTCGCTTATTCGTTGTGTATATCCGTCGATTATTTCACCGATTTCTTTTCTGTCTGCGGGAGCATAATTATCTGTATCAACATAATTATTCAGTTGATTTATTGCTTTCTCCTTATCAGTTTCGAGTGTATCCGGCTCGCTTGACTGCGGTGCTTCCTGCTTGATTTTATATTTTTCATTTATATATTTCTGCGTCACCTTTCCGTCCTTGAACTCGAACAAATATTCGGCATATCTCACACCGTCAATCATAACTGTTACCGTCTTTTTCAGAGTTTTTTCATTATCCGGCTTCAGCTCTATCTCGAAAGTAAATCCGTTTGCGGGACTTCCCTTTCTTTCATCATACTTTTTGCCGTCAACATTTACAGTCACCGTTATTTCGGCATACTCCTTCTCCTTGAGGATATCATCAATAACATCATATTTGATGCTTTTCAGTGTCTTACTTCCGTCACTTACCTGTATTGTAATAAGTGAACCCTTTGAAAGCTCGTTACCCGCAAGAGGATCTGTTCCTACTACCTTATCCGCCTCGACTGCACTTGCAACCGACGATTTTTGCGTTGTAAAGCCCTTTGACTCCAGCTCACTCTTAGCCTTATCATACGTCAATCCGTTAACATCGGGCAGCTTTACTTTTTGGACTGCCGGTCCGTCGCTGACAATCAAGGTAACGGTTTTTCCTATTTCCTGACTTACCCCCTCCTGCGGTGAGCAGTCAATAACATATCCCTTTGCTACCTCCGAGCTGCTTACTCTTGCTATATAGCAATTAAAATATCTGTCTTGAATTTTCTTTACAGCTTCCTGTTCGGTATAATTTTTCACCTTTGGTATCTGCATGGTCGTACTTTCACTGTTTATAACTAACTTTATGGTAGCATTTTCCTTAACCTGCTTAGAGCCTGCTTCGGGATCTTGCGAAAGTACAACATTCATCGGCTTATCTGCCTGATACTCGGCAGATATTTCATATTTAAACTTATATGATTTATCGGACTGTATATCATCATACATTTGCCCTACAAACTGCGGAACATCAACATCTTTCGTTTCATTCGCTTTCATGCTGTTGCTCACAAACATATAAATCATTATACCGATAGCCGCAACCACCATGACGACCATAATAGCCGTCACCCATTTTACAACGGTTCTGGATACACTTCCCGTAAGCACTTCGTCATAGCTGTCGTAATCATCATCATACGCAGGTTCGGGAGATGCGGAAGATACCTGATTGATCGACTCAACATATTTTGTCGGGGTTTCATCAACAAAATAACTGTATCTGAATTTTACCGAAGGATTATGTCTGAATATCTCAATTGCCTCTAACATTTCACTTGCCGAGGAATATCTCTGCGCCGGATCTTTTCGCATGGCTTTAAGCGTTATTTCCTCTATGCCTTCGGGTATATTTTCATTGATTTTACGAAGCGGTTCGGGATCATTCTGCATCTGCATGATAGCCACGGACACGGCGCTGTCTGCCTCAAACGGCAGACGTCCCGTAAGCATTTCATACAGCATAACACCAACGGAATATATATCCGCCTTACCGTCAATATTATCAACACCCCTTGCCTGTTCGGGTGCAATATAATGAACCGATCCTATGGCCTTATCCGTCATTGTTCGAGTCACATTATCCGAAAAACGAGCAATTCCGAAATCCGTCACCTTGATCGTTCCGTCCTGTAAAAGCATTATATTCTGCGGTTTCATATCCCTATGAATTATGCCCTTTTCATGTGCGTGCTGAAGTGCCTGAAGTATCTGTACGGTAAAATGCACGGCTTCCTTCCACGGAATAATATGCTGATGCTCTATATACTCCTTGAGTGTTATACCGTCAATATATTCCATAACGATATACTGTATCTTATCTCCGAAGCTGACATCGTTCACCTTAACGATATTAGGGTGCGAAACCAGAGCGATTGCCTTGCTTTCGTTTTTAAATCTTCTTATAAACTCACTGTTATTTGAAAATTCATCTTTAAGAATTTTTACGGCAACCGTAGTATCATCAATATTATCATGTGCCTTATACACGGTCGCCATTCCGCCGACACCGATAAGCTCCTGTATTTCATATCTGCCGTCAAGTCGTTTTCCGGTATATTTATCATTTTCCATTTATGAGATCCCTCCAAGCCTTTTAGTCCGAAATAACGGCCACTGTAATATTATCACTGCCGCCGAGTTCTTTCGCAGTTTCTACCAGTTTATCCGTCAATTCTTCCGACTTATATTCCTTTACAAATTCAAGCAGCCTGTCATCGGTTATATAATTCGACATACCGTCAGTACAAATAATCAGGCTCGCTCCGTCTTCAAATTCTACGGTATTGTAGTCCGTCCGAAGTTCAGACTCCGTTCCTAACGCTCTTGTTATAATGTGGCGTCTTGGGTGTATTCTTGCCTGTTCCTCCGTTATTTCCCCTATATCGACAAGTTGTTGGACAACCGAATGATCCGTTGTTACCTGCCTTACACCTTCATCGCTGCATATATAAGCCCTGCTGTCACCAGCATGAACGATGTGCGCTCTCTTTTTTTTGACTACCGCACACACAACGGTAGTTCCCATTCCGTCAAGTCCGGGAACATGAATGGCCATATCGAAAACAGCTTTATTTGCATACTCTACTGCCAACTGCAAAAGACTGCGTATTTCTTCCGGGGACATATCACTGTCATAACCGCTTGTCAGCGTTTCCGATATATTTTGAGCAGCAACACGACTTGCTATACTGCCGCCATGCGCACCGCCCATTCCGTCACAAACGACCGCCCACACGGCTCCGTCGGGAAAAGTTCCCGTCATACAGTAATCTTGGTTTGTATCTCTTTTCAGACCCACATCACTTTTTGAATGTATCTCCAATTGCTTTTCCCCCTTTACCCGAAGGTTATTTCTTTCTTCCTTAAAAATACGATGTCTTTAGTTCGTATCCGCAGCACTCATTCGTCTGAGCTGCCCGCATGAAGCATTGATATCACTTCCGAGCGTTCGCCTCACGGTTGCCGTTATACCCGACCTCGCAAGAATTTTTATAAAGGCTTCCATTCTTTCCTTCTTGCTTTTCCTGTAACCTGTCCCGTTTACGGTATTGACAGGTATAAGATTTACATGGGCTATTATCCCCGCAAGCCGTACGCCAAGCTCATCGGCACATTTATCACTGTCATTTACGCCATCTATCATGGCATATTCAAAGGATATTCTCCGCCCTGTTTTTCTGCAGTAATACCTGCACGAGTCAAGCAGACTGTCAATACCGTACTTTTTGTTCACGGGCATAGTTCGGCTTCTTATTTCATCATTCGGAGCATGAAGTGATACCGAAAGAGTCAGCTGCATCTTCATATCTGCAAGCTCATATATCCTCGGCACTATACCGCAAGTAGAGAGGGAAATATGCCTCATTCCGATATTCATGCCGTTTTCATCGGAAACAAGCCTCAGAAAACGCACAACATTATCAAAATTATCAAGCGGTTCTCCCATTCCCATAAGAACGACATTGGATATATGTATGCCGTTATCCCTTTGTTCAGTCTGTATCTGCGCCATCATTTCGGAGGCGGTAAGATTTCTTGAAAATCCGCTTTTGCCTGTCGCACAAAAGCTGCAGCCCATTTTACAGCCGACTTGTGTTGAAATACAGCTTGTATAACCGTGATGGTATTTCATCAAAACAGACTCCACGCACTCGCCGTCGGCAAAGGAAAACAAATATTTCCTTGTATCATCATAAGACGAAATCAATTTTTTTTCAATAGCCGCATTTGATATATAGCAGTTTTGACTAAGTATTTGGCGTAATTTATTAGAAATATTAGTCATTTCATCAAAAGAAATAACACCCTCATGCAGCCATTTGAATATTTGCAAAGCCCTGTATTTAGGTTCTCCGAGTTCTTTCAGCATATCTTCAAGTTCATCGGGATACATGGATTTTATATCTTTGCGCACACAACTCACTTCCTCCTCACGGCACTTATGAAAAAGCCGTCTGTCCCGTTTATGTGGGGAAACAGCGTAAGTTCGTTTCTGCACTCATCAATACCTCTTCTGATTCCGTCGGGAACGGGCAGGTCATACGGTTCAAATTCTTCATGTTCCTTTAAAAACCTGCGGATATTCATGTTATTCTCGGCAGGATTTAGTGTGCAGGTAGAATATATCAATATTCCCCCGCTTTTTACGAACTCCGAGCAATTACACAATATAAGATACTGCAAATCGGGCAAAGTGTCAAGTCCAATATTATTTTTATATCGCAATTCGGGTTTTCGTCCGATTATTCCCAAACCCGAACATGGCACATCACAAAGAACTCTGTCCGCCATTGGAAATTTTCCGTAAACCGAAGAATCCGCAGCAACGGTTTCTATAATATCTATACCGAGCCGCTTTGCCCCCTGCCTTACAAGTCCCAGTCTGTTTTCATACATATCGCAGCAAATTATTTTTCCCTTATTCCGCATATATTGAGCTATGGTAAATGCCTTCCCTCCCGGTGCGGAACAGGCATCAATGACAGTATTGCCGGATTTTGCATTCAATAATCGACAGCATAACTGCGAGGCAGTATCCTGCACATGGAAAAAGCCGTCGGAATACTGTTCAATATCCTCTATTGCTCCGGTTTCACGCAAAAAAACACAATCTTCAAGTATTTCCGAACACTCTGTACGAATACCTCTGTTTTCCAATGCGGAAACAAGTTTTTCTCTGTCCGTTTTCAAGGTATTTACCCTTGCGCAGATTTTCGGTCTGCCCTCTATACATTCGAGCATCTGCAAGGTTATATCGTCACCGTAACATTCCCTCCACAACCTTACGAGATTTTCGGGACATGAATATTTTATCGACCAGTACTTGTTTTTTCCCTTGCGTTTGTTCGGCAAAGACAAATTTCCGCTCCTTACGGCACATCTAAGCACACCGTTCACAAAACCCGAAGCATTGTAAAGCCTATTATCTTTACACAATTTCACGCTCTCATTTACTGCCGCCGAGGGCGGTACGCTGTCCATAAAAAATATCTGATAAAGCCCCATTCTGAGAATTACAAGTATTTCCGTATCAAGCTCATTTATCGGCTTGTCGGAAAACCTTGACAAATTATAGTCAAGCAGAAGTTTCTTTTCAAGTACACCGTAAAACAACATCGAAGCGAACGACTTATCACGATTGGCGGTATTGTTTTGCAAAAACACAATGTTAAGCGTTATATTTGAATAGGATTGTTCCTTTTCCACACGCATAAGCGCATCATAAGCAAGCTGTCTTGCCGATTTTGACATTGTCTGCTCTCCTTACGAAAACCGAAGGTTACTCGGATCATTTTCATGCAATCCGTTTACAAATTCCCTTGCGGTCATTTTTCTCTTTCCCTCGGACTGAATTTCTATTATTTCAATCGATCCTTTTCCGCAGGCGACAACTAAAGGATCAATTGAAAGTACCTGCCCCGGTTCTCCGTTATTATCAAGTACAACCGTTTTGTGTAATTTAACCTTTTTCCCGTTAAGAAGAGCCGTTGCCCCAGGCCAGGAATTAAGTCCTCTTACACGGTTATGCACATTTTGTGCGCTTTCGGTAAAATCAAGTGCAGACATATCTTTTGTAAGCATTTTAGCATATGATGACTTCTCATCGTCCTGCTTCTGTTTGGTAAGAGTTCCCTCAAGAGCCGAATGTACCACCTTTACTATAAGCTCTGCCCCCAACTCCGAAAGTCTGTCATGAAGCTCGTCGGCTGTTTCGTTTTCTCCTATATCAAGCTCGGACTTCATTAAAATATCGCCCGTATCAAGACCGACGTCCATATACATTGCCGTAACTCCGGTTTTGCTTTTTCCCTCTATTATAGCAGTCTGTATGGGAGATGCTCCCCTATATTCGGGCAAAAGTGAGGCATGAACGTTTATGCAGCCGTATTTCGGGAAATCAATAATTTCTTTCGGTAATATCTTACCGTATGCGGCAACTACTATCATTTCCGGCGAAAGCTGTTTTAATATTTCAAGCGCACTGCCGTCTTTAAGCGTTTTCGGCTGATATACGGAAATTCCGTATTCGAGAGCAGTTTTTTTAACAGGCGGCGGTGTTAAAACAAACTTTCTTCCCTTTGGTTTATCAGGTTGGGAAAACACACCGACTATCTCGTTTCCGTCCGCTATAAGTGCTTTAAGGCAGGGCACGGCGAAATCCGGCGTTCCCATAAATACTATTTTCATATAATTCCTCTTTTTCAGTCTTAAAATTCAGACGGATCCAATTTTTTTATGATATGTTCCTTAAAAAGGATACCGTCAAGATGATCGTTTTCATGGCATATAGCTCTTGCAAGAAGTCCCTCGGCGTTAATAGTAAATTTATCTCCGCATCTGTTATATGCATTTACCGTAACGAACATCGGACGCACGGTTATTCCGTATTCGCCCGGACATGAAAGACAGCCCTCACTTCCTTCCTGTTCGCCTTTTGTCTTAACGATTTTAGGATTTATAAATTCGATCTTTCCATCACCGATATCTATAACGAAAATGCGTCTTAAAATACCCACTTGGGGTGCTGCGATCCCTACTCCGTCCCCGCTCACCATAGTTTCATACATATCATCAAGCAGTGTTGCGAGCTTTTCATCAAATCTTTCGACAGGACGGCATACTTTTGTCAAAATAGGATCGCCTTCCTTTATTATATTTCTTATAGCCATAATATCCTCCAAATAATTATCGCAGAATCGTGCATGATAAATTATTAACAAACCTCATGCCAATTCAACTAACTTTTATATAATGCTGTCGGGATCTATATCGACATATGTCACAACATCCGAATACATTCCGTTTTTACCGATATCAATTAACAATCCCGACATCATTTCTCTAAATCTTTTACAATTTTTAAATTTTATTATAAGTCTGTACCGATATCTTCCTCCAACCTTTACAACGGACGCCGGTGAGGGCCCCATAACACGAAGCGGCAATTCCGAAAAAATATCCTCCGCAACGTCTTTCAGCCTTCCGGTAAAATACTCCGCAGCATCGTGTGCGGACTGTTTATTCTCCGATACGAATACAACCACTCCTATATCGGCAAAAGGCGGATACAGCATAGCTTTTCTCAATTCTATCTCCGCTTTAAAAAATTCGTCATAGTTCTGGGCGGAAGCAAACTCTATAATTGGATTTTCCGGTTCATAAGTTTGTATTATCGCCCTTCCCTCAAGACCTCCCCTTCCGGAACGTCCCACGACTTGTGTCAGAAGTGAAAATGTACGCTCATAACTTCTGAAATCGTCGCTATGAAGCATACTGTCTGCGGAAAGCACACCGACAAGCGTAACATTCGGAAAATCCAAACCCTTTGCCACCATTTGTGTACCAAGCATTATATCATACTTCCCGTTGCGGAAATCACCAAGTTTTTTTTCGTAAGCATAACGCTGCATGGTCGAATCGGTATCGAGCCTTATTATTTTTGCATCAGGAAAAATTTCCTGCAGCTCCTGTTCCGCTCTTTGTGTTCCCGCTCCGGAATATCTGAGTCTGTCGGAACCGCAGGACGGGCAGTCATGCGGTGCGGGGATACTATATCCGCAATAATGACACATCAGTCTGTTGTTTACGCTATGAAACGTAAGTGAAATCGAGCAATTCGGACAGGATATAACCTCGCTGCAGGAACGGCAGGCAACAAACGTATTATGTCCTCTTCGGTTAAGAAGTATAATCGACTGGTGACCTGACTGCAAATTATCATCAACGGCTTCAAGCAAAACGGAACTGTAACCCGAACGGTTTCCCTGCTCACGTTCCCTGTTCATATCAACAGTTATCACATGAGGCAGTTTCGCATTGCCGTAACGTTTATCGAGTCTGCTCATAAAGTATCTTCCGCTGTCGGCATAATAACAGCTTTCAACTGACGGTGTTGCCGACGACAGCAGCAGCGGACACTTATTCATAAAACAGCGGTATTTTGCAAGTTCTCTTGCATGAAACCTCGGAGTTGCCGAGGACTTATAGCTATATTCCTGTTCCTCGTCCATAACTATAAGACCGAGATTTTCAATCGGTGCAAAAACAGCGGAGCGTGTACCGACTGCGATATTCGCCTCTCCGTTTTTTACCCTTCTCCATTCCTCAAGCCTTTTACCGAGCGGCAGACCGCTATGAAAAACCGCAATGCGCTTTCCGTATCTTGCTGTAAATTTAGACAGCAGCTGCGGTGTGAGGGAGATTTCCGGAACCATGCATATAACTCCCCTGCCATCTTCGTTCACTCTGTCGATCAGCTTCATAAAAACGGAAGTTTTTCCGCTGCCCGTAATACCGTAAAGCAGCGAAACGGACGGTTTTCCCTCTCGATACTTCTCAAACAAATTATTATAGGAAATTTCCTGCTGTCTTGTAAGTATTATATCCTGCCTATCGGTTTCGGAGTACACAAAGGACTCCGGTTTAGGCGGAGTCGCCTCGAAATATTCGCAAATTCCCTTTTTCACAAGGTTATCAGCCACGGAAATGCTAACACCGGTAAAATAACACACCTCTCTTACAGATGCCTCACCCATATCTTCAAGAACATTAAGCACCTCTCTTTGAGAAGGCGTATATTTTTTTTCGGGAATTTCTCCCCTTAATCTTATCATTTTTACGGTTATATCCGCAATTCTTTTTTTTACCGTTTCCGTCCTTTGTATTATTCCCCTTTCGGCAAGACTTTCAAGAACGCCTGCATTCTCCATTGACAGCGCCTTTAATATCAAATCCTGTCTTACAGGTTTTTTTCGTGACAGAAGATATTTATAAATCCCGATTTCCTCCGAGCTTAGCAGAAAATCCGAAATATCCGTATTGCTGTCGGCACTGTAACTGTATGTAAGCTGAACCGACAATCCTGTCGGCAGCATAGCGGAAAAAGCATCAAAATACGTGCAGTAATACCTCTCCTTTATGAACTCTCCGAGAGAAAGCATCTCAGCGGAAAGAACAGGTTCTTTATCTATAATTTGAGATATTGCTTTAAGCCCCGAAATATCCCCGGTTTCACGTATACGCATTACAATACCCTGCCTTAATCCGTGTCCGAAACTTACTTTAACACGGCAGCCCGCAAGGAGCTGTCCGTACATTTTGTCGGGAACAGAATAGCTGTAAAGCCTGTCATAGCTGTATCCGGTTTTTTCGACAGCTATATCTGCCGCTAAAAATTTTTCATTCATTTATGTCAGGTTCAAGAATTGCATACTTATGGTTTTTAAATTCCTCAACAGCAACGATAACGGGCTTATCACATACCTTGCCCTTATCACTCTGCATATCGTCCGTTATCTCTCTTGCCCTTTTAGCAACAGCGATCGCAAGCGAATATTTACTCATCTTACCTGCAAAAATATCATCTACGGAAGGTCTTGTATAATGTTCGTACATAATAATATCTCCTTTTCAATGTTATATGTCAAAGCAGGATCTTTGTGATCGCAGCTTTTCCGCCTTTATAATTGTCCTTACATTCTCCACGCAGTTTTCAAGAACATCATTTACAACGACATAGTCGTAATTTTTGGCAAGAGGAAGCTCCTCCTGCGCCCTTTTCATGCGCTTTAAAACGTTTTCCTCGGTTTCCGTACCTCTTCCCCGCAGCCTTTTTTCAAGGATCTCCATAGACGGCGGCATTATAAAAATACTTACACAATCCGGTACGGATTTTTTAACTATCTCGCACCCTTGTACCTCTATTTCAAGAATAACATCTTTACCTTCTCTCCGCCAATCATCTACCGGCTTTTTGGGTGTACCGTAATAATTTTCAAGATATTGAGCATACTCTATAAAACCGTTTTCGGCTATCATCTTTTCAAACTGCTCACGTTCATAAAAATAATATTCTACCCCGTTTTTTTCTTTTCCTCTCGGCGCTCTTGTTGTTGCCGATACGGAAAGGCATATATTATCGTCCTTTACAAGCTCGGCAGCAACACTTCCCTTTCCTGCTCCCGCCGGCCCCGATATAACAAATAAAAGTCCGTTATTTTTCATATTCTTCCTCCTCTTCTCCGCTGTCCGTACCGCTTATTCTATGGGCAAGCGTTTCCGCCGAAATTGCCGACAGCACAATATGTCCGCTGTCCGTTACGATAACGGATTTTGTTTTCCTCCCGCAGGTCGCATCAATAAGTAAATGTCGTTCTCTCGCACTCTGCACCATTCTCTTAACGGGCGAGGCTTCGGGAGCAACTATTGTTATGACTCTTGCCGCAGAAAGCATATTTCCGTAACCTATATTGATAAGAAGCATATAATCAACCCCGTATAGCGTAATTGAATAAAAACGGAAGTCCGCATTACTCTATATTCTGAATTTGTTCCCTTATTTTCTCTATCTCCGCTTTAATGTCCACTACCTTATGGGCAAGGTCGGCGTCGCTTATTTTTGAACCGATCGTATTCGCCTCTCTGTTCATTTCCTGCACAATAAAATCGAGTTTCCGTCCGATCGGCTCGCTGCATGAAAGCATATCTTTCAGTTGGTCAATATGACTCCTTAACCGTACGGTTTCCTCATCTACCGCAGTCTTATCGGCAAAAATCGCAGCCTCGGTAAGTACTCTTTGCGGGTCTGCCGATGCATCTCCCAATATTTCATTCAACCTTGCAAGAAGTCTGCAACGGTATTCCTCCACTATTTGCGGATATCCCTGTTCGATAACGGCAACGAGATCAATAATAGTGCCGCATCTCTGAAGAACATCTTCCTTGAGCCTTTCGCCCTCACGTTCACGCATTGCTACAAAAGCCTCAAGTGCCTGTCTTGCTGCCGTTTCTACCGCCAGACAAAGTTTTTCCTCGTTTTCGGGGGTTTTATGTATTGTGAATATATCATTATACCCTGCGACAAGCGAAACGGTAATATCATCTTTTAATCCGTACTTATCACGAAGCTCTCTTAGGGCATTGATATATCCGGCAGCAATAGAGTGATTAAGACTTACATCAGCAGTTGCCTCATCATCTGATTCTATCGAAACAAAAACATCTATTTTTCCTCTTTTTACATACTCGGACACCAAATTCTTTATAGTTTCCTCAATGAACCCGTAACCTTTCGGTGTACGGGATTGAAGCTCCAGAAAACGGTGATTAACCGATTTTATCTCAAATACTATTTTTTTGCCGTCAATTACCCCGTCAAATCTTCCATAGCCCGTCATGCTTTTTATCATAGCAAACCATCTTTCTTTTTAATATTCAATCATAAATGATACACCTGTCAACAATACATTTTACCAATTTTAAAGTATGTTTGTCAACTGCATATATATCACGTATCAAGTGTTAAAATTTACGCATTTCCGTAATATATGTAAAGCTGCCCGGCATTTTAAAACTTATCCGAAATATATACCTGTTTTCGTTAAAGGTGTTCCCTGCTCCACACAAACGTTCCAATTATGCTTTTCCCGAACGCTCACCGATTACTCCATGCCTAATAATGCTTAATTACTCCCGCCGTAAGCCAATGTACCGTACCTGATTATGGTACAGCCTTTTCGTTTTCTGTTTTGGAAATAACCGTATAAGTAAATTATACTTTATAGGAATAAAAATATCAAATAAATATTAAATATAAATTTTATTTTTAGATAAACTATCTTTAACCGTGCATTTAAAATATTTTTCTTTTTTATAAAAAACAGGAAATGTTTTACATAAATAATATTGATTTCAAATACCTTTAACTGAACATTTGCTTTAATTCAAATACAAGTATGTATGCAATAGCATAAAACTATACGATCTTATGCTAATAAGAAACAAAAGCCTCATTTAATCGAATGTACAGCAGTTCCCCTCAACAAATTCCTGCACACTTAATTTTTTTATTGTTATAAAACAGTAAAATAATGTTAATAATGATATAGAACAAAATTATGTAATATTATACTTAAATTTGATATTAAAAATTTTTTCCCATGTTCGATTCGTAATTATCGGTAATAATATTTTTGAGGGGGTGAAATTATCAAAAAATTTTTCAAAACTCTCACGGCATATATTGCCGCATTATCACTTCTGACATTGGGCATAGGAAGTGCAGCAGCATACCTTACTCCAAACGAAATTTCCGTAAGCTCCGACAGCGGGACAGCATTTTGCTCATTTCCGGTCACACTGAATTATGATATAACCGACGCCGCATCCGATACAAATTCCAACGGCAAAACAAGTGCAAAAGTCATGCTTTTCGGTTCAGTCCCCGTAAAACAGGTAAATGTAAATTTTACGCAGCGTGAAAGCGTGACCCTCGGCGGAGAACCGTTCGGAATAAGACTATATACCGACGGTCTTGTTGTCACTCAAACTTCGGAAGTACCCACAATAAACGGAAACAAAAATCCCGCAGGCGAAGCGGGAATATGCAGCGGCGACATTATCACCGCCGTTGACGGAAAGTATTTGAAAACAAATGAACAATTAACGGATATCGTTGAAAAGAGCAACGGTGAACCCGTAAGGGTATCCGCCCGCCGAAACGGAAACAGCTATACCACTCTTATTACCCCTGTCTATGATGTTCAGTTTAAAGCCTACCGCATAGGACTTTGGGTTCGTGACAGTTGTGCAGGAATAGGAATTATTACCTTTATAGACAAAGAAACGGGAACATTCGCAGGTCTGGGGCATGGTATAAGCGACAATGAAAGCGGTAGCATCATGCCGCTTGCTAACGGAGATATAGTAAATGCAAATATCGGTTCGGTAGAAAAAAGTATCGGGGGTTATCCCGGATCGCTTTGCGGATTTTTTTCCGACAATCATGCTGAAGGCACAATTACGGCAAATGACGAATGCGGACTGTATGGTAAACTCTGCGGAAGTTCATTTAATAACGGAAAGGAAATTCCCGTTGCTTTCCGTCAGGAAGTTGTGAGAGGGAAGGCCCTCTTATATACAACCATTTCGGGAAGTACCCCAAAGTATTATGATATAGAAATAGAGGATATAAGCTACAACAATGTCAATATTACAAAGAATATGATAATTAAAATAACCGATAGTGAACTTCTTGAGAAAGCGGGAGGAATTGTACAGGGAATGAGCGGAAGCCCTATTATTCAAAACGGAATGTTGGTCGGAGCCGTTACCCATGTATTTATAAACGACCCTTCACACGGATACGCAATATTTGCGGAAAATATGACAGACTTCAACAACACTTTTGTACAAAAGAACACAAATTAAGCAATTCAAATTTGTTAAATAAACAAAATTTCGGTTTTTTAAAAAAACTCTCAAACAAACTATTGCCAAAATTGGTAATTTATGGTAATATAATATCATCAAAAAAACTAACGGGGGATTTAACCATGAAAGATCAATTTAAAATTCTGATTACAGAAGAGGCCAACCATTTTGAAGCGGAAAAGCCGGAGCTTTTTGCAGAGAGAGGCTTTATCCCGGAATTTTGTGAAAAAGACGGTATTAAAGTAACAGAAAAAATAAAGGAATTTCAACCGGACGTTGTTCTTATGGATATGTTTATGAGCAGCATTGACGGTGTGGGTGTTATCCGCAAAATAAAAAAGGAAAGCAGTTCAAATAAACCTGTTTTTGTAATAGTTTCCGGATATGACAGTCCCGTGCTTGAGTATGAGGCACTTTGCGCAGGAGCTGCATACTTTGTCATCAAGCCGTATAATGCCGAGGATCTTCTTGAAAGAATTTCGGATCTGCTTGACTACTGCGCCGCTCAAGACAATGAAAAGACCTCCGGAGGCATTATAAGCATCAATAAGGAACTTGAAATAACCATAACGGATATTCTTCATCAAATAGGTGTGCCCGCACACATCAAAGGTTATCACTACCTTAGAGATTCAATTATGATGTGTGTGAACCGCCCCGAAATTATAAATGCGGTCACCAAAGAATTATATCCGTCTGTTGCGGGAAAGTATGATACGACATCTTCTCGTGTTGAACGTGCAATACGTCACGCTATCGAGGTTGCATGGGACAGAGGTGATGTAGACGTTCTCAACTCATATTTCGGCTATACGATACACAACGGAAGAGGTAAGCCGACAAACAGCGAGTTTATCGCTATGATTTCCGACCGTCTGCGTCTGCACAACAAAAGAACAGCATAAAAAATAAACAACAGCACCCTTTACCTTGCGGTAGGGTGCTGTTTCACCTCTTTCGGAAAAGTTTCCTTGTAGTATATCATAATACTCGTTTTGAGTTTTATAAACTCAATTAGCGCATTTTATTTTAAATTATTTATGTTATATTTATTATTATCTTTGGGATGTGGTAACATGAAATTTGGAAATAAACTCAAAATACTTATAGAGGAAAATAACATAACACAAAAAAATCTTGCAGCTAAATTAAATATTGCACCGTCAACAATAAGCAGCTACGTCCAAAATATGCGTGAGCCTGACTTTGACACGCTTAAAAAAATAGCGGTATATTTCGACGTCAGCCTTGATTATCTTCTTGGTATGCCGCTGAAAAGTACGGACGAAAGTAACGAGAGCGAATTGCTGCGTATTTTCCGAGCAATGACAGACGAGCAAAGAGAAATTTTTATTGAACAGGGCAAGGCTTTCTTAAAATCAAATACAAAACATAAAAATCCGATTGATTAAAAAAACGTGTAAGCCGTATAAAACAGCCTACACGCATTTCTTTGATTTTCAAATTTCTTCCCTCAGTATGGCATAGATTTTATAATCATATGCCCTGCCGTTTTTGAATATTGCCTTTCGCATTGTACCCTCATAGCTGAAACCGGCGGACTCCAAAGCCGCCTCTACAACCTTATTTGTCGAAAACGGATGTGCGCTTATTCTGACAATATCAAATTTTTCAAACGCCTCTTTACAGATCTGTTTAATAACAGCCGAGCCGATATTACGACCCCTGTACTTTTTTGAAAGCCATACCGAAAGTTCCGCCGTTTTCTCAAAATCTCCGCTTCCGAGAATTACGTCCGCACCTCCCACGGCATGACCGTCTGCAATAACCGCCCTGCATATCTGCTTTTCCTCACTGTTCAACAGCCTTTCCTTGATATACTCAACAGCAAATGCCGCGTCCATAGGATACGGCAGTTTTTCACACATATTTCCCGCAAGTTCGGGATCGTCTGTTGCCTTCATAAAATCATCAAGATAGGTAAGCTCCCATTTTTTCAATTGGAATTCCATATCTGCACCTCTTATTATTTTTTATTTATATTCTGATTGCACAAAATATCTTAATATGTTAAAATTTAACCGTAAGCAAACACCATTACGGATATAGTATAGCACATACTTTTTAACAAAATCAAGATAATATCAATATATTATAAAATAATATAAAAAACGGATAACGGCTTTAAAAAAATTAAGACTTCGTTTACAATTGCTTTACAGCTAAAACATAATGTATTTTCATAAAATATCTATAATATTACTAACGATAATTCAGAACAGGAGAAATTAAAATGAAAAACAGAAAATTCGGCAGCTTTATGATAGCCCTTTTATGCACTTCCATTTCGAGTACCATGTTTTTATCGGGCTGCAGCAGCAATGAAAAAGATGACACCTCCCAATCATCTCAAAGCGTGAGTAATACCTCCGACAGCAGTAATGAACCCGTATATGTGTCATATGACGAGGATTCTGCTACAAAAATAAAACTTAACGGGGATTCCGCATCTGTCGGAGGCAGCGGTGCAAAGGCAGATAAAAATACTGTAACCGTCAGTGATAAGGGAACTTATATCATAAGCGGAAGTCTTAAAAACGGTCAGATAATTATTGATGCGGGGGAAAATGATACCGTAAACATAATTCTTGACAATGCCGATATACACTTTTCGGACGGCCCCGCCATATATGCGCAAAAATGTGCCGAAACCGTTATTTCACTTAAAGACGGAACAACAAACAGTATATCCGACGACGGAGAATACACGGCCTCGGACAGTGATGACAGCGACGTTCCTAATGCAGCACTATATGTACAGGATAACCTTACCGTTCTCGGCGGGGGAACTCTCAATGTTAATGCAGAAAGGAATAACGGTATAACTGCAAAGGACACTTTGAATATTAAAAGCGGAACTATCAATGTAACTTCAAAGCATCACGGAATATCCGGAAAAGACAATCTTAACATAAGCGGAGGAAATATCACGGTTGAAAGCCTCGGTGGTGACGGTATGCGCTCAAATTATAACAAAACCGACGATGAAACAATGGGGAATGTCAATATAGAAAACGCCGCCATTAGTATTAAATCCGCAAACGACGGCATACAGGCAGAAAGAACGCTTACCGTAAAAAGCGGTAACATCACAATATCAACGGGAGGAGGCTCTTCGGGAACGTCCGAAACCGATGCATCGGAAAGCATGAAGGCACTTAAAGCAGGAACGGCAGTAAACATTGACGGAGGAAAAATTACCGTAGATGCATATAATGATTCTGTACATAGTAACGGAGATGTTACTGTAACAGACGGTACGCTTACGTTTAAAAGCGGGGACGATGCATTCCATGCCGATAATACTCTCAATATAAGCGGAGGAAACATTACTGTTGCACAATCACATGAAGGGCTTGAAGCAGATAATATAAATATTTCCGGCGGCACAATAGATCTTACATCTGATGATGACGGAATAAACTGCTCCGGCGGTAACGATTTCAGCGGTCTTGGGGGAATGGACGGCGGTCATGGTTTCGGCAGACAAATTCCTGCCGATTTTGAACAAACCGGTGATACTTCGGATACATCAAAGGGTTCGTTAAAAATAAGCGGTGGTACAATCTATGTAAATTCACAAGGTGACGGACTGGACAGCAACGGTGATCTTGATATTTCAGGCGGTACTGTTGTTATAAACGGAACGACACAAACCGGCAACGGAATACTTGACCATGACGGAAACTGTACGGTCACGGGCGGTACGCTTATCGGTGCAGGAACATCGGATATGCTTGAAATGCCCTCTTCCGACGGTCAAAATATTGCAACCGTACTTTTTGAACAGAAACAGTCTGCGGGAACACTTGTATATCTGACCGACAGCAGCGGAAAGGTGATTGTTTCAATAGCTCCCGTAAAAGAGTACAGTTGTGTAATGTTCAGTTCTGCCGAGCTTAAAACCGGCGAAACATATAAGGCATATACAGGCGGAACAATATCAGGTGACAACGTACAGGGATATTACAGTAAACCGGAGATTTCAACCGAAGGAACGCTTTATTCTACATTTACAATATCAGAAACCCTGACGTATGCAAATTCAAGCGGTAATACCACATATAACGGCGGTATGTTCGGTAAAGGCGGCGGCATGGGTAATATGGGCGGCAGACCCGGCAGGGGAGAATTTGGCAATATGCCCGATAATCAACAGCCCGCCACACCTCCGAACGGAATAAACGGAGAACAGCCTGCTCTCCCGAACGGCGAAAATATTCAATTTCCCGACAGCAGCTCATCTGTTTAAAAACACCTGTTACCAACGCAGCAGCAACAAATCAATACCGGTTTTACACTTATAAAAAACTGTCGCACAAGCCTAATAATTGTGCGACAGTTTCTCTGCATATTCATTTTATACACATAATGCCCGACCGCTGTATATATCTAACGATAATATCACGGTCGGGCATAGCGGGTTACATCAAAATTTTATCCGACTCATTACTTTGCAACAATATTAACGAGCTTTCCCTTAACATAAATTTCTTTTACTATATTCTTACCGTTAATGAAGCTCTGTACCTTTTCGCTCTGTTTTGCCCTCTCGATAGCTCCCGCTTGATCTATATCGGCATCAACGGTTATTTTGTCACGAACCTTTCCGTTTACCTGCACAACTATTTCGACCGTTGACTCAACGCATTTGCTTTCATCGTATTCGGGCCATTTCTGCTGAGCCGCAAATCCGTTTCCAAGGCAGGCTTTCTCCCACACTTCTTCTGCAACATGAGGTGCAAACGGACTTAAAAGTATTGTAAATATCCTAAGCTCACCCTTTGTAACGGAGCCGGTATTATAAATTTCATTGATAAGGGACATCAATGCTGCCACGGCGGTATTGAACTTCAATATCTCTATATCGTCGCCTACTTTTTTGATTGCCTTATTTATCGGTGCCTCAAGCTCCGGACGTATAACGTCATCATCGGTCATAATATTGAGGAAATTATAAAATCTCTCTACAAGACGGCGACAGCCCTTGATACTGTCTGAGCTCCACGGTGCGGCATTTTCAAAATCGCCGAGAAACATCTCAAACAGACGCATTGTATCTGCACCGTATTCCTCTACTATTTCATCGGGATTAACAACGTTACCTCTTGCCTTAGACATCTTCTCTCCGTTTTCACCGAGTATCATTCCGTGGCTTGTTCTCTTTGCATACGGTTCCGGCGTCGGAACGACACCTATATCATATAAAAACTTATGCCAGAAACGGCTGTAAAGCAAATGCAGTGTTGTATGCTCCATACCGCCGTTATACCAGTCAACGGGAGACCAATACTCAAGTGCTTCCTTTGAAGCTATTGCCTTATCATTATGCGGATCCATATATCTCAAGAAATACCATGATGAGCCTGCCCATTGAGGCATTGTATCGGTTTCTCTTTTTGCATCTCCTCCGCACTTCGGACATTTTGTGTTTACCCAGTCTGTTATCTTTGCAAGCGGTGATTCCCCTGTATCTGTCGTTTCATAGGATTCTACCTCCGGCAGTTCAAGCGGGAGATCACTTTCGTCAATAGCAACCGCACCGCAGCAAGGACAGTGTACTATCGGAATAGGCTCACCCCAGTAACGCTGACGGGCAAACACCCAGTCACGCAGCTTATAGTTGACCTTTGCCCTGCCTATACCCTGTTCCTCAAGTTTTTCAATTATTTTCTTTTTAGCATCTTCAACGCTGAGTCCGTCAAGGTAATCGGAATTTGTAAGTATTCCCGTTGCACAATCCGTAAAAGCAGCTTTCTGTACGTCCTCACCGCCCTTTACTACCTCAATGATAGGGAGATCAAATTTCTTTGCAAAATCCCAGTCACGGGTATCATGTGCGGGAACAGCCATTATCGCACCTGTTCCGTAGGAAACAAGCACATAATCGGAAATGAATATCGGTATCTGCTTTCCGTTTACGGGATTTATTGCCTCAACCCCGTCTATCTTTACACCCGTCTTATCCTTTGCGACCTCTGTACGCTCAAAATCGGACTTTTTGGCTGCTTCCGACTGATAATTGCGTATCTCGTCCGTATTTTTTATAACGTCCGCAAGTTTATCTATAATGGGGTGTTCCGGAGAAATAACCATATATGTCGCACCGAAAAGCGTATCGGGCCGGGTTGTATAAACTGTAAGGGTATCACCTGTTGTTGTTTTGAAATCGACCTCCGCACCCGTGGAGCGGCCTATCCAGTTTTTCTGCTGTGCCTTTACTCTGTCAGGATAATCAACGAGGTCAAGATCCTCTATAAGTCTTTCGGCATATGCTGTAATTTTCAGCATCCACTGGGATTTTACCTTTCTTATAACTTCACTTCCGCAGCGTTCGCATACCCCGTCAACAACTTCTTCATTTGCAAGTACGCATTTACAGCCCGTACACCAGTTTACAGCCATTTCCTTTTTATATGCAAGACCATGTTTGAAAAGCTGAAGGAATATCCACTGTGTCCATTTATAATAGGACGGGTCGGTCGTATTTATTTCCCTGCTCCAGTCAAAGGAAATACCGAGGGATTTAAGCTGATTTTTAAAGCGTGCCACATTCCTTTTTGTAACTTCTTTCGGGTGTATATGATTTTTGATTGCAAAATTCTCCGTCGGAAGTCCGAATGCGTCCCAACCTATCGGATAGAGAACATTATATCCCTGCATTCTGCGTTTTCTTGCTACTATATCGAGTGCTGTATATGAGCGCGGGTGTCCCACATGAAGTCCTTTTCCGGACGGATAGGGAAATTCAATAAGGGCATAGTATTTCGGCTTTGAGGAATTTTCCTCTGCGTGATATATTCCTGCGTCCTCCCATTTTTTCTGCCATATCGGCTCTATTTTTTTATGGTCGTATCTCATTTCAATTCTCTCCTTTATTTTTTCCTCTACTTTGCTGTCGGGAACAACATTTCAAGCGGCATTTCTTCAATATCCGATATATCAATTTTTTCTCCGTCCTGCCATAGTCGTTCAAGGTCGTAATACTTACGTCCCTCGTCCGAAAATACATGGACAACAACATCAACATAATCAAGAAGTATCCATGAATCCGAGCGATAGCCCTCTATATGGCTTGCGCTTATTCCCTCATTATCAAGCCTGTATTCGACCTCATCAGCAAGCGAGCGAACGTGAGTATTCGATGTGCCCGTTGCGATAACAAAATAATCGGCAATAGAGGAAATATCCCTTATTTTAATTACGCTTACGTCAAGACCCTTTAATTTCAGCAGAGCCTTAACAGCAAGTCTTGCAGTTTCCAAAGATGTCATTTTAACCCTCATTTCTATTTATTTTTTTCATTTAACTTTATAAAAGCAAGCTCATTATATCCCTCAAATGTATCCGGTGCTATGGTAAGTTTTCTTTCCGAAAGATCGCTTATTGTAAAGCTCATTCCCTCCAGTACCGCATTATCAAGTCCCTTATCGGCAACCTTACGCATTTTGTCAACACCGTCATAATCTCTTTCAGCCGAGGTGAAATCCGCAACAAATATAACCTTTTCGAGCAGGCTCATTCCCGCCCTGCCGGTAGTATGGTATCTTATTGCATTGATTATGTCCTCATCATCAATTCCAAGCTCGACCCGAATAAATGCACTTCCGGATATTGCGTGCCATAGCTTATGGCTTGCTCTTTCAAGCTCGCTTAGTTTGATCCCCGCACGGTCAATAAGCTCCATTTGTTCCTGCTCGGAGGTTTCCTTAGTTGCGTCATGCAGTATTCCGGCTATCTCGGCTTTTTTTACGTCTGCACCGTATTTTTCCGCAAGACGTACAGCCTCTTTTGCAACATTTTTAGAGTGCTTAAACCTTGCGCTTTTCATTCGTCCGCTTATTATCTCTTCATAATCCTTAACAGTCATCAAATCACTTCCGAAAATCAACTTTTTATCAACACAAACTATTATACCAGTATATTCTGCCCGTTTCAAGCATTAAAGCATAATTTTCATATCAAGCCGCACGATTCTGTCAGATGTTTTATAACCGTAAGTCTGTCCGCTGCGGCTTTACCCGTTTAATTACGCTATATATCGGACTCACACTATATTTTTGTCTTTTTCATTTTTCCGAATATTTCGATCCTACCCGAGACGTTATTTTATATAGAGCCTGTTTTCAAGAATATAATTTTCTACTGCTCCCGGAACAAGCCCCGATATACTCTCACGGTTTTTTACTCTATCCCTTATTTCGGTTGAAGATACCGTAAGCACGGATATATCAAGTATCTCCGTCCTTGCGCCATGCTTTTCAAGATACTCCGCCTGTTTTTTCAGTGAGTCAATATCTTCCCCATTTCTCGGTATGCCGCAGATCGTTGCAAGTCGGAAAATTATTTCGGGGTGACTCCATGTATGAACAGACATAAACATATCCGCCCCTGTTATAAGAAAAAGTTCATCTCCCCTATACTTTTTCGACAGCTTCTCAAGTGTCATGTATGTATAGCTTGCTCCCTCTCGGCATATCTCGATATCGCTCACTTCCGCTTTTACATTATCCCTAAAGGCAAGCCTGCACATTTCATACCTTTGCATAGGTGTAACGGATTTATCCTTTTCCTTAAACGGTGAAACATATGCCGGTATTATTATTGCCCTGTCAAGCTCCAACTTATCCGTAAATGCATTTACCAACTGTATATGCCCGTTATGAATAGGATTAAAGCTCCCTCCGAATATTGCAATTTTCATAATACTGCTCCGAAATCTCATTGATATCTACGTTTCTTTTTTGCCGAGGGCAATTCAATCCTCGGCTTTTCGGAATTGCGCCGAAAAAGTACAAATTTAGAACCGATAACCTGAACAACATCGGACTTTGTTTGAGCCGCTATCAGGTCTGCCGCCTCTACGGGCGTAATGTCCGCCGTTTCAAGCACCTTCCCCTTTATAAGCTCACGGGCAGTCAAAGCATCATCTGCCTGTTTTATTATCTGTTCACTCATTCCGCCCTTTCCGAGCATAAGTATTGTATCTTCATTTGTTGCAAGTGAGCGCAGAAACGCTCTTTGTTTACTTGTGAGCATCTGTATTCTCCTTATTTTTCACTAAATCTGTTCAAGAGTTGTTCACTCAAGCTCCTAAGTGCCCTTCCCCTATGGCTCATGGCATCCTTTTGATTATCGGTAAGCTCCGCAAAGGTTTTATTGCCCTCCACAAAGAAAATCGGGTCATAACCGAAACCGTTATTTCCTCTCGGCGCATAGCCGATATATCCGTCACATTTTCCGAATGCAAATATCTTTTCGCCGTTGGGAAAACAGCAGCATATAACACACTCAAAATGCGCACTTCTGTCCGTACTTCCCGAATCGGAAAGTTCCTTTGTCAGCTTTCCTATTTTTTCTTCATCGGTATTGGCATATCTGGCGGAATATACTCCCGGTCTGCCTCCGAGCGCATCAACCACAAGTCCCGAATCGTCAGCAATAGCGGGCATACCTGATTTTTCCATTGCCGCAGTCGCCTTTATCTCCGCATTTTCCTTGAAGGTTGTTCCCGTTTCCTCAACATCGTCAAGCTCTATATTAAGTTCTGCCGCAGTTTTAGCATTTATCCCGAGAGGCTTGAGCATTCTCCTTAACTCATCAACCTTTTTCTCATTATTTGAAGCAATAACAAAAGTCATATTATTTCCCTCTTTCCAAAAATATCCGTCATTCATTTAACGGCTCAATCATTATTTCCTTTTTTCCACTGTTCAAACCATTCATCGTCACTATCTTGAGCGACAGGCTCTGTACTCCAATTATATTTCTTTTCGGTTCTGCTCCTTCTTTCTTCCGCACGTTTCTTTTGTTCTTCCCTTATACGTTTAGCTTCTGCTTCCGCCTCTGCACGAGCCGCTTCCTTTTCCTGCTCGCTTTCTTCACTCTTTTCAAGTTCTGCCTGTCTTTCGGCTTGTGCCTCCGCATCTATCTGCGCCCATATATCCGCAGTAGCAGATTTTACGGGTTCTTCCGTATTTGTGCTTTCCTGCTGTTCCTCTGTGTCCCTCTCCGTTTCCTCCATAACTTCTTTCATATCGTCGTCGCTGAACAATGCCCTCGCAAATTCCTTCGGATCAAACGGTTGAAGGTCATCAATCTGTTCCCCCACACCGATATATTTTACGGGAACATCAAGTTCTTCCCTTATAGCAAGAACAACACCTCCCTTTGCAGTACCGTCGAGCTTTGTCAAAACTATACCCGTAATTCCTGCGGCATTTTTAAATTCCTTTGTCTGATTAACAGCATTCTGTCCCGTCGTCGCATCAAGAACGAGGA
This sequence comes from uncultured Clostridia bacterium, assembly GCA_947589415.1. Classification (GTDB taxonomy): domain Bacteria; phylum Bacillota; class Clostridia; order Oscillospirales; family Acutalibacteraceae; genus UBA1213. The sequence goes on from CANQBP010000005.1 coordinate 47,039, forward strand.
GTACCTCCTTAGCCGCTTCGGGAAGTTCTCTGTCGATAATCCTGTTTATTTTTGCAAGCTCATCCATAAGATTTTTCTTATTGTGCAGCCTGCCCGCAGTATCTGCTATTATTATATCACTTCCCCTTGCCTTTGCGGAGGATATTGCGTCGAATACTACCGCAGCAGGATCGGAGCCTTCATTTTGCTTTATTATATCCGCACCGCTTCGGTCAGCCCAAATTTTAAGCTGGTCTATTGCTGCGGCACGGAAAGTGTCGGCAGCCGCAAGCGTGACCCTTTTTCCGTCACCGACAAATCTTGCCGCCAGCTTTCCTATTGTCGTTGTCTTGCCCACACCGTTTACGCCTATAACAAGTATTACGGAGGGTTTTGTACTTATATCGAGCGTATTTCCGCCTTCAAGCATTTCGGTTATTACTTCCTCAAGCAAACGGCGTATCTGCGAGGGGTCTGTTATCCCCTCGTTTTTTACACGGGCTTTAAGCTCGTCACAAATTTTTTCGGCAGTGTACATACCGACATCGCCCATTACAAGCAGTTCTTCAAGCTCCTCAAATAAATCATCGTCAATTTTTGTAAAGGATTTAAGCAGTTTGTCTATTCTTCCGAATAGTGCATCACGAGTCTTTTTAAGACCGCTTTTTATTTTATCGAATAATCCCATAATAAATTCCCCCAATCTGTCATTCGCCGTACAAAACAGAGGTACACGGCGTTTTAGGTTTTCATTCCGAGTTTCTGTTCTATTTCGCTTGCTTTAAGTTCAAGAAGTTTTGATATGCCCTGATCCTGCATCGTAACGCCATAGAGGACATCGGCTTCTTCCATTGTTCCGCGCCTATGTGTAATGCATATAAATTGAGTCTTATCGTTCATTCTTCTAAGATACTCTGCGAAGCGGTACACATTAACATCATCGAGCGCAGCCTCTATCTCGTCCATTACACAAAACGGTGACGGTCTTACTTTCATTATAGCAAAATACAAGGCTATTGCAACAAGTGCCTTTTCCCCTCCCGAAAGCAGTTCTATATGAGATACTATTTTTCCCGGCGGTTCAACGGATATTTCTATTCCTGCCGAAAGAACATTTTCCGGATCGGAAAGTGAAAGCGATGCCTTGCCGCCCCCGAAAAGCTCCGTAAAAGTTTCGGAAAAGTTCTTGTTTATCTGATTAAAACGGTCGATAAATATTTCCCTCATCTGTTTTGTAAGGTCATTTATAAGGTGCAGCAACTCACTTTTCGATTTTTCCACATCACCGGTCTGTACGCTCAGAAAATCGTAGCGTTCGCTTACTTCCTTATATTCCTCTATTGCCGAAACATTTACCGTACCCAATGACTTGATTTTCTGCTTTAGCTCATTGAGTCTTTTTTGTGCCTTTGCAGGATCATCTATTTTTGACGCATTAGCTTCAGCCTCTCGTTTTGTGAGATTATATTCCTCCCATAGCTTATTTACCGTATCGTCATATTGCTTTTGCAGATTTGCACGTCTTTCCTCAAGTCTTGCAATTTCACCGCTTACAGTTTCTCTTTCGGTCTGCTTTTCACGTTCCTTTTGTCTTAATTGTGCGGCATTTTGTTCATATACGAGCTTTTGGGAAGAGAAAGAATCTATCGCTTTTTTCTCGGTTTCGGCTTTTTTCTTCAATTCGTCGGCTTCCGATTCAAGAGAATTGATTCTGCTTAGCAGCTCCGCATTTTTTTCGCCGAGTAATGTAATCTCCGCCTTATCCGACATTATCCTCTCTTGTGCGGTATTTTTTCTTAAAAGGGCATTTTCTTTTTCCGAATTTGCGGCAGCTATATCCTTTTCTGTCGTCAGTATTTCAAGCCTTATCTGCTGCAGCTTCTCACTGAGATCCTCTCTTTTCTTTACAAGTTCATCTTTTGAACCCGTAAGTAATTTTGCCTTTTCTTCATTTTCGGAAATTTCCTTTTGGTAGGCATCAAGTTCATTTCTCGCTTTTTCCATTTGTGCAGTTAAACGGTTCATCTTGGAAACGGAGCTTTCCTTTTCATTTTGTGCCTCGTTAAGCGCTGTTTTTGTAGAATCAAGCTCCGTAAGACGGCTGCGTATTTCAGCCTCAAGTTTTACTTTATCCCCCTGCGCAACAGAAAGTTGTTCCGACAAAGTGCTAACCTTTTTTTCAAGCATTTCGACAGCTTCATCTTCACCTTTCAGTTGTTCGGAAAGAGAATCTGCCTGTTTAAGTATTTGTGCGGATTGTTTTTTAAGATTTTCTATTTCGGAAGCTCTGCCGAACAAACCGGCATTTTTTGAAAGTGAACCGCCCGTAAGAGAACCGCCCGCATTAACCACCTGTCCGTCAAGTGTAACTATACGAAAACGATAAGCGTATTTTTTTGCAATATCGACCGCCCTGTCGAGATTATCCGCAACAACTGTTCTTCCCAAAAGATTAAGCAGTATATCCGTATAGCAATCCTCACAACTGCAAAGCTCCGCCGCAATACCGACAAACCCTTTACAATCTTCAAGACCGCTTTCATTCAATTTTCTGCCCTTTATAGAGGACATAGGCAAAAAAGTTGCACGTCCCCCGTCATGTTGTTTCAAATAAGATATTGCCGCTTTTGCATCATTGTCATTTACGGTGACAATGTTCTGCATTGCCGCACCGAGGGCTATTTCTATTGCCGTATTATATTCGGGTACGGTTTTTAAAACTCTTGATACCGGGCCGCATATACCGCTTAGCGTACCTTTCTTTGCCTCACGCATAACAATTTTAACGCTATGCGTAAAGCCCTCAAGGTTTCTTTCAAGATCTTCAAGCATTCTTGCCTTACCCAATGTCTGTTGTGCGGACAGATATGTCTTGTCCGTTTTATCCTTGAGTTTAGCATATTCCTGACGCCTTGCGGCTATTTTTTGCTGTACCTCATTCTTTTCTTTTAAAATTTCGTCGGCATTGTTTTCGCAGTCTTTTTTCATTTTCTCATAATCCGAAATAATATTATCAAGCGTTGTAATTTGAGAAAGTTTTGCTTTCATTGTATTTTCCAATACTTCTGTACGGGCATTGAGATCATTTATTGCCGACATAGAAGTCATATATTCTATTTTCGCATCGGATACATTAACCGCAAGCTCGGCAAGTATTGAATTTATCTGCTCTATTTTATCCGCCGAATCACTTTCGCCCGTTTTTAATTGTAAAAGTTCTTCCGTGTACTTTTTTTCTTTCTCGCCTTGCAAAGACAGTACAGCGTTAAATTCTTCAATTTTAGCATTTTTCCTGTCAATTTCGGATTCAAGCTCTTCGCCGGATTTTGAAAGTTCGGATATATCACTCCGTATTCTTTCAGCGGTTTCTTCATTATGCCTTATATCATTTTTCAGGACATTAGCCTCCGACCGCTTTTCCGATGATTGCTCCTCATTTTCGGATATACTTTGCCGCATTTCGTCAATTTTTGCCGTCAGCTTGTTTTGACTGTTATAGCTTTCCTCAATTTCCGCCGCTATTTTCTCTATATCACTCTCGGCCTCATTATATTGAGCATTCGCAACGGCTAATTTGTCCTCCTGCTCCCTTACCGATGCTGCCGATTTATCGAGTGTACGCAGCCATAAGGCTATCTCAAGACCACGTTTTTCTTCATCATACTCAATAAATGCCTTTGCTTTTTCGGATTGTACCTTAAGCGGCCCGACCCTGCCCTCAAGCTCCGAAAGAATATCCCTTAAACGTACAAGATTTTCCTCCGCCTTTGCAAGCCTGCGTTCCGCTTCGGATTTTTTATATCGAAATTTTGAAATACCTGCGGCTTCTTCAAATATTTCTCTTCGGTCCTCACCCTTTGTTGCAACGATGGAATCAATCTTACCCTGACCTATCATCGAATACCCGTCACGACCGAGTCCCGTATCCATAAATAATTCATGTATATCCTGTAATCTTACAGCGGTATTATTTATCAAATACTCACTGTTCCCCGAACGGTAATATCTTCTTGTAACAGCCACTTCATCGCCGTCATACTGAAGTTGTCTGTCCTTATTTTCAAACGAAAGAGTTACCTGCGCATAACCCGTCTTTTTCCTTTGTTTTGTGCCGTTAAAAATAACATCTTCCATTTTTGAACATCGCAGTGCCTTAGCGGACTGCTCCCCAAGTACCCAGCGTATAGCGTCACTTATATTACTTTTTCCGCTTCCGTTCGGTCCGACCACAGCGGTAATGCCCTCTGTAAAATTCAGTTTTGTCTTATCGGGAAAGGTTTTAAAACCTTGTACCTCCAATGCCTTTAATCGCACTTTCTCACCCTATATCCTTAATTTTAATTTCATATCTGTCAAGCGTACCGTCCTGCACTACCTTTGCGGTAATACCCATATCGACAAGTGCCTTTATATTGCCTCTCCTGTTTCCTATAAATTTTGATACGGAAGTCGGATTAACGATAAATTCTACCGTTCCCCCCGTGATTTTATTTTTCTCCAAAAGGCTTACCGTATTGTCATACATTATCCTGCTTTCGCACAGCTCCCGAAAAGACGGGTGGAACGCTCCTGCTGCCATTCCCTCACGCAGACTTCGGCTGTCATGCAGTCCGAGGCGTATTACGGAAATTTTTCTCTCCCGAAAATACAAAAGCAGTTTCGCACACAGCGAAACGGCAGAATTAAGCTCCTGCGGTTCATACATACCGTTCATATATAAATCACAAAGTTCCGTATTTTTCATAACCACGGTCGGATATATGCGCATCGTTGCCGGTTCGAGTTCTGCAAGTTTTTCGGCTGTCGCAATATCCGTATCGGTGTCACTGCCGTAAAGTCCCGTCATCATCTGCAATCCGAGTTCAAAACCGTATTTATGTATAAGCTCGGAAGCATTTACCACATCTTCCGATGTATGTCCCCGTTTATTGAGTGCAAGCACTTTGTTATCCATACTTTGCGCACCCAGTTCTATTGACGTAACACAATTCTCTTTGAGAATACCGAGAATTTCTTCATCAACGGCATCGGGACGGGTAGACAACCTAATCCCGTAAAATTCTCCGCTTTTTACATACGGAGATGCCGCTGTCAGAAGTTCAGTCATATAATCCCTGTCGATTGCCGTAAAACTCCCGCCGAAAAAAGCTATCTCGGCATTTTTTGTTTTGCTGCCAAGACTTTTACGGGCAATTTCTACTGCTTCAATCACATCAGTTCCGCTCGGCTGATTATTTTGACCCGTTATTCTTTTCTGATTACAGAACGTACATTGATGGGGACAGCCGTTATGCGGAACAAATATCGCAACATTTGAGTGTTTCAGACCGTTCACCTCTTTAACATATGCTTAATTGCCGTTGGTCAATAACCCATAAGTTTCAATGCTTCCCTTGCTGCCTGTTGTTCGGCTTCTTTCTTACTTCTTCCTCCGCCTTTGCCTATCACATTGTTGTTAAGGTGAACCTCTACGGAGAAATGTTTATCGTGGTCAGGCCCCTCCTCGCCGACAAGAACATATTCAAGATGTTCTTCGGGATTTTTTTGTATAATTTCTTGGAGGGTAGTCTTATAATCCTTAAATGCCTTCGGTTTCTGATTTTTTATTTCAGGCTCAACAAAGCGAAGTATAAACTTTCTTGCCTCTGCCATTCCTCCGTCAAGGTATATAGAAGCTATTATTGCCTCAAACGCATCTGCAAGAATTGACGGTCTTTCATGCCCCCTGAGATTTCTTTCGCCCTTTGAAAGCCTTAGATAGTTGCCGACACCCAACTCCGTTGAAAAACGGCAAAGACTTTTTTCACACACGAGAGCTGCACGGAGTTTACTGAGGTCACCTTCCGGAAGTTTGGGACAATTTCTGTAAATATAATCCGATACGACTATACTTAAAACCGAATCTCCGAGAAATTCGAGCCGTTCATTACTCTTTACTCCGTTTCTCACCTCATTTGCATATGAGGAATGTGTCAGCGCATTCTCAAGATATGATATATTTTTATATGTGTATCCTATTGCCTTTTGAAGTTCTTTCATTTTTTACTCCTCTTTAATTTTGATTTCCGAAATTTTCTTTTCCATTATCTCAATAGCCCCGGAAGCCGCAAAATCCGCTGCTGCCCGTATAACGGCGGAAACCGCAACGGCATTGGCACTTCCGTGCGTTTTCAAAACGGGTTTTTTGACACCCATGACAACCGCCCCGCCATAGCGGTTATAATCAAAATATTTACGAAGTTCATTCATTTCTTTTTTAACTAAAAGTGCCGCAATCTTTGTTCGCAGGTTTTTATAAAATACTCCTTTTATTTTTCCGAAAAGCTCTTTCGCCGCACCTTCATACATTTTTGCTATTACATTGCCGGTAAAACCGTCGGCAACTATAACATCGGCAACACCCGCCGGAATATCCCTTGCCTCTATATTTCCGATAAAATTGATATCGGTTTCTTTCAGCAGTTTAAACGCCTCATGTCTGAGCGCATCTCCTTTGTGATCCTCCGTGCCTACATTTGCCAATCCTACTCTCGGATTTTTCACTCCGAGGATACTCTCCATATAAACGGAACCCATTATTCCGTATTTTCTTAATGTTTCCGCCATAACATTCACATACGCCCCTCCGTCTATCAGTATAAACGGGCCTTTTGAAGTCGGCATTATCGGGGCAAACGCTATGCGCTCTATACCGTCGATTTCTTTTACATATCTATGTGAGCCCAATACTAATGCTCCGCTGTTTCCCGCACTTACAAAAGCATCTGCTTTCCCGTCTGCCGCAAGACGCAGTCCTTCCGCCATTGAGCTGTTCTTTTTTCCTCTGAATATTTCTCTCGGATCGTCCTCCATGGTTATTGCGCACTCCGCATCAAATATTTCAAATCGGGAAATATCCAGCTTATTTTCATTTGCGCACTTTTCTATTTCCTTTTTATTACCTACCATGGCAACCGCAGCATCAGGATTATCATTCAAAGAAAGAATACAGCCCTTGATGACCTCAAGCGGTGCATTATCCCCGCCGAACGCATCGACTAATATTTTCATAAAATCAACCTCTCAACAAAAGTCTTTCCAAATATATACTGTCAGATATCTTCGGATATCCTATCAATACATTCAAGTGACCTTTTTGCATATTCCGCAGCCCTTTCCCTTTTATCCCTTATATTTATCTCAAGCGGCGGGAGTATTCCCAAATTCGCACCCATCGGCTGAAAATCCTTTGTTTGTGAATTTGATACATAGTCACTCAATGCACCTATCATTGTTTCTTTCGGAAGAATTATCGACTTCATTCCCTTGAGCCGCCTTACTGCATTTATTCCCGCAATAAGCCCTGAGGAAGCCGATTCCATGTAGCCCTCAACACCTGTCATTTGACCTGCAAAGAAAATGTTCGGAGCACTTCTCATCGAAAAATCCGCATTGAGGATTTTCGGAGAATTTATAAATGTATTTCTATGCATTACACCGTAACGGACATACTCCGCATTTTTTAGTGCGGGTATCAGACCGAAAACTCTTTTTTGCTCGGAAAATTTAAGATTTGTCTGAAATCCCACAAGATTATACATACTTTTCTCCGAATTTTCCGTTCGCAGCTGAAGAACCGCCCACGGACGGTGTCCTGTCTTAGGATCACGAAGTCCCACCGGTTTCATGGGGCCGAACCTCAATGTATCAAGTCCTCTTTGTGCGAGTATTTCAACCGGCATACACCCCTCATAAACCTTCGGATTCATAACATCAACATCATGTCTTGGCGCTCTTTCGGCAGATACCAATGCCGAATGAAAAATCTCATATTCTTCCTTATTCATAGGACAGTTGATATATGCATCCTCTCCTCTGTCATAGCGTGATGCTGTAAATGTGCAGTCCGTATCTATACTTTCCGCAGTTATTATCGGTGCTGCGGCGTCAAAAAAATTAAGTTCCCCGCCGCACATCAGACTAATTTTTTCTGCCAAAGGTTTGCTTGTAAGCGGTCCGGTCGCAACAACAGTTACAGCATCATCAGGAATTTCCGTAACTTCAGAACCGACAACCTCAATAAGCGGGTGATTTTTTATTTTTTCGGTAACGCCCGACGAAAAAATATCCCTGTCAACCGCCAGCGCACCTCCTGCCGGTACACGACAGCCGTCGGCAACGCTGATTAGCAGCGATCCGAGTTTTCTCATTTCATATTTAAGCAGACCTGCCGCACTTTCGAGTCTTGCGGCTTTAAGGGAATTTGAACAGACAAGCTCACAAAAATCATTGCTTTTATGTGCGGGGGTCTTTTTATTCGGCTTCATTTCATAAAGTCGGACGTTAACTCCCCTTTCGGCTATCTGCCAAGCTGCTTCGCAGCCCGCAAGACCCGCACCGAGAACATTTATGTACATCATCACACCTCAAATATCAAACCAAAAATATACTTCACCTAATTTTAGCACAATTTACCGATAATAGCAATAAGTAAAAATCAGATTAAAGGGTTTTTGAACGAGTTAAATTTTTATTGCCCATCTTTCAGCAAAAGGCATTAAATATAATTTGTGGTCTTTTATACATTCAAAAGATATCGTCTTACTTAAAGATTATTTGACATATATACTTTTTTTTGATACAATTTTGTTAGCTTCAACAACGGGTGATATTTATGAAGTCAATAATTCGATTGCTTTCATTATTCTGTTTATTTTTACTTTTGACAGCTTGTTTTACATCAAACGTGTTTAACATCAAAAATACGAGTTCGGATATCCCGACAAGCATATCCGAACCCGTTCAAACGTTTACTGCGAAAAGTACTGCGGCAGGAAACAACGAATATTCCGTGTCCTACCTTGGTTATACACCTCAATACGATAAAGAAGCAGATAACGATAAGTACTATTATCTTAACGAAACAAATATAAAAATCGCACGAGATACCGTCACAATTTCACCGGTTGAAGTATATATCGACTCCTCCAATCCGCTCTCTGATGCAAAAGCATATGTTAATTGCAGATTATACAACGGGTACGATTATGAAGTTTCCGATATATATGCTGACTGGATACAATTCGGCTGTGACGGCAAAAGCATAGGAAGAATGTCGTCTGCGAAGTGTGAGGATATTACTCTCCCGTCCCACGGGACGACCATATATGAATTTGTTTTTGATGATTGTTATATTAACGATACAACCGATTTGAGCAGACTGGAGTTTGAGGCACTGTCTCACGCTGATGTTCATAAACCGTATCAGTTAATAAAGCAGGAAAACGAACTGCGCCAAAGATTGGTTCCCGATCAACAATGCACGTATGACACGGACGATTATACGCAAAACAGTAATATGGCGGATATCTGTCCGACGAAAATTTATTACGAAGGCGACAAGCTGATCGTATATTGCAATATATATAACGGTTACAGTTACGGAATAAAAAATATCAAACTTAATCGGGTAAATCTTTATTCAAACGGAAAGCTCATTGCGCAGGGGAACATTGGAGTAATTTATCAGTCGGAAATTAAATCGGGACAAAGCGAAAGCTGTAAATTTGAATTTGATTTTGATTCGATAGTGGAGTATAATGCCAAAATAATCGATCCGTACCTCTCGTACTATTATTCGTATTCACATACCGACGACCAATAAAGATTTGACACAAAGATAAAAGGACGTATCACCCCTCGATACGTCCTGCACTTAATAAGAAAGAGATAAACCGTTCACTCCACAAACGGGATATATCTGATACGCTGTTCCTTCGATATCTGTATTATATTATTTAATAAATAACAGAAGATTGCGTAAAAGTAAACAATTTGTTAAGAAAATCATGCAATAAACTCACTTATAGCAGATTTGTTTAAAAATATTGTACATTTCATTTTTTTATTATCCATATTTTTTGATAAGAATATTTTTTCGTTCGACAGCATTTTTATGTAAGAAAAATATTATCGGGCAGACGGGTCAAATATAATTTGTTGTGCGTGAAGTCTTGATTTATGCTTTGCAATAAGTTATAATTATAAAAAACATACGTTGAAAGAGGTAAAGACCAATGTACAATGATTTAATGGACAGTATAGGCTTTGTAGGAAAATATGACAGCGAAATAGCTGCTGCGATGGCTGACGAACTTAAAAGACAGCAGCAAAATCTTGAACTTATTGCTTCGGAAAACATAGTTTCCCCAGCAGTTATGGCAGCAATGGGTTCTGTTCTGACCAATAAATATGCGGAGGGCTATCCCGGAAAAAGATATTACGGCGGCTGTCAGTATGTTGATGTTGCCGAACAGATAGCAATTGACCGTGCCTGCAAGCTGTTCGGGGCAAAATTTGCAAACGTACAGCCACATTCCGGTGCGCAGGCAAATACTGCCGTTTATTTTTCGATACTCAAGCCCGGAGATACCGTAATGGGAATGACTCTCTCCGAGGGCGGACACCTTACGCACGGTTCACCCGTAAATATTTCCGGAAAGTATTATAACTTTGTTTCATACGGAGTAGACCCCGAAACACATAGAATTGATTATGATAATGTATATAAACTCGCTATGGAGAATAAGCCGAAATTGATAGTGTGCGGTGCTTCGGCATACCCGCGAATTATTGATTTCAAACGCTTCAGAGAAATTGCGGACGAATGCGGAGCATACCTTATGGTAGATATGGCGCATATTGCCGGACTTGTTGCCGCAGGCGTACACCCGAGTCCCGTTCCCTATGCTCACTTCACAACGACAACAACTCATAAAACTCTTAGAGGCCCCAGAGGAGGATTGATCCTTACAAATGACGAGGAACTCGCAAAGGGTATCAATAAGGCTGTATTTCCGGGAACACAGGGCGGCCCTCTTATGCATATAATCGCTGCGAAAGCTGTTTGCTTCGGTGAGGCTCTTAAACCCGAATTTAAAACTTACGGTGAAAATATAGTTAAAAATGCACAGGCTCTTGCGCAGGGTCTTATAAACAGAGGAAATAAGCTGGTTTCGGGAGGAACGGACAATCATGTAATGTTGCTCGACCTTACAGACAGTGAGGTAACAGGTAAAGAACTTGAGCATCGTCTTGATGAGGTAAGGATAACCGCTAACAAAAACACTGTACCGAATGAAAAGAGAAGTCCGTTCGTTACGAGCGGTGTACGACTCGGAACAGCCGCAGTCACCACAAGAGGACTCGGAGTTGACGAAATGGATAAGATTGCAGAATACATAACACTCGCTTTGACTGATTTTGAAAACAGCGCCGATAAAATAAGAGCCGGTGTTGATGAGATTTGCAAGAATTTCCCGCTTTACTAAAATTTTATAAATTTACTGTTTGTATGGCTGCCGCACGGATATTTATGTCATGTGCGGCAGCCTTATTTCTTTGTTTTAAGTAATTAAAATCCGTTATCGGTTTTAAAGGCAGCTTATAAATATTTTACCGCCATAACCGATATAAGCATACTGCTGAAATCTGCTATCAATGCGGCAGGAACGGTATATCCCGATTTTTTTATTCCGGCAGCACCGTAATATACTGCAACCGCATAAAATGTGGTTTCGGTAGAGCCTGACATTACGGAGGCTGCCCTGCCTATAAAACTGTCAGCACCGTAGGTATCGAGAATTGATGACAATACGGCAAATGAACCGCTTCCCGAAACAGGACGTATAAGACCGAGGGGAAGTATTTCGGGAGGTATTCCAACGGCGCTGCAAACAGGCGAAAGAAAACTGCACACCATATCAAAAAAACCTGATGCACTTAGCATATTCACCGCTATTACAAGTCCGATGATTGAGGGTGCTATGGAGATAAGTGAGCCGATACCGTCCTTTGCCCCCTCCCTAAAGCTCTCAAAAAGATCGACTTTTTTTACCGCACCGAATACTACTGTTAATACTATAATAAACGGTACTGCATAAACTCCTATTTTATCCATTCCTTAACCCCCATATTTTTTCAAAAAACTTCGTGAAAAAAATTCCTATCAGTAAGGCAGCCGCCGAGGTTATCCATACATATGGCAATATCAAATAAGGGTCACTGCTCCCGGCTGCCTGTCTTAGTGCGGCAGCCGTTGCGGGGATCAGCTGTATTGATGCAGTATTTATAACAACAAACATGATCATTGATGCATTGGGTCTGTCATGTAATCTGTTTGCACTTTGCATTTCTTTCATTGCCCTGATTCCGAACGGAGTTGCCGCATTTCCAAGACCGAGTATATTTGCGGTAATATTTGCGCAAACTGCCTGCATTGCTTTGCTGTCTGACGTGTAGTCGGGCATCAGCTTTCCCAAAACAGGACTTAACAGTTTCGACATTCCTTTTGTTATTCCGCTTTTTTCGGCAATACGCATTATTCCTGTCCAAAGACACATAACACCTGCCATAGATATCAAAAGGTTGACAGCCTTATCCGCACCCTCCGTTACGGCTTGTGCGAGAATATCCGTCCTGCCGTTTATTACGGAACATACGAAACTTGCTGCTATCATAAAAAGCCATATATATCCGAGCATAAAATCACCCCGTTAAAATATATTTATAAAAACATATTCTTAAAACGATATTTATATAAATCATTTATATTTAATGTCATTATAATACTATTTTTTGCTCCTGATATTTTTCGACATAAATCTTCAAAAACAGTCTTTTTATGCCTTTTTTATATTTCGACACATTTATATCTTTTAAACAAAATAATATAATAATTCTAAAAAATACAAAAATTTAATAATAAATTCGATTTTTCTATTGACAAGGATTACCAATTTATAGTAATATGGAATTGGAATAAAACGGCGTATATTAAATGCCGTATATAATTTTAACGGGGGTGTTAATTATGAAACCAATGGGAACTTTAAGACAGATTGACGGTGTGGGAAGAACCGTTATTCCTGCGGGAATAAGAAAGGCTCTTGATTTATCTGCGGGCTCGCTTGTGGAATTTTATATGGAGGGCGACAGTATTATAGTCAAAAAATTTCCTCCTACCTGTACTTTTTGTAACTCAAACGAAGATTTGATTTTCTTTAAAGACCATATGATTTGTAAATCATGCGTGGAGCAGTTAAAAAAGTAGGTATCGAAGTTCAGCAGGCAGATATATTTTGTCTATTATCTTAGCCTGAACACAACACATAAGAAGCGGGATATTTCCGTAAAACGAATTTATGAATTTTGTTACCCCGCTTTGTTCTTGCATTGACTTAAGTACGAATATGACAAATGTACGCATAAAATAGGGGGATATCGCTCCCCCTATTTTTATAGGAGAAATTTTTATGACCTTAAAGGAATTATTTAAAAACAATAAAACCGTCCCCGCTGACGGTGCAATGGGAACATATTTTTCGGAGCTTACAAATAAAAGTGCCGAGCTATGTGAAAAATATAATGTTATTGATCCTAATATTATAAAACGCATACATAGGGAATATATTGAAGCAGGAGCATTACTGATTAGAACAAATACATTCTCGGCAAACAGCTTTATACTGAATACGGATCATGACGAACTCGAAAAAATAATACGCAACGGATACAGACTGGCAGCCGATGCCGCAGGAAATAAGGCGGCAGTATGCGCCGATGTAAGCGCAATATATGAAAATAACAATGCCGAATGTGATATTTTATCCGAATACAGGTTCATTATTGACTGCTTCATTTCCGAGGGGGCAAAAACATTTATTTTTGAAACCTTGAGTGAGCTTTACGCCGTACTGCCGGCAGTTGATTATATTCTTGAAAAACTGCCTGAGGCTGAGATTATATTATCGTTTACGCTCCTCCCTGACGGCTGCACACGCTCCGGAATATCGGCTGACAGACTGCTCGAAGGTATAATAGAGAACAAGAACAAACTGACGGCCGTAGGAATAAACTGCGGCAGCGGTACTGCACAAATATATGAAACTGCACTACGTTTTTTTTCATATATAAAACAACATTCCGACCTGTACCTTACCGTTATGCCTAATGCGGGATATCCGTCAATAGTCAACGGACGCACCGTATTTAACAATGCACCGTATTATTTTGCACAACAGGCTGCAAGATTTATACCGCACGAAATTTCCGCAATAGGCGGCTGCTGCGGTACCAATCCCGAATATATCCGCCTGCTTTCGGAATATATAAAGGGAGGTACAAATGTACAGCCTAAAACGGTTTCCTATACTTATAACTTTAAAAAGAAAAAATCCGACTTTACCTCTAAATTGACGAAAAACGAATTTGTGATTGCCACTGAACTTGATCCGCCCGGAGGCTGCGATTTCAATAAAATGCTTTGTGCGGCAAAAATTTTGAAAGATAGCGGAGTAGATATAATTACGGTATCGGATTCACCTCTCGGTCATGCGAAAGCTGATTCCGTTATATGTTCGGCAAGGATAAAGCGTGATATTTCCATAGAGGTACTTCCACATATCTGCTGCCGTGACAAAAATATAAATGCTCTGCGGTCAATTCTTTTCGGTGCATACAGCGAAGGCATAAATGCCGTTCTTGCCGTGACAGGAGATCATATAGCCGAAACGGACAGAGGCATTATAAAACCCGTATTCAATCTTGATTCAACAAAGCTGATGTCGCTTATATCGGAAATGAACAGAGATATTTTTTCCGAATTTCCGATAGCCATTGGCGGAGCATTCGACCCCGCAGCACCAAAACCGGAATTTGCCCTAAAACGTCTTGAGAAAAAAATATCATGCGGAGCTAAATTTATTCTTACGCAGCCCGTCTTTACGGATAGTGCAATAGAGTGTTTGAAAGAAGCCCGCAAAAGAAATATAAAAATACTTGCGGGCATAATGCCTATGGTAAGTTACAGAAATGCAAACTATATGAAAAATGAAGTTCCCGGAATTGTAATCCCGAACGATTTTGTAGACAGATTTTCTCCCGACATGACCCGTGAGGAGGGCGAAGAAATCGGTATAGATATTTCAGTTGAAATAATTGAAAAACTGAAAGGCTTTGTGGACGGCATCTATTTCATAACTCCGTTTAACAGAGCTGATGTAATAAGAAGAGTAATTGCAAAGTCAAAGCTGAAATAATGATTTTCGCTTATAACCGTATATTCTCTCCTAAAAAGCGGACTCCCCCGATTTTTAATCAGGGAAGTCCGCTGCTTTATATAAGTTTATGTTTTATAAGTAATCAAAATCAGACATCAGCTTTACATTGGCGGTTATATTTGTTTTCTTGAATACTTCCGGTTCATCTGTCCGGCAAGAACATGGTATTTACATCAAAGCTGTATGACTTTTCTCCCGCCCTGTAAAGAGTAATTTTAACAAGGTCACCGGGCTTATATTTTTTCATCTCATCTACAAGCTCAACTGTTGATTTAATTGTAACATCATTTATTGCCGTAATTATATCATTTACTTCCGCTTCGGTATTTTCAAGCGGGCTGTCGGTAAGTATTTTTGTTATAACAGCACCTTGCGGTACGCAGTTCTCTTTCGACATATACGGCGTACAGTCCTTTACTTGAACGGAGAGTGTGCATCTGTCGGTTATTTTGCCGTGTTCAATAAGCTGATTGACTATCTCAATAATAGTATTGCTTGGAATTGCAAAAGCTATGTTATCATATCCGGCAGACATTATCTTAGATGTATTCATACCGATGACCCTGCCGTATTCGTCAACAAGAGCCCCGCCGGAATTTCCGGGATTTACTGCCGCATCTGTCTGTATATATTTTACATATTTGTTTCCGATCACTCTCCCTACTGCCGAAAGTGTACCTTCGGTTAGGGAATTAAAAAATTCAATACCGAGCGGAGTACCTATGGCAAATACGGATTGTCCGACAGAAAGCTCATCGGAATTTTCAAACTCTGCCGCTTTAAGTCCCTCGGCATCTATTTTTATCACGGCAAGATCTGTCTTTTTATCATAGCCTACTATCGTTCCGAAATACTTGCTTTCATCCGAAAGGGTTACTAAAACTCCCGTTTTTGAGGAATCATCGACAACATGACTGTTTGTAGCAATATAGCCGTCCTTTGTAAGTATTATTCCGGAGCCGCCGCCTGTTGAGTCAAGTATATAATCCTTCCCCGCTTCAAACGTATCTATACACACAACCGACGGAGAAACCTTGCTATACACCTCCGAGGTACTGAGGGTACTGTCATTTGCGGTATCTTTATTGTCAACGGCAGATATCTTAGGACAGTTTTCATCGAAAAATAATTTCGGAGCATCGGTAATATCCTCGCTGAAAATATACTTTCCCTCCGCTTTTCCGCCTGTCGGAACATGATAATCAATATTTCCCGTTCCGCCTGTACAGACAAATATAAGCGCAGCCGCCAAAATAATAATGGCTGCGCCCGATAAACATATTCTGAAGGTTTTTCTTTTAACATCAGGTGTAACGGACATATGCGGAGGTTGTCCGAAAACACCGTACCCCGACGGAAAATTCACCATCGGATTTTGTTGTGTACCGTTCATACCGCCGTTAAAATCCCCGTTCGGGAAATTATCTCCGCCGCTGCGAAACTGATTGTTCATTAACATCACTCCTAATTATCCTTAATGAAAGCACTATCACAAAAGCGAATTTTTCTTATCCTGTTTTTTGGGAATAGAAAACCCAAAAATCGTATATTCCCCATATACGCTGTCTGCCTTTATTTCTCCTCCGTGCAGATGTATAATGCTCTTAACAAGATACAGACCGAGTCCGAGTCCCTTCTTGTCCATACTTCGGGATTTGTCTGTTTTATAAAATCTGTCAAACACAAGCGAAAGCTCTTCCTTTTTTATACCCTGACCGCTGTTCTTTATTGTAAACAGCGTCTGATTGGAATTTTCCGTTATATTAAATTCTATGTATCCGCCTTCGTTTGTAAACTTTACAGCATTTTCAATCAGATTATAAACCGCTTGGTGGATAAGGTCTTTATCGCCGTAAATAAACTTCGGACTTATGCTGTCAAGCCCTCTGACCTCAATATTCCTTTTGTCAAGCTCCTGTTCATATGTAATCACAATAGTGACAAGCGTTGTGAGAAGATCAAAACGGTTATAATTTATCTTCAGCTCTCCGTTGTCAATTCTCGAAAGATTAAGCATAGAATGGACAAGCCTTGATAAACGCTTTATTTCGTCAGAAACGATACGCAGATAATAATTGTGCTTCTCCGGGGCAATAGTACCGTCAAGAATACCGTCTATAAATCCTGCAATCGTTGTCATAGGCGTTTTCAGTTCATGTGACACATTAGCTATAAAACTTTTTCTTATTGTTTCCGATGATGCAAGAGAATCCGCCATATTGTTAAAAGCAACGGCAAGCTCACCCATTTCGTCATTTGTAGTTACATTTACCCTAACCGTAAAATCCCCCTTTCCGAACTGTTTGGCAGCCCTAGCCATTTGTTTAAGAGGTTTTACCATATTATAGGAAAAAATACTTATGGCAAGAATTGAAAGTGCAAGTGACGCAACCGCTGAAAGAATGAATATCCTTAATATCATATCGGTAAAACCGGTTATATCTTTACCGGATACCGTTACTATAATAACCCCGATAGTCCCTTCCACCATTCCTCTTTTATAATTAAGAGGACGTGCAACTATAAATCTGTCGGATTTATAAATACCGCCAAGATTTCCTGTTTTTGAATATGTCCCGAATGTAAGTGTTTCTCTCACAACATCAGGCATGGATATATTGTTGTTATAGAATATTCTTTCGTTTGATTGGGTAATGAAAACATCTCCGTTTGTTTTTGCCACAAAAATATCGGTATCCGTATCCCTTGCGAACAATTCAAGCGTATTTTGTATAATATTCATATCCTCACTATCAATAAAATACGTTGAGCTGCTGCTCGTAGGCGAATTACTCAATATTTTTTCAACAAGAAAATTTCCGACGCTGTCCGCCCTCTTTTCAAGAGTAGTTATTTTTTCGTTTGTCCAATAATTTGTTATAACAACGGTAAGTATGGTTCCAAGCACCAGAAAGCTGAAAAAAACTATTACAAGACTTATGCTCATGTATTTTAAAAAAAGCGACTGTTTATTATACACCCTTACAAACTTAAATCTGAAAAAATTATTCCTTAACTTCAAATTTATAACCTACTCCCCATACAGTCTTGAGAGTCCACTTATCCGAAACACCTTCGAGCTTTTCACGAAGGCGTTTTACATGAACATCAACTGTCCTCGAATCACCGTAATAATCAAATCCCCATACCTCGTCAAGAAGCTGATCTCTTGTAAAAACCCTGTTCGGATTGCTTGCAAGGTGATAAATAAGTTCCATTTCCTTTGGCGGAGTATCTACCTGTTCATTATTGACACGCAATTCATAATTTGTCAAATTTATTACGAGTTTGTCATAACATACTTCCTTTTCCGATGTCTGCTCCTCTACCGGCGGGTGTTGGTCATTTACTCTCCTGAGAACCGCTTTTATTCGTGCAACGATTTCCTTTGTTTCAAACGGTTTAACAACATAGTCGTCAGCACCAAGCTCAAGTCCCAATACCTTGTCAAAAACCTCTCCCTTTGCCGTCAGCATAATTATAGGGCATTGTGAAGTTTTTCTTATTTCCCTGCAAACCTGCCAACCGTCAAGCACGGGCAGCATTATATCAAGCATAACAAGATCCGGTTTCTCTGTCTTAAATTTTGTAACAGCCTGACCGCCGTCATTCGCTATGACCACATCATAACCTTCCTTTTCAATATAAAGCCTAAGCAATTCACATATATTTATATCATCATCAACCACAAGAATTTTGCCCATACTCATGATTATTCCCCCTCAAATTTTTATCGTATCCGTAAATACGGAATTTACAATATTATAACCCAAATCATTACTTCCGTCAATTACCGAATTATTTTATGTCCTTTTTTTTGAATATAATATAACCTGCAATACTCGTTGCAGCAATATAGAATACTGCAATCAATACGGGTATATATGCCTGTTTATCAACTACGGAGCTTTGTACATATGCCAAAGAGTCAACGAGCATATATTTTGATAAATAACCTATGTCCTTATTTATCATGGAAGCCGTGTTCATTAGTGCCGAAATAAGCATAGGCACAACCAAAGCGGCTGCAACAGTAAAACCCGATTTCCCGAAAATAACGGAAAGCATAACATAAAATCCCGCAAGTGCTGCAAACAGCAAAATATACAAAACAATACATATAACCATATCCGATAACGATAATTCGGGAGTTTCGCTGACAAACGTAAGCGCAGTAATTCCGCCCGTCAAAATATATGACAAGGCTATTGCCAACACTGCGGTAAATGCGGAAACATACTTTGAAAAATAAATCTGATGTCTTTTAAATCCTCTTGAAACGGTATTTTTCAGAGTTCCCGTATCATATTCGGAAGCGGCAAAAACACATACACATACAGACGAAAGTATCCATATCATAGAATCGCTCATGAATACATTGATATATGACCATAAATTATTTTTCGGTATCATTTTAAGTGCTTCGTCCAACACGTCCGTATTCATTCCGTAGGTTTGCATGGCTGCGTATGTCATTGATATTGTTTTGTTTTCGTCCCAAAAAAATCTATACAGGAGTGCAAAAACCACACCGAGTACTGCCGCTAATACTACACATAAAATAAAACTTTTGCTTTTCACAAGCCTTGTCAATTCCGCACGTATAAGTCCCGCCATAATCAGCCCTCCTCCATTTTTTTGATAAAGTAGCTTTCAACACCGTTATCCGAAGTTGAAATACCCGAAACCGTTATCCCGTTTTCAAACAGTTCATTTGTAAGCATACCGATATTTTCGACAGTGTCCCATATTACAATACTTCCGTCGGCTTTTGCTTCCGTATTCACTATCCCTAAATTATCCTTTATGATTTTTAAAGACTTCTCCGAATTATTTGTTTTTAAAACAGTACTTCCCCTGCACTTTTTTTCAAGTTCCTCTGCCGTTATCTCTTCAACCAGTTTTCCTCTTGAAATTATACCGTAACTTGTAGCAATTTTTTCAAGCTCACCAAGTATATGACTCGATATAAATACGGTTTTGCCAAAATCATTTTTCAGTTTTAGCAGTAATTCTCTTACTTCGACTATCCCTGTCGGGTCAAGCCCGTTTATAGGCTCGTCAAGAATAATAAATTCGGGATCACCCACAAGTGCCAATGCTATTCCAAGCCTTTGTTTCATGCCCAGTGAGAAATCTCTTACTTTTTTCCTGCCCGTATCCGAAAGTCCGACAACTCTCAATATATCTTCCGATTTGCTTTTGTCTGCCCCTATTATTGTACTAAGCAGGCAAATATTTTCAAGTGCGGTCATATTTGAATACAGGGCAGGACTTTCTATAAGACTTCCGATACGACGCCTTGCCTTGAATATATCCTTTTCCGAGAGCAATTCAAAGCTGCCCGATGCGGGAGCCGTAAGACCGAGTATCATACGGATAAATGTTGTTTTTCCCGCTCCGTTTTTTCCGACAAAACCGTATATATCGCCTCTTTTAACGTTCAGTGTGACCTCATCTACAACTTTCCTGCCGGCATATTCCTTTGTAAGTCTATCGGTTTTCAGTACATATTCCATACACTTAACCCCCTTAACTGTAAGCAAATTCAGTCGTCATGCTCCTCTAATTCTATTATTATTCGAGATGTTCTCAAATACATTATATCAAATACCTCTCCTCTTGAGGCTGCCTCCTGCATTTTGCAAAACTCATCAATCCCCATTGCCCTTCCGTATATATATCCTCCGTCCTCTATACGTATTTTGTACATTACGGTGAACTGATAATTATTTCCGTCCAATTCAAATACGGGTACAATACGTATTGAAACATAATCCCTTTCATCAATATCCGCTTTTGCCTTATCCCTTCGTGAAAACGGGTGTCCCTTTATCATTTTTTTAGCCGTTTCTCTTGTCATTTAATCATCACCAAGTTTTGTATAATATAAATTACAGCATATACTCTCGGCAGTATTACCTGCAATCGCAGAAATTCAAAATCAATATCAGTACCTTGCAAACGCAGTTTCTGAAAATGAAACTACTTCATTATAAGCAATTTTAATTTTTCTTTTTTATCTTTTTCTACCCTGTACGAGTCGCATATTTTTCTTATAGCCCTGTTATGCGTATCTTTATCAAAAACTTTTTGCAATAAATACTTTTCCGTTTTATCGGGAAATTTGATATAACATTCGGCAAATGCCCACGCAACTGCCATTGACGAATAATAGGCGGTTGTGTTTATATTTGATAATTTCTCAAGCGTATTGTCTATGTATTCATCATTGACGTAATAACAAAGAAGCATTACCGCACCGAACCTCGCATAAAATTCCCTATCAGAATGAATATACGGCTGTAAAAAAAACCACACCATCTCACGGTTTTTGTTAGTGAATTTCAATGTAGAACAAAAACTGTCACATACCGCCCAATTATCTATAAGCGGAACAAAATCCCTTATAAGTCCGAGCCTGTCTTCTGCATTGATCCTAAGATAACCTATAATCATACCTTTAAGCATAATCTCTTCATGGTATATATCATCACCCTCAAGTGCGGACTCACCGCAGTCTGCCGCCAATTTTTTGGCATATTGCCTCAATTTCGGAATACGCACTCCAATTATGTTATTTTTTCCGGGAATAAGGGAATTACTGAATTTTCCGAATTTATTCTCACTCATTTCAAGCAATTTTTGTCTTATTTCATCAGTCAATTTTTTTCAATCCCTTCGTCCCTATATGTATTTATCACTTCTAAAAGTGCATTTCCGTACTTTCGCAATTTTATTGCACCGATTTGCGCAGCTTTTGATAATTCCGCCATCGTTAAAGGCTTTTCTGCCGCAAGTGTTTTCAGAACCTTATCGTTTACTATCGAATATGACGGTACTCCGCTTTGCACAGCGATAATTTTTACTCTTGATTTCAGTCTTGCAAACAGAACCTCATCATATTCCTCACGTTCGGGTATTAACACTCCTCTTCTCCTTATATCTATATCTTTAAGACATACACTGCAATTACCGCACGGTTTTTTTATTATTTCCCCAAAATAACCGCAAAGCATACTTCTCAGGCATACCCTACCCGATACCGAATATTGTTTCATTTTATTAAGATCATCAAGTTCGTCCGAAATATATTTCTCTATTTCCTCGTCCGTCATGCGATCCCGTCTGCTTGCTAAGTTTTCCTCATCATTTTTTCTAAGTATGAAATAATCCCTTATAAAACGATAATCGGAATATGAATAAAGTAATATACACTCCGCCTTTTCTCCGTCACGACCCGCACGTCCTGCCTGCTGGTAATAATCTTCCGGTCTTGGCGGCATATTATAGTGTATAACATACCGCACATCAGGCTTATCAATTCCCATTCCAAAAGCATTCGTGGCTACAATTACTTTTACTCTGTCAAAAGTAAAATCTTCTTGAAGTCTACGCCTTACATCAACACTTAATCCCGCATGATATGCTTCCGCCGGCATACCCGCCTCCCTTATTAAGGAAGCAATCTTTTCCGTCAGTTTTTGCGTCATGCAATAAATTATTCCGCTGTCGTTTCTATGACGTGTAATATAATCAATAATAAATGAATTTTTTGTGTCGCCTCCTATACCGTTTTCCGACTCTCCGACGGGAGAATAAGTTCCGAAATACAAATTTGGTCTGTCAAATTCCAAACATACATTATACGGATCAATAAGTTCAAGTTTCTCCACAATATCATCTCTGACCTTTGAGTTTGCAGTTGCCGTGAAAGCCGCAATAACGGGACGTTGTTTCAGCTTTGAACAGAAATCCGCTATTTTTTGATAACCCGGTCTGAATTCCCTGCCCCATATTGATATACAATGAGCTTCATCGACAGCAATAAACGATATATCGGAATTTTTTGCAAACTCAATAAAACGCCTGCTTTCAAGCCTTTCGGGGGCAACATATATTATTTTATATGCCCCTTTTGAAGCCCTGCTCATAGCTAATTCGATCATTGACGGTGTAAGCGAACTGTTTATATAGGCTGCCGGTATTCCTGCGGTTTTAAGTATGCGGACTTGATCCTGCATAAGGGATATAAGCGGGGATATTACAAGTGTGATACCGGGCATTGAAACCGCCGGTATTTGATAACAAATTGATTTTCCCGATCCTGTCGGCATTATTGCACAAACATCTCTTCCGCATAATATATTTCTTATTATATCCTCTTGACCTGTCCGAAAGCTGTCATAACCGTAATACTTTTTCAGTAAACCATATATATCAATCAAAAAATATCCACTCTCCGAAAATATCAGTATCTGCCCGTTTATATTTATCTGCCTCTATTTTATCCCCGAAAATCATCATATCATTATTCGATATGAGGCTTAACTTTTTGTGCCTTGTCAGATGTTTTATCCTGTATTCGAGTTTCAAAGCGCAAGTTTTATCCTCACTTATCCAGACCGCCGCAATTTTTTTTGCTCCATGAGAACGTGTGTATTTTGCACACCTTGAAGTCCTGTTAAAATGCTCCGCCATGCGTTTTTTTATATCTTTCGCTATGCCGGTATAAATACTCCCGTCCTTACAGTAAAGCATATATGTGTAATACATCACTTTCCCTCAAGCAGCTTTCGCTCTTTATTTACTTCATCGAAAAGCTCTGCTCCGCACCACTCCGAATTGGAAGGGGTAACAACCGCTTTTAATATGTCACGTCCGAAACCTGCTTTTCTCATTACAAGGATAAGCCTGTCTATATCGGAACTGCCAAAGCCCCCCATTACAACAAGTCTGTCCGAAAATTCCCCATGGTACTCTCTTTTTTCGGAATTATGCGTAATTCCCGAAAGATACCCGACAGGCAGGAAAATATCATCTCCGTCTACTACTTTTATACAGAAATGCAGCGGCATTATTGCCCTTTTCAGCACCGATAGTTCCCTCTCATCAAAATTATACAATAACACTGTCTTTTTCATTTTCTTACACTCCGCTGTATAATATCAACTGTCGCTGTCCAATTTAAGCACAGCCATGAATGCCTCTTGAGGGACTTCCACAGAACCGAGTTGGCGCATACGTTTTTTGCCCTCTTTCTGCTTTTCAAGCAGTTTTTTCTTACGAGTAATATCTCCCCCGTAGCATTTTGCAAGAACGTCTTTGCGCAAAGCCTTTACAGTTTCTCTTGCTATGATTTTTCCGCCTATACAAGCCTGTATAGGTACTTCAAACAGTTGTCTCGGAATTTTCTCTTTCAGCTTTTCCGCCATTTTTCTTGCTCTTGCATATGCCTTGTCGGCATGAATTATAAATGACAAAGCATCAACCGTTTCCCCGTTTAACATTATATCGAGTTTAACGAGTTTTGACTGCTGATAACCCGTAAGTTCATAGTCAAATGAAGCATATCCCCTCGTGCGGGATTTAAGCGTATCAAAAAAATCATATATAATCTCTGCAAGCGGCAAATCATAGTGTATGTCTACCCTATCGGCATCAATATATTTCATGTCACGGAAAGTTCCGCGTCTGTCCTGACAAAGTTCCATTATATTTCCCACATATTCGCTCGGTGCATATATATGTGCCTCCGTCATAGGTTCTTCAGCCATTGCCACAGTACCCGAATCGGGATAATTTGTCGGATTATCTATCATTTCTACCGTACCGTCATTTTTTGTTATTCTGTATATTACACTTGGCGCAGTTGTGATAAGGTCAAGGTTATATTCTCTTTCAAGTCGCTCCTGTATTATCTCCATGTGGAGAAGTCCGAGAAATCCGCAGCGGAAACCGAAACCGAGAGCGATAGACGTTTCGGGTTCAAACGAAAGCGAAGCATCGTTAAGTTCCAGTTTTTCCAATGCATCACGAAGATCACCGTATTTTGCTCCGTCAGCGGGGTATATTCCGCTGAAAACCATCGGCTGAACGGCACGATAACCGGGAAGCGGACTTTCAGCCGGTCTGTCTGCGAGTGTAACAGTATCCCCCACACGGGCATCGCTTACGGTTTTTATTGATGCCGCTATGTAACCGACCTCTCCCGCATATAGTGCTTCGGACGGTTCAAGACTTGTGGCACGCATAAACCCAAGCTCTGCAACGGTAAATTCCGAGCCTGTTGCCATCAGCTTTATTGTGTCACCGACATGAATTTGACCCTCTTTCAGCCTTACATATATTATGACACCCTTATAACTGTCATAATAAGAATCAAAAATAAGTGCTTGAAGCGGCTTACCGCTGTCGCCCTGCGGCGGAGGTACCAGCTTTACTATCTGTTCCATTACCTCATGTATATTTATTCCCATTTTTGCCGAAACACACGGTGCCTCGTCTGCGGGCAGACCTATGACATCTTCTATTTCTTTCTTGACCTTTTCAGGGTCGGCACTCGGCAAATCTATCTTATTTATTACGGGAACAATCTCAAGACCCGCATCAAGTGCAAGGTAGGTATTTGCAAGCGTCTGAGCCTCTATACCTTGTGAAGCGTCAACAATAAGCACCGCACCCTCACAAGCCGCAAGTGAGCGTGAAACTTCGTAATTAAAATCCACATGACCCGGAGTATCTATAAGGTTAAATATATATTGCTCACCGTCATCCGCATTATAGAGTAAAGTTACGGCGTGTGCCTTAATTGTAATGCCTCTTTCCCGCTCAAGCTCCATATTATCAAGAAGCTGATTTTCCATATCCCTTACTGCCACGGATTTCGTCTGTTCAAGTATCCTGTCGGCAAGAGTTGACTTACCATGGTCAATATGAGCTATAATACTAAAATTTCTTATTTTTTCTCTATCAAAAGCCATTTTTTCACCCACTAAAAAATCATGTCTGAATTTACATCAAGCATATTATAACACAAATTTAATGCTTAGCAAAGGATATTATCAAAAAAATCGTTCCATACCGCTAAACAGTTTATAGCCCCGACTGTATTGTTTATAATTTACTGCATCGAAAATCAAATATTGTACCATACAGTCGTATTATTATTAAGCGGGGGCTGCCCTTTGAGAGCAGCCCCCTATAATTTTATGCCATATCTTAAGCAAACCTCCGTTACGGCATAATACGGTTTTCGTGTTATAAAAATTGTATTAAATCTCGATACCTAAATACTCACAAATATCCGACTTGAGAGGGCCGCACCAGAACTGTTGGAAAAGCTGCGGACGCCCGTTAGCCTCCACAAGCACCCAACCGTCATCAGTATGTGCCAAATCCCAACCTATCCATCTTACATCAGGCAATTTACCGGAAAGTTCTTTCAAAAGTGAGAGTGCCCCGTCCCAATCGGGAAGCTGCATACCCTCAAACCTGACACCGCTATCGGGGTGAGTCACAAACTGTTCCTTGTACTCCGTAAAGCCGTGAGAAATAACCCTGCCTGTTTTATTGTCGATCTGAGCGCATAATCCTCCCCCGGCAGCATTGTCGATAAAAGAATTATTTCTGCCCGCTCTGAGCGTACAATAATCAATATTGAGTTTGCCGTTGTTAATAAAAGTAAGACATCTTATTGTATTAACGGACGATTTATTGACAGACATCATAAGATCGGACTGTTTTATAACTTCCTCAAGAATATATTCATCGTCCTCACGGAGCTTTTTGAAATACTCTTCCGGTGTTTCTGATACCTCATTAAAGTCGACCAGCTTTACGCCCATTCCGCAGTTCTTTCTTACATTCTTTTGAACAAATACGGGGTACTTACTTATAAACTTCTTGAACTTGTCAAAGTCGCTGTCACTTCTGATAATGACCGTTTCACGCTTAAAATATTCACCGAATTTTTCATAACATATACTCTTATCCCTTGCATAGCTTATATCATAAACATCATTAACCATATAGCTTATGAGCAGCCTGTCCCTGTTTGACACATATTTTCTTTTTTCATCAGGTGTTCTCTTGTTTATTTCAAGGAAAAAATATTCATCGGGCAGAAAGCCGTATGCATAATAGCAAAATATAATATCTTCCTTAAATTCCTCTATGTCTATACCGCTTTTTTCGGAAAAGTCTTTTATTTTATTTGTAAGTGATTTAAAATGCTTTTCATTCATTTTTACATACTTTTTTACTGTTTCCCGCTTACTTGCCTTTCCTGTTTCAACATCACTTATATCCTTTTTGCTCATCGCATATCTCAAAAGTTTTTTAATTAAAAGGAAATTTATAATTTTCCTTACCGGTTTAATGTTCTTTCCGTATTTCAGTGCATACTCTTCAAGTGTTTCACTTCTCATTTCCATTCTCCTCATAAATAATATATTTAATTCTACGCTATGGATAACTCAACACTAAGGTAATATAAAAAACCGTTTTTTCCGTACTAAAAAAACAAAAACAGAAGAATTATACCTTTTTAATTTTTTTGCGGATTTTTTTCAAAATATTTTTTATAAGATCACGGTTTACAAAATAAGCGAAAACAACGCTGATAACAACATTAAGTATGTTCAAATAGAAATTATTTATCCAACAAATAAAGCTAATGAATATAAGCACACAAAGATACAACAGCATCTTTTTTACATCATACTTAATATTATTGTATTTTCTTATATTTATCATTCTATATACAACAAGAAACAAATAGCTTACCACAGTAGATACAGATGCCGCATATACCCCTATAACATTTATGAGTGCTAAATCTATCACAATATTCAGCACAGCGGAAATCGTGGTAGTTACTCCCATATTTTTAGTTCTTTTATTGGCAACATATATGCCGCCGAGGAACGACGAAAAAATGGAAAACAGAAAACCGAAATAAAGAATGGGCATTTGTTCGTATGCTGCCCCGTAATCACCCTTTATAAGAATGGCAAATATAACAGGTGTCATTGAAATAAGCACAGCCGTAAACCCTGCAAGCAGCCTCGACATCATATCCGACATAGACGTATAATACTCGTCCTGATCACTGTCTTTTGAGGCAATAGATGCATTTTCCTGCCATGCATACGAAAACGTGTTCTGCACCAGCGAAAGCAGCGACGGTATTTTATTTGCAACCGCATAAATCGCAGTCTTTTCAATTCCCAAGAAATACGAAATCACTGCTCGATCGGAAACCCTAAGTACCCAATCCGAAAGAACCCAAGGAATAAGCGGCCAAGAATATGCAAGCAATTCTTTAATTTTTGCTTTAGACAGCAGCTTTAAGTTAATATGAGAGAAGATACGTCCCCCGATTGCCAACATTATGACACTTGACGCCAATGCCGTAATGAACGAGAACAATAATCCTATAAGACCCTGTTTAGCAAATTTTATCGTCACAACCACAAAAATCATGTCCAAACAGGCTTGCAGCACTGCACTTACCGAATACAGTTTATTATAGGAAAGACCTCTTACAATCTGTCGCATAGACAGCACTATAATATCAATAAAGAAATAAAAGCAAATAAGTATTCGCAATATAAAATCCAGTTTATACAGACAAAAGAACACAATAACCAGGGAGCATATTGACGATACACCCACAAAACACATAATATTTGTGATTATTTTGTCGGTTTCTTCTTTATTTCCACGGCAATCAACAAGAAATCTGAAAGCAGCCGCTTGAATTTGTAATGTCACAAAAGGCATAACCAGCGACACAAGATTTAAAATCAAATCATAAGTTCCGTATTCCGATTGTGTAAGTCCCGCCGTCACTATCGGCAACGTAATAAAGCTGGTGAGCTTCGGTAAAAATGTACCTATTGATATTATAAATGTATTTTTCGCAAGTGCCTTTTTTCGGTTCATTCTCCACCCTCCGCTCATTTTAAATTCATTCGCAAACTTTCCTCAAACAAAAATCAAAAAACTTTCCAACGAACCCGATATAAATTACGGAACATAAAATCTTCTATTTTATTTTTATACTTTCCGGGGTAAAATACTATATCCGTTTTCGGAATTTTTGCGGATAAAAATATATCCCCAACGGAACAGCACAACCGACTACTGTATACACAATCAGTGGTACAATCCCCAATTGATCATTCAGTCCGAAACGGGTCAGCACTAACCGAACCGCCGCAATCACAAGAGTATGAAGCACATATACAGGCAATGGATTTTTCCCGCATTATGGCAATTCCCCCGGAAACATCTGCCAACAATACACGTTTACCCACATCAGTCACCCGGATACAAATAAATGCTCACATACCCGCATATAACAGCACCCGCATACTTATCATATCGTACCCATATCTCACAAAATACCATAATACGGCAAAATTCCCAAAAAATAAACCATTCCACCGTAAGATAAAAAAATACAACTTATTAAACCAACATTGCCTATTGTATCATAGGCTCTATTATAAGTCAATACCAATACCAAAAATATTCTTACAAATAAACCACAGAGAAACGCAATGTTTTGTTGATTTTTGCAAAGTCAAACACATATTATGAAAAAATACTTACCGATCTGTTTTAAAAAATATAATATTTATCAACAAATAAAAACAATGCGTACAAGCAGAAACACACAAAATATGTATTAAAACGGCACTGTTATATTAACAGCCTGCACCTGCCGGTCAATACAATAAAAAAACTTTCGCCTAAATTCAATAATATATATTCGGTGCGTTTCTTGGGACAGTTTCATCATTATTCTTGCAAAACAAATTACACACATTATTGGTGCTATGCTTATAATAACAGATTTATTTGATACCGTTTTATCAGCGGAACACACAATTTTAAAAATTTTTTATAACAATTTCTCCAAAAATATAAGAGGGAACATCAATTTGCATGAGTCCCCTCTTTAAAAATCAATTTTCAATTATAAATGTATCCTATATGAAAAACATTTATTTACGCACCTTTTTGCGTCTGATTATAAAATACGCACAAAACGTCGAACACGTCACAACAAAGGCAACAATAACTTGAACATACATTCCCGTGTCACCGGTTTGAACGGTTCCGCTATCCTCTCCGCTGTCAGTACCCGTACTTTGCGAATACTCATCAGTACTAACTGTTCCATCAGTTTTCGGCGGCTGATTATCAAACGGATCGGAGGGGTTATCTCCGGACGGCTCAACCGGAATTACTGACGGCTGCACTTCAGACGGCTCTGACGGTTCTTCCGAAGGCTGTACATCGGACGGTTCTGACGGCTCTTTCGAGGGCTGTACTTCAGACGGTTCTGACGGCTCTTCCGAGGGCTGTACTTCAGACGGCTCTGACGGCTCTTCCGAGGGCTGTACTTCAGACGGCTCTGACGGCTCTTCCGAGGGCTGTACTTCAGACGGTTCTGACGGCTCTTCCGAGGGCTGTACTTCAGACGGTTCTGACGGCTCTTCTGACGGCTGTACTTCAGATGACTCTCCTACACTTTGTACAGGCAAAAACATATTTGTGCCAAATGTTCTCCATACACCTTCAACAAACAACAATACCGGCACATATCCTTCCTCAATGTCACTATCATCAGCTATAATATAACCTTCGGGAATTTGTAAATCCTCAATCTGAACATAAAGCGGAGTTGTAAAAGAGTATGTCCTGACATCTATAACTTTTTTCGAATCATCTACCAAATATACCATATAATCATATTGATCCGACGATACCGGGACTTGATTTCCGTCATCATCATATTCTACCATTTCAACATTGACAACGATATCACGGTCAGCAACATATTTACCGTTTTCATTTGATAGATTTACAACAATAACATCTTCCTGACCCTCTGCGGGAATTAACCCCATATCTCCCGACAACAAAAGATCTTCGTACACATCAATTGTATTTGTTCCGACACTAAGTCCGTAATCGAGAGATTGAAATTCTCTTCCGTGATAAATATACTTGCACTGCGTTATGATTCCGTCAGCCGTCTCTACCGTAACTACTGTCGGTTCTGATGCAAAATGCATCTTTGTTCCCTCTTCATTATCGTATCCTGCCTTATATCTGACCTCAAATGTGTATGAGGTATTAGGATCCAATTCATAAAATTGAGGAGAGTCCTGCCATTCTCCACCCGACAGTCTGTATTCGCAGTTTTCATCTTCGACAAACGAAACATAATTAACATTTACCCCTTCGATACTGACAGCAGGTTTCTCATGCCTTTCCGCAATTTCAAATTCAAAAACATCGGAAGCAAATCTGTACTGATCGTCAGCATTTCTGTATATTCGATACGTCTGACCCGGCTCTAACTTAATTTTATCATTTTCGCACCAGTGTATTTCAGTAAAATTATCTTTGCTGCTGCTCCAAAAACATTTATCGGAATACATCGAGAAAGTATTTTCGTTTTCAACAT
The DNA here is from genome assembly GCA_947589415.1 of uncultured Clostridia bacterium. GTDB lineage: Bacteria > Bacillota > Clostridia > Oscillospirales > Acutalibacteraceae > UBA1213. Next base: position 78,383 of record CANQBP010000005.1, read on the forward strand.
CAATACCGGAGGCTGCGGTGTCAAACCTTAGGGGAACAGGAATTTCTCCTAAAAATTTCCCGTTTTCTTTAGATTTAACGCTAAAGAATTTTTGACTTAATTCACCGTATTGAATAACCGAATAATCGGACACAATATCACCCGAATGAATAATTTTGCCTTCACTGTCTCTGACATCATACAGATCTTCGGGATAAATCACAGTTTCCTTTTCGTAATCGAAATTTATATCACCTATTAAATTTATTGTGTATGTTGTTGTATTTTTTCCTTCTCCGGAAACTTCGATCACTACTTCCTTTCTGTCTTCGCCTTCAGCCAGCGTAAATTCTTCAGACCATTCATTTGAGTCGATATGTTTACCGTTTATGGTTATATTGTCTGAACTTTCGGGATGCAGTTTTACAAAACCGGTTTTGTTCAAAAAAATCCCGCCTGTTCCGTCGTCACTTATTTCAACATTGTGTATTTTGTCCCCTTGGGAGTAAGTAAGAGCACTAAGCTGCGCCGATGCCATAGTATATGTACGGCTCACCTTGTTTCCGATTTTTCCGTCCTCTTCTCCCCATGCGGTAACAGTACAAGGTTTATCGAGTTTTATGGGACTGTTATATATCTGTACGGCTCCTCCGTCAATCTGATAATTGATTGTTCCCTCACCCTCAAGACGCAGCTCTGTTCCTAACTCAACAGGCCCTTCAAGCTGCGAAAAACGTACATTTGAAATAGCTTCTTTATCACTCGGAAGCGGATTCGTAAATGCTTTTATACATACACAAGTAGTAAAGCTACCGTAACTTTCTCCCGCATAGTCATAATCGCAAAAGTATGCGCTTGCATTTCCCCAGCTTTCTCCATCGGAACTGATAAAACTATATTTCTGATTATCGAAATGTTCGATTTTATCTTTTCTTATATTAGAGTAAGAAGTGGAAGCCGCAACGGGATAAGCGTAATTCGGATTTGTAAATTTTACAACAACGGAAAACTGTGTTCCCTTATCAAGCCTCACGGCATTTTCCAATTCCTCGGTATGATATCCTACAAACGGTTCAACGCCTGTCTTACCCGAATAAACAAGATTGCCGGAAGCAGGATCTCCGTCAATCGGATCGGTATAGATACTTATTTGATACTCTGTATTAAGATCCGTGGTATAAAACGAAACCGCCTCAAGCTGTTCATCATCTTTAGACGTGAAAACGTTTGCGCCGTAAAAAGTTTTACTTACAGAATCATCAATTTCAGCAATTACGTTACCGAGTGAAGTTTGCCACCCCATCACATCATACTGATAATTGTTTTGATAATTATCTGCATCTTCAAGTTGGAAAAAGCGTATTGTCGTTTCATCTATACTTTTATCTTCATAGGAAAGCCAGAAATAGCCTCCTTCGTCATTATACTCTGTTCCCCAACTGTTTTGTATCAGCCATGCACCGTCATTTTCGGGTCTGTAATCCTCATTAAAGTTCTCCCTCGAATAATTGTCGTCCCAACCGACAATCAAAACCGCATGATCAGCGGGAGCTTCATCCGGGCAGAATTGAGCGTTTGTTTCACTATTGTAATATTCGTCGTTTGAGCAATAGGAAATCGTTGCGCAGCCGTATTCAATAAGGGCACTTTTTAATATATCCCTACCATTTTCACTCGACACATCGGGTGATACATAAAAAGAATCTTGGAGATGGAAATCAGCGTCGTATCTCATATACTCAAATTGGGAAAGATCACTATTATATTCACTTATAAAACTATATGGTAATTTCTCCGATAAAACAGGTCCCTTCCATGCAGCAAGTGTCGGAGTAGCAATAGACGCATTGCCTCCGTAGTTGAATATTGAATCATCTGTTAAATATTTTTCAAGCATTTCGCTTTCGATATCACCATTATAGCTGAACCAGTTTAAGTGAACCGGAGAAAACGAAACGGTAGGGAACTGATCCATAACTCCCGATGCCATTGAGGAAGTTGTTGCCATAGCCCAACAAGTACCGTACACACCTTGATCCCTTACACTCGGCGCAAGACCGTAATCACGCATATCGTAACTTTGAGGCAAATTCTTTTCGTCAACCAAGTTGCTGTCCGTGTACAACTCGCTTAGATAGTCCAAATCAAGTGACGACGGCAAAACGCCGGAATAGTCATCGGGATTTTGAAGATATTCCAAAAATTCCTTATTGACCGGCGCCATCATTACGTTACCGGGCGTATCAGATTTCACTCGGCTCTTTTCTGCGCGGTTTTTATCGCTTTCCGTATCTTCTGACTGATTTACAGCCAATACGGACAACGGAGAGCAAAGAACTGCCAGCGTAACAAATAAACCGAGCGAGCCTTTAAAAAATTTCTGCTTCATAATAACATTTCCCTTTCAGCAGATATTGAAATTAGTAATGCGGAGCAAACATATAAACATTGTTAAATATTTCCCTACACTGTTCGCGTTTCAACCGCATTCGCATAAAACCGATATTCTATTATTAACAGTCGGCTTATAACTGCAACTATCAAAGTACATTTTTAGAAATTTTTAGCGGTCTTGTATATTTTCTTTTCAGAAAATAAGCTGCACCTATGAGCATCATAACAGCAGTCCCTATTGCAATCTCAAACAGCACTGACCAAAGGTAACCCCAATCGAAAAAACTCGAATTAGTTATCTGTATAGCCTCTGTAACGGCTATCCCCCCGCCCTCGTTTTCAATCAATATTGCCGTTTCCGCAATAAGCGCAGCATATTCGGCTGCAATAAATATCAGAAAGGAAATGATTTCACATATTACTGCACTTAACTTTGTTGCTCTTTTTCCGGTAATAACAAACCCTGCAAAACATAATACGGATATTCCCCCGCCGATTATTCCATACAGCGGAATAAATTGATAAAGAAGTATGTATATTGAAGCCCCCAACGCAGCACCAAAAAATGCGCCCGCTATCCCTGCCGGCATATTTTGTTTTTTTCTTTCAAACATATCCCGTCTTTTTTCATACTGGCGTCTTTTTCTTTTTATACATCTGTCACATATAGGCATAAGACTCCGACCGACAACATAAAGACCTGTCTTTTTGTTTTTTGAGCAGACGCTGCAAACAGGAATCATCATATCACTTTTGCACAATTCCATTATAAATTTTGCAGCTTTTTTAAGGTTCTCTCTGTCTATTTCCGAATCAACGGTCATTTTAACGGCAAGAATTATTTTTTTATTTTTATACACTGCCTTTGTTATGAAGCTCTTATTTTCCGCTGCAAAGACCTTGAGCTTTGCAGACAAAGCACCCGTATCATTGACAGCCGAATTAAGGGAAAGTAAATATCTTTTTTCCTTTATGTTAAATTCTATCATGGTATGAAAACCCTCATAGCTGTTAAAAGCAGTTTTTGACTTTCCGTTGTAACGATAGCCTATCGTTATTAGAAATTCACGAAATTCACTTTCCGTCAATATATCACCACCCCAAAAAATCGTAAAACCTAAATCATGTTAATTTCATTGAACGATTCTTTACCTTACTTTCCGACTTCAGACCTGCTGCGCAAATCACAACAGATAATATAAAGGTAATAACACCGAATATATTATTATAAACCAAAGTTCCTGCATATTCGGAATCTAACTGTACGGCATCGGGTATAAAGTCAAGTGCATCCTTGAACGTAAGGCCGTATAATTCAACAAGACCCTCCGCTTTAAATTGGTTATAAAGATCAATCCCGACCGCAAGATACATTGCCAGAAACAGAAAAACAAAGGAAATAATTATTGATATGACAATTCCGCCTGTCGATATCTTTTTTCCGAGCCATTTATAACCCATAATTCCGCCGAAGCCCGAAATAAATCCCGCTATATACCCGATAAATCCCATTAGTGAAAACAGTAACCATACTACTGCACCCGCAAGACTGCCGAGAATTGCACCGAGGATACCCATAGGATAATTTGTACGGGTTGCGGACTCCCTTACAATATCTTCTGTTATTTTACTTTGCAGAGTACCGTAACATTCAGCGCATAAGGCAGATACACTATTTTCAACGGAATATACGTCAACAACATCAAATTTGCCGCACTTTGAACAACACGGAACACATTCAAACTGATTTACGCAATACATAATAAAATTGACAGCATCATTTACTCCCTGCAAAATATCAAATGTAATCTGATAGCATATATGTATCTGTTTTCCGTCAAAAAAGGCTGTTTTCAGAATATTCCGGCGTTGTGAGGCAAATTGGTTCAGTACAGTTCGCAGACTGCCGACAGAATTATCATAATGCGGTCTGCACGCAGCAGTTACATTATATTCTTTTGAAGCCGGATTTACCCGCACAATAAAGGCTATATCATTTATTTTCCTGTATGCCACTGATGTAACATCATCATATCCGAATCCCATTGCCTGCAACTGTTCTTTATACTTAGCCATATTTCTATTACCTCCCCCTGTTTCAATGTTATGTTGCAACTCAATTTGTGACGTTTTTGCAGATAAATCCGTGTTAGGTTAAAACCTAAAATAAAGGGGTATAGAAAAACTCATATACCCCTTTATTCAAATTATCAGTACTTCAAAGTTTATTTGGACTTAACCTTCCAAAGATCGGAAGCATACTCAAGTATTGTACGGTCAGACGAGAACTTTCCGCAATTAGCGGTATTTTTAAGACATTTATAGCCGAATGCTCTTCTGTCTTTGTACTCGTTGTTTACTCTTATCTTTGTTTCAATGTATTCGGGAAGATCCCTAAGTATAAAGTAGTGGTCGGGCTTATGCCAGCTTGCACCCTTGAGGAGTGAATCGTGAAGTTCTTTGAATGAGCCCTCGCCCTTCTTGCCGCCGTCTGTAAAACGACCGTCAATAAGTGTATCAATAACTCTTTTAAGCTCTTCATTTTCCTTATAAATCTTTTCGGGATCGTAATTCTCTTTAAGCTCGTTTATCTCTTCGACCCTTGCACCGAAAATGTACTCATTCTCTTCGCCCGCACATTCGGCTATTTCGATATTAGCACCGTCATAGGTTCCTATCGTAACAGCACCGTTTGCCATGAACTTCATGTTTGATGTACCGGAAGCCTCTGTACCGGCTGTCGAGATCTGCTCGTGGATATCTGCTGCCGGAATGATCTTCTCGGCATAGGATACATTGTAGTTGGAAACAAAAACAACTCTCATTTTCTGATTAACTTCGGGATCGTTGTTTACAAGATTAGCGATCTCGTTTATATACTTAATTACAGCCTTAGCTCTTGCATAACCGGGAGCTGCCTTAGCACCGAAGATAAATGCTGTCGGTGTGAAATTCGGGAGTTTGCCTTCTTTAAGACGGAAGTAAATAGCCATAATGGAGAATGCATTCATAAGCTGTCTTTTGTACTCATGCAGACGCTTAACCTGAATATCGAACATGAAAGAAGGATCGATATAAACATGGTCGTGCCTCTGAATGAAATCGGAAAGCTGTTTCTTCTTTATATATTTTATCTCATTGAATTTATCAATGGTTCTCTCATCAATGTGATCCTCAATTTTCTTAAGCTCATCGAGGTTACGTATCCACTTCTTGCCGATAAGGTCTGTTATGAACTCCGAATATTCGGGGTTGCAAAGTGCAAGCCAACGACGTTGAGTCACACCGTTAGTCTTATTCTGGAAACGTTCCGGATAAAGCTCATACCACTCTTTAAGAGTATCGTCCTTGAGTATCTGCGTATGTATAGCGGCAACACCGTTTACATAACTCGACACATAAGTTGCCATACGAGCCATATGTACAACATGACCGTCGTCTATTCTCATATTCTCAACTTTTTCTTTTTCAACGCCCTTTTCTTTAAGCTCTGAAAGAAGTCTGTCGTTGATCTTTACGATTATAGCATATACATCGGGAAGAATACTTGTCATAAGTTTTATATCCCACTTCTCAAGAGCCTCCTGCATAACCGTATGGTTAGTGTACGAGAATGTTCTTTGAGCAATATCAAATGCCGTATCAAAGCTAAGACCGTCATTCTGGAGAAGTCTTATAAGCTCCGGAATAGATATTGTCGGGTGTGTATCGTTAAGCTGTATAGCAGTTTCAACCGGGAACTGAGAATAATCGTTGCCGTGTCTTTTCTTATATCTCTTGATAATATCCTGGAGTGATGCCGAAGAGAAGAAGTACTGCTGTTTAAGTCTGAGTACCTTACCCTCATAACTGTTATCATTCGGATAAAGAACTTTTGATATATTCTCTGCATCATTCTTTTCCTTTACTGCTTCATCGTATTTGCTGTCGTTAAACTCAAGGAAATTGAAATTATTAACAGCCTCTGCCTCCCAAAGACGAAGAGTATTGATATTATCCGTGCCGTATCCGATAATGGCCATATCATAGGGAACAGCCTTTACCGTCTGATCTGCAAAGTTGACCGTTACGATATCTTCTGACCTTCTTATGCACCACGGATCACCGAAACGCTGCCAATCGTCAGCAACTTCAACCTGGAAACCGTCAATTATCTCCTGCTTAAACAGACCGTACTTGTAGCGTATTCCGTATCCGTCAAGCGGCACGTCATGTGTAGCTGCGGAATCAAGGAAACAAGCTGCAAGTCTGCCGAGTCCGCCGTTGCCGAGAGCAGCATCGTCGATTTCCTCGAACATATTGATATCCACGCCCTTATCAGCAAGGAGTTTTGTTGTCTGTTCAAGAACACCCATTGCATAAAGGTTGTTATAAACCATGCGGCCCATAAGAAATTCGGCAGACAGATAGTAAGCTCTCCTTTGATTTGCATGATTTCTCTTGCTATCAGCCCACTTTTCCGAGATATCACCCATGATTGCCTTGCCGAGTGCATTATGAAGTTCTGCGGGAGAAAGTTCTCCGAGTTCTTTGCAATACTCGTTCTTTGCTGTAAGCACGAGGTTGTCGATAATGGCATTTTTCTTCATTTTTTTGTCATCCTCCAGCCTTCTGTAATTTTTGGACAAATTATAAAGTTTCTTCGCAAGTTTGGGAGTTGCGGCTCCTTTTTTCATTCTCCAGGTCCAGTTTCCGCCGAGGGTTGACGGTATGTTTATTCTTGCCTCGGATCCGAGTCCGAGGATATCCTGCATCTGAACTATTGCATAATCACTCACGCTTGAATAAGCCGTGCGGATAAAGCCCCAGTTATATCCCTCTGTTTTATCAAGGCGACAATATTCTTCGGCAAATGCAACATCCTTTTCGGATGCCTGGCTGAGCCAACCCATAATGGTATCGTTGTCATGCGTACCCGTATAGCATACGCTGTTGCTGGTATAATTATGGGGAAGATAATTGCTGTCTTCCTTGGAATCGAATGCAAATTCAAGAATTTTCATACCCGGATACCCGGATTCCTCAAGAAGCTTCTTTACGCCCGGTGTCTGAAGACCGAGATCCTCCGCAATAATCGGAATATCTCCCAGACGCTGCTTCATTTTTTCAAAGAATCTCATCTTGGGACCGTCTATCCACTCACCCTTGACGGCATCCTTTGCACCATAGGGTATAGCATAGAACTGATCGAATGCTCTGAAGTGGTCTATACGGGTAACATCAAACATTCTTGCTGCACCGGCTATTCTTCTTATCCACCAGTCAAAGCCTGTTTCCTCAAGATAGATCCAGTCATAAAGGGGATTTCCCCAAAGCTGTCCCGTTTCCGAGAAATAATCCGGAGGGCAGCCCGCAACGCAGACAGGTCTGCGTTCATCATCGAGCCAGAACACATCAGGATTTGCCCAAGTATCGGCGCTGTCCATTGCCACATATATCGGCATATCACCGAACAGCTTTATTCCGTTTTCGTTGGCATATTCCTTAAGCTCAGCCCATTGCTTATAGAACATGAATTGTGTCCATTTCCAGAACATAACATCTTCGTAAAGCAATCTGAGATAGTAATCTATTGTATCGGGATTACGGTACTTGATAAGAGGATCGGGCCATTCGGTCCAAGCCTTATCATCAAAAAATTTCTTCACTGCCATATACAAAGCGTAATCTGTCAGCCAACTGTTCTCATCACGCATAAAATCCCAAAATTCCTGTTGATTTTTCTGCTTGAAGGCTTCATAGGCCTGCCTGAGAACATCAAACCGCACATTGTATATTCTTTCATAATCAATATACTGCGCATTTGAACCCCAATCAATTTTTTTCAGCTCTTCACGGGTCAGCAGACCGTCATCACACAACAAGTCGAGGTCAATCATATACGGATTTCCCGCATATGTGGAAAACGACTGATACGGCGAATCACCGTAGCTTGTCGGTCCAACCGGCAGAAGCTGCCAGTACTTTTGTCCTGACGCTTTCAGAAAGTCCACAAACTCATAAGCTGCTTTGCCCATAGTGCCTATCCCATAAGGAGAAGGCAACGAAGTTATCGGCATCAATATACCTGCACTTCTCGGCATAGATAAATCATCTCCATTCTATTATATTATATTATTTTGTTTTTTTCCATGTACAGTTTGGAATTCGCATATACTTTTTACATTCGTCATATATTTTATCATAATAATTAAATATAATCAATACTTTTGCACAAATTTTTAATGTAAAAAAACAAAAAATTCAACTCTGTATGTCTTTTTACATTTTTTCCATATAAAAAATCCGTTTCATTCTGCCCTGATTATACTAAAATAAAACATCAATACATAAAATTATACCGTGAGGAAAGTTGCCGCTTCTTTCGCTAAGTCTATTGCCTTAATCGCTGCAAGCTCCCTTATCCTGTTTCTGTCATTTTTTCCGTTTTCCGAAAAATCGAACTTATAAGCCGTACATTCTGTCGTACAAATCCCTATATATACAAGTCCGACCGGTTTATCTTCACTCCCGCCTCCCGGCCCCGCAATTCCTGTTGTCGATATTCCGATATCCGCCCCTGCAATCCTTTTTATGCCCTCTGCCATTTCACGGGCAGTCTGTTCGCTGTATTCGGTATATCTATCAAGCGTTTTTTGCGACACACCGATAAGCTGATTTTTTATTCTGTTTGAATACGAACATATTCCGCACTCAAAAACATCGGAAGCACCGGGTATTGATGTTATAAGGTCGGACACCATTCCTCCCGTCAGGCTTTCGACAGATGCAATTTTAAGTCCTTTTTCTTTTAAAATCTCAACAAGTTGTTGTACAGCCGCATTATCGATCATTCTGTAACCCTCCCGTAAATCATAACAGCGTTTGTTTCCGGTAAAAAACAAGCTAAGTTAATTTTAACATTTTTTATTAAAAAGTACAATATTTTTGTTTAAATTAACGATTTTTTTTATATATACTTTCATTAGTTATATTGTTCATAATTCGTTAATAAATTCATTTTAAAATTTAGGAAGAGAAGTTTTTAAAGCCAAAGAAACGGAGGTACTCTAAGTGTTAAGAAATTTATCTTTTGATCAAGCAATACTGACAAATGTAGTCCTTGCCGCTATATGGCATTTTGCAACTTATTTTTTGTGTATATCCGTTGATACCCGTTTTTTTGATGCCTCAAAAAAAATTTACCAACCGAAGAAATGGGAAAACGGCGGGAAAATATATAATGATGTTTTTAAAATAAATCGCTGGAAAGATCTTCTCCCGCAATATGTGGGAAAAGACGGATTTTCAAAGAGTCATCTCACGGATCTGTCCGTTGAATATCTTGACGAGTTCATAATGGAAACCTGTCGTGGGGAATGGAACCATACGATGAATTGTATGTTTGCGGTTGTTATTGTAGCCATGAACGGTTTTTTTATGACTATAATATTGTTGCTTCTGCTGTTCATAGGAAATCTCCCCTTTGTGATTATACAGAGATACAACAGATTCAGACTTCAGAAACTCAGGAAAATAATTATCAAAAAAAACAGAAAAAAGGAAGAACCCTCGTTAGGTTTTTCTGACAATAAAATACGGGAAAGGTAACATATGGATTGGTTTTTCGCTGATAATACAGGAGAAGAGGGCAGTCTTTGTCTTATAACGGGTGAGGACGCCGTACACATAACAAAATCGCTGCGTATGTCTGTCGGTGAGATATTGACCGTTTGCGGGAAAGATAAGCGGGAAAGAATTTGCAAAATCGAACGCATTTCCGCAGACGGTGTGCTTGTGCGTGTCTGTACGTCCGAAGAATGTATGCATGAGCCTCTTACCGAGGTGACATTATATTTTGCACTCACAAAAGGGGATAAACCGGAAACAGTCATACAAAAATCAGTTGAGCTTGGCGTATTCCGCATAGTGCCTGTTCTTACCGACAGGTGTATATCACGTCCCAATGCGGCATCTGCCGAAAAAAAGCTCATAAGATACCGAAAAATTGCACTTCAGGCAGCAATGCAGTCAAGACGAGGCATCATTCCAGAGGTGCGGCCCGTAACCGACTTAAAAAATGCGGCAAAGGAACTTTCGGAATATGATAAAGTAATTTTATTTTACGAGGGCGGCGGCGAGCCTTTGAGAAAGCTGATAACGGAAAATGATAAAAAAATAGCGGTATTTATCGGACCTGAAGGCGGTTTCGGAGAAGATGAAGTATCTTTTCTTAAAGAAAACGGGGCTTTGGTATCGACTCTCGGAAAAAGAATTTTGAGAGCCGAAACCGCACCGATTGCCGCACTTGCAGTTATAATGTTTCACACCGGAAATCTTGAATAGTTTAAAAGGAGAACGAAAGATGATAGGAATAATAGGAGCTATGGATATGGAAACTGACGGGTTCACGAAAATAATGGAAGAGCCCCGTGAAAGAGTTATAAGCTCTGTTAAATTTACATCGGGGAAAATTTTCGGAACGGAATGTGTAGTAGCAAAATGCGGTATAGGAAAGGTCAATGCCGCCGTGTGTGCGCAAACCATGATACTTGAGTACAAACCCGATGTAATTATAAACAGCGGAATTGCGGGAAGTACATCAAACAAAACACATATCGGAAGTGTCGTTATAGCAGAAAATGTCGTACAGCACGATTTTGATACTACTGCCGTAGGTGATGAGCCTGCGACACTTTTTCTGCCCGATAATACAAGCATAAAATATATACCCTGCGACAACAGGCTATGCAATGATTTAGAAGAAACGTGTTCGGAACTTGGGGATATTGATTATACAACAGGCAACATTGCAACAGGCGATCAATTTATAGACACAAAAGAAAAACGATTTGAAATAAACAATGCTTTCGGGGCTGTTGCCTGCGAAATGGAGGGAGGAAGCGTAGGGCAGGTTTGTTACATAAATAAAGTACCTTTCTGCATACTCCGTTCAATCTCCGACGACAGTACAAGCAGCGAAAACGTTCAGGTCGAATACCACACTTTTGCGCAGTCTGCTGCGGAAAAATCAATAGAAATAATTACTGCGTATATTAAGAGGATATTAAAATGAAAAAATTCAAAGGGATAATATTTGACATGGACGGGGTTATTTTTGATTCGGAAAGGTTGTACCTTGACTGCTGTATGCAGGCTGCCGAAATATTTAATATTGATGATATGGAAAAAACCTGTCTGTCGTGCATAGGTCTGAATACGGAAAAGACTCTTGCGAGATTTTCAGAAGTTTACGGCAGAGATTTTCCCGTGAATGAATTTTGGAATGAGGCTACCTCACGTTTTGCAGAAAAGCTGCGTAATAATCTTCTGACTGTCAAGACCGGCGCAAGGGAATTACTCGAATATCTTAAAAATGATAATATGCCCGTTGCACTTGCATCGTCCACAATAACCGAAAGAGTACACAACGAGCTTACGGCAGCAGGTCTTATTGATTATTTTGATGTAATAGTCGGCGGTGACATGGTTGAAAAAAGTAAACCCGAACCGGATATTTTTCTCCACGCTGCGGATAAGCTGAAAATTTCCGCAAGGGATTGCTGTATAATCGAGGACAGCTTCAACGGTGTGCGTGCGGCACACTCTTCCGGAGCATTTGTTATAATGGTTCCGGATCTTATTCAGCCGACAGACGAAATATCAGGTCTTGCAAATAAAGTTTTACCGTCACTTTCTGATGTAAAGAAATACTTTGAGCAGTTATGCTGCGCCACGGGCTCGTCTTGAAGTCCGTGGATTTTTTGTGCAAAATCCTGCCTGCACATAATACTTATGGTGAATACAAGACGGACTTGATTTAGTTTAAAAATATTGACAAACCGTCAAAAAATGTTTATACTGCTAATGTACTAAAATAAAGCGGAGCGTTTCCACCGCACTGTAAAGGAGTATTAAGGAAATATGCTGCAACTGAAAAATATTAAAAAAGAATACCATACCGGCGAGCTTACACAAAAGGCACTTGACGGAGTAGATCTGAATTTCAGGGACAATGAATTTGTTGCCATACTCGGTCCGAGCGGTTCGGGAAAAACAACGCTGCTTAATATTGTTGGAGGTCTTGACAGATATAACAGCGGTGATCTAATCATAAACGGGATATCTACAAAGAAATACAGAGATAGGGACTGGGATGCTTACCGAAACCATACCATAGGTTTTGTTTTTCAAAGCTATAACCTCATTCCCCACCAAAGTATCCTCTCTAATGTTGAGCTTGCACTAACGATTTCGGGCGTATCTAAATCGGAAAGAAAAAAACGTGCAAAAGAGGCACTTGAAAGAGTGGGACTTATCGAACACATACATAAACGTCCTAATCAGCTTTCGGGCGGTCAGATGCAGCGTGTTGCCATAGCAAGAGCGTTGGTAAACGATCCCGATATACTTCTTGCAGACGAGCCTACCGGCGCATTGGACTCCGAAACAAGCGTACAGGTCATGGATATGCTGAAAGAAGTCGCAAAAGACAGACTTGTCATTATGGTAACGCATAATCCGGAGCTTGCGGAACAATACTCAACACGTATTGTTCGCCTTAAAGACGGAAAAATCATATCCGACAGTGATCCGTTCGAGATAAAAAAAGAGGAAGAGGAAAAACCGCAGGATAAAAAAATGGGAAAAACGTCAATGTCGTTTCTCACCTCACTTGCACTCAGCTTTAACAACTTGAGAACCAAAAAAGGAAGAACCGTTCTGACCGCTTTTGCAGGCTCGATAGGTATAATCGGAATTGCTCTTATATTGTCAATTTCTAACGGTGTTAATACATATATAAATGATATCCAGAAAAATGCCATGTCATCGTATCCCATTAAGATAGATGCACAAAGCGTTGATTTGTCTAATTTTGTCGATGTAACGTCCGATATGAACGATAAGGAGCTTAAACACAATAAGGACGCAGTTTATTCAAACAGCATTACCCTCGACAGCTTTTCCAGTTTTACATCAAGCATTACAACAAATAACCTGACGAAATTTAAAGAATTCCTTGATGACCCCAAAAATGAAATTAACGATTATATCGGAGAAAACGGTATAGTTTACAGCTATGACACAAAATTCGATGTGTACAGTTATGACAAAGACGGAGTTATCGTAAACCTTGACGGCAGCACTCTGAACAAGGAGCTGAACGATTCCCTCGGTGTCAGTGTAACAAGCGGAACCGACAGCATGAGCAGTCTGTCATTCATGACACCGAATAAAAACAAAAATATATCTCAGCTTTTGCCCGGCGGTGACGGCAAAACCATCAGTAAATCAATAAAAGATAATTATGAACTGGTTTACGGTAAATATCCCGAAAATTATGATGAAGTCGTTCTCGTACTTAATAAAAACAACGAAATTCTTTTGACGGCATTCTATGAAATGGGTATTCTCCCCTCCTCCGAATATAAGGATTTTCTCAAAAGAATGGGTAACGGAGAAAAAATCAAATTTGATACCGAAAAACTAAGCTATGAGGATATATGTAAAACGCAGCTCTACCTTCTTCCCGCAAGCGACTATTACAGCGAAAACCAAAACGGAATTTATACCAAAGCCGATAGTAACGGAGAAATAGATTCGCTTATAAAAAATAAGGCAATAAAATTAAAATTTACGGGTGTTATTCGCCAAAATGAGGATTGTGATGCCGAGTTGATAAGCACACCCGTAGGATATACGAAAAAACTTACGGACTATCTTATGAAATACGTTGAAAACAGTGATGTTGTCAAGGCACAAAAAGAAAATAAAAACATAAATATTTTAACAGGAATGAGTTTCAAACCAAAATCAGACGATGAAAAAATTAAAGATGTAAAGAATTTCTTTGCCGGAATGGGAATTTCGGATAAGGCTAAATTGATGGGATCCCTGTCCGTATCCTCCGAACAAAACATTGAGGCTTCCCAAACATCTCAAAATACTCAAACACCGCAACTCCCGCAAAATACTTCAAACTCTCAAGTATCCGATATCCCGCAGAATCCGTCAGCACCGGCTATGCCAAACGGCAGCCTTACCGAAGAACAGCTTTCCGCCCAATTTGATGCATACATTCAAAATGCCGACAAAAAGGTTCTTCTCTCCATGTATGAGTTGTATGTTTCAAACGGAAGTTATGACGACAATCTCAAAGAATTTGGTCTTGTAACGACAGATACCCCGTCATCAATATCTATATATGCAGACAGCTTTGAAAATAAAGACAATATCTCCGCCTGCATAGAGGAATACAATAAAAATGCCGAGGACAAGGACAAAATAGTTTATACCGACTATGTAGGGCTGCTTATGTCATCGGTAACAACGATAGTCAATGTAATATCATATGTTCTTATAGCATTTGTTGCCGTATCACTTGTTGTTTCTTCTATCATGATAGGAATTATAACCTACATTTCCGTATTGGAAAGAACAAAAGAAATAGGTATCCTCCGAGCAATAGGTGCATCAAAGAAAAATATATCACGTGTATTTAATGCCGAAACATTTATAATAGGATTTTGTTCCGGTATAATAGGAATAGGTGTAACGTTGTTCGCGTTAGTACCCGTAAATTCAATTATCCATACGGTAGCGGAAACAAATAATGTCAATGCTATTCTGCCCCCCGTTGCAGCACTCATACTTATCGCTTTAAGTATAGTTCTGACACTTATAGGCGGTATCATACCGGCAAAAAAAGCCGCCCTGCAAGATCCTGTAAAGGCTCTTCGTTCAGACTGATAAAATACATCAGCATAATCATCGGGAACCGCTTTGGAAGCGGTTCCTTTTTTATTTAACCGACAGCGTGATATTAACAAAACACACATGAAAGAAAAATACTCCATTCATGTGTGTTTTATCTGTTTTTCTCAAATTTTACGGCAGGATTTTTCGGAATATCCGTCAATCCCGCTATATAATCAATACTGACACCATAATATTCCGCTAATTTTATAATACGCTGAAAGGGTATATCCCTTATACCTCTCTCATATGCGCTGTAATACTGATAAGTCGTTTCAAGAATGTCCGCTATTTCCTTCTGTGTCTTATCGTGGTCTTCTCTAAGCTCTCTCAGCCTTTTATAATAACTCAAAGAAACCACTCCCCATATCGTCAAATAACTCATAGAATTATACCATATATGATTAGTTTTCCTTGACAATTAACCATATATGATGTATAATTTTAGAAAATTACATAAAAAGAATTAAAGCGCAACAGATTTTAAACTGCCACGCTTTATTTTTATAAGATATGCAAATTTTTCAGCGATATTCCTTATTTGAGCATCTTTCTAACACTATCAAGTATAACCTCATTTTCTGCAAGCGCACCCTTACCTATACACTTACAGGCAAGCATTGCTTCTCTCGGTTCAATAAAAATGAAACCGAACTCCCTTAAAGTGTTTATATTTCTTTGTGTTATGGGATTTTCATACATTGCCGTGTTCATGGCAGGACATACTATAACAGGTTTGTTTCTTATCGCAAGTATTACCGTTGTTAGCATATCATCGGCTATTCCCGCTGCCGCCTTTGCTATAAAATCAGCACTTGCAGGAGCAATCAATGCCAAATCCGCCTTATTTGCAAGAGAAATGTGCTGTATTTCCGAGGGAACATAATCGGCAAACATATCTGTATGCACCTTGTTCTTTGTCAATGACTGAAATGTAAGCGGTGTTATAAATTCCGCACCCGCCTTTGTAAGAATAACATGAACGCTGTTACCCTCTTTGGTCAATGTGTTTGCTATATCTGCGGCTTTATATGCTGCAATACTTCCCGTGACACCCAATATGATGTTATGCATTTAATCACCCCCTTCAATAACAGCTTCTGCTATCATATCGGCAATTTCATACTTGCCTTTTCTGCTTTTGATATTCTTTTCCCTGTCGATAAGAAATCCTTCGTGCGCACCCGACTCTACGCTGACATAATCGTTTGCAAGAACATAATCGCAGCCGTTTGAAATGAGCAGCCTGTATGCGGTATCAATAAGTTTCTCATGCGGTACGTTATCAAGCAGCTTAAATCCTATTATTACGGCTTTGGGAAGTAATTTTCTGAATATCGGAAGTACTTTCGGGGTTTGCTCCAAAAGTATTATAGGATTTTTAATATCGGAAGGTATCTTATTATAAGTTTTGAGAATATCAAACTTATCAAATTTATCCATAAGCTCTTGACTTCCGATATTTCCCGCCTCCCCGGCAGGCAATACAGCTCGAACACGGTAATCACTTACAGCCATACTATGTACTACCGCATCTATTTTTTCCTCGGCGCAGAGTTTTCTTACAACATTTTCGAGATCCTCCGCACTTTCAATGCCGATCATAACTGCACCGGGAACATCAGGTATGCAGGAATTTTTTGCATGGACAAAATATATGTTTCCTACCCCGCTGCGTTGTGCAAGATTTTCGGCAACCAGACTTCCGAGTTTCCCTGTCCCGGTATTCGTAATGCTGCGCACACGGTCAATAGCCTCAATCGTTCCCCCCGCTGTTATAAGTATATTTTTTGTCATTGCCATTCACCTCTTAAAATTTAACAAAAATTAGTATATATATCATTATATCAAATAATTGCGTAAAATAACAGATTTTTTAACTGAAAAATTGTGACCGATTTTGAAAATATATTGAATATTGATTGAATAAGTGATATAATCATTTTTTAGGAGGGATCAATGTGCATACTATAAGCACCGTTAAAGGCTTATTCGGGAAATTCATTACTCCCGCCATGAACGGCTTTAAACTGAATATTACTAATAATTCGTTTGTTTATACAAGAACCGAAAAAGAATCAATCCAGCAAATTGAATTTGTCCTCCGGATTTCAACGAATGATGATAAAATAGTCTATTTTAAAATATATCCGAGAATTAACGTATATTTTAAAAAGGTTAATGATCTTGCCGAAATTTTTTTTAATAAATATATCTCGGAGAATTATCTTGACAGTACCGTGGACTGTTCCACCTATTCCGCACCCGTGGGCAATACTTATAAATTTATCAGAAACAACAGACAAATCAAAAATATGGATACAGATGATTTTTCGGAAGAAACAAAGCATATCGGTCAAATCGTATCCGAAAAGGCTCTGCCTATGCTCGAAAAACTTAAAAATACCGATGACTTAATATCATGTTGGGAAAATAATTTACTTTTGTACCCGCATAGAATTGCTGTTTATGTCGTCAGCGCATATATGCTCAAGGGCAATAAGGAAAAAGCTATTGAAACAGCCGAGAAATATATTAAAAATTCCTGTTCCCCGACCGACCTCAAATTATCTGACAAACCCGCTGACAAATGATTTTGTACACTAACCGCATTTTGTCGGTAAACATTGCCGCTCTGTACTTACGGCGAAAAATTTACCAATTTTTTCGTCTTACCTATCTTTATTTTCAACAATAAGTCAAGTTGACTGTACGGTAAAAAAATTGTAGAATATACTATATACTTATTTATACAGGACGATGAATTGTTATGAATAAAATCAAAGAAGCGGCAATGCTTATGTCATCTTTATCCGTTTACAGAGGCATAATGAAAAGAACCGTTCCAATGGCTTTTTACAGACTTTTATGTGCCTCGGAACTTCCCGTGCGTGAATTTTTGCAGGCATGGGGAGATTTTGTCGGGTTGCTTTACAACAGGGGATATGCGGACTCACTTGCAAAATGTCTTACGGAAGCTGCTCTTTTCGATGAGAATGCATTTTCTGAAGCTGCCGCAGCAGGTGATGTCGGGCTGCTGAAAAAAAGTGTCCTTGATGCTGCCGAAAGGGATATTCGTGTTATAAATCATATAAGCAAAATAACACCCGACGATATAATTAACGCCTGCCTGGGCGATAAAGAATTTGAAAATGTTGCGGCAAGCCTCCCACGTTGGGAAACAGGGGAACCGCTGCCCCAGTTCCAAAACGAAAAAGACTCTTTAAAACTGATTGCGGAATTTCATCAAAAAAACGGCTGCGGTATGTTTGCACGTTTCCGTGCCTTTATATGGAGGGAAAGGGATATTATGCCCGTTACTTTCCCCGATACTATAACAATGAACGACCTTAAAGGCTATGATATCCAAAGAGGTCTTGTAGAAGATAATACGGTCGCATTCCTGAACGGAACAAAATGCAATAACTGCCTGCTCTACGGTGACAGAGGAACAGGAAAATCCTCAACCGTGAAGGCAATACTGAATAAGTACTGCAAATACGGTCTTCGTATGGTGGAAATGCCCAAAGACAGACTCGGAGAATTTCCGTTGCTCGTTGAAAAAATTGCGGCTATTCCCCTAAGATTTATTATATTCATAGACGACCTTTCCTTCAGCGGTGAGGATAAAAGCTACGCACAACTAAAAGCAGTACTTGAAGGCGGACTCGCTGCAAGACCCGACAATACGCTTATATATGCTACTTCAAACAGAAGGCATCTTATAAAGGAAAGTTTTTCCGACAGGGACGGCGACGATCTCCATAGAAATGATTCCATTCAAGAATCGCTGTCACTTTCCGACAGATTCGGATTATCGGTTAATTTTATGAAACCCGATAAGGCGGTATATCTTGAAATAGTGAATAGTCTGGCTGACGAATACAAAATTGATACTGATAGGGATAAGCTCGATGCGGCTGCCGAAAGATTTGCCCTTGAAAGAGGAGGACGTTCTCCGAGATGTGCAAGGCAGTTTATCGCCTCACTTCGTGCGGGACTTATCGGTATTAACGAAAGATAACAGTTAAGGAGATAATAAAATGAAAAAATTTTTTACACTAATCATAACCGCAGCCCTGCTTATGTCATCTGCTGCCTGCGGCAGTTTCAACGGAGGTGAATATCCCGTAAAAATTGCGGGTTATACATTCAATTCAAGTCCCGATTCCGTTATCTGCCTTAGTGACTCTGTTGCCGATATTCTTATTTCATGCGGATATTCCGATGTAATAACCGCCAAAAGTGACGAATGTACCCAAGAGGAACTTTCCGATATACCGACAGTCGGTTCAAAATCAAGTCCGAATATCGACAAAATAAACGGACTTGCCCCGGACGTTGTTTTTATTGACGAAACTGTTTCATCAAACGTTAAGGAAAAAGTCAATAAAGATAATATTAAAGTACTGAACATGGCAACGGCAAAAACCGGCAGCGATATAACCGTCCTCTTTGAAAGTCTGGGTTCGATTATGGAGGGCAATAAAACAGGTAGGAGTAATGGCGAAAAAGCGGCATCATCTTTACTTATAACATTGGGTGATCTTCAAAGGCTTGTACCCGAAGATGATATTGCTAAAACTGCCTGTTACCTGTACAATACGGATTGCGATGCAGCCACGGACAGCAGCTTTTGCGGAAAACTGTTTGAGTATGCTAATATTATAAATATATGCGGAGGGTGCAGCACAAAGACCGATGTCCTCAATGCAATAAACAGAGATGACCCCGAATTTATCTTCTGCCCTAAAGGTGTCAAAGATAAAATAATGTCCGATAAAAAATTTGCTGATGTCAGGGCTGTTCAAAATAAAAACGTTTACGAGATTGATAAAAATGTATTCCAAAGACAGGGTGACTCTATGACGGAAGTACTCTCCGACATCATAGAAAGTATATATCCCGATCTCGGCAAAACGGAACAGTCATCGCAAAATTCCAAGTCCGAATCGTCCTCACCATCAAAACAGGAAAACTCTAAATCGGAGAACTCTAAATCAGAAAACTCAAAGAATGATACTTCTAAATCCGAGGAATCCGAAAAAGAAACTTCAAAGCAGGAAAACTCAAAAACAGAAACTTCTAAAACCGAAACCTCTAAATCCGAAACATCAAAGGTAAAAGCCGATAATTCCTTAAAAATAACCGAATATACGGCTTTCGGTCAGGGAGATGAAAACGACGATATCAAGAAAATTCAACAGCGACTTAAAGATCTCGGATATGGCGACTTCAAAGATGGTATAACAAATTACTTCGGAGAACAGACGGCTAAGGCGTTCAAAGCATATCAAAAAAATAATGGTATGACCGCAGACGGATTTGCAAGCTATGAGGCTCTAAAACTCCTGTTTTCGGCAGATGTCAAGCCTGCAAAAGCAAGCAGCAATTAAGGACTGCTTATATGATAATAAAACTGTTTAACCCGACTTACAGCCGATTTGTGTTTGGTTGTAAGTCGGGTGTTCATATATACATAATAAAAATTTACTGCCGACACGCACATTCAAGTATAAATTACGGCTGCATACTTTTCACTATTTCATCAAATTCTATCGGGCAATAATCAATACGCTCAACAGATACACAATAATGCTGACGGCTGTAATCCTTGACAATAGGGGAATTGTGAACATGACCAAATAAATTAGCATACGGCATATTTTCGTTTATATATAAAGGTTCATGTGATAATATCCAAAAACCGCCGTATAAAACAGGCATATCATAAACCTCGGCAAAACCTGCATTTCTGTAATATTCATTGCTCTGTATATCGTGGTTGCCCTTAACGAGATATTTTATCCCGTTAAGCTGTAACAAAATTTCCTTTTCCCTACCGACTGCGCCAAAATCACCGAGTACATATACACTATCCTTTTTACCTACCTTTGTATTCCAACGCAAAAGTAATTCCCTATCCATTTCATGTATATCCGCAAACGGTCTGTTTTCATATCTTCGTATATTATCCTCACCGAAATGAGTATCCGCAATAAAAAATACCCTGCTCAATAAAATTCCCCCTTATTACATCTGAAAATTTTTATTATCCGTAATTCCATTATCCAAAAAAATGATATGTATTGTATTTTTCAATATTTAAACACAATACATATCAAAAGTCAAGCATTATTTTTTATCATATCCGCTGCGGCAAATCTCCGTTTGACGGATTATCAAGTAATTTCCCGCTCTCATCAAAACGTGATCCGTGGCAGGCACAATCCCATGAATGTTTGCTCTCGTTCCACTTTAATGCACAACCGAGGTGAGGACATCGTTTCTTTGATATTTTTAACAAATTCGCAGCAGCCTTAATTCCATTTATAAAAAGCTGCGGCTTGATCATATTTCTTGACGGACTGAAAATATCCTCATATTCATTCTTTCTCCCAACTGCCATATCACTCAAAAGCATTGCCGAAACCATTGATCCTGTCATTCCCCATTTATTGAAACCGCAGGCAGTATAGAGGTTATGCGTATTTTTTGAATATCGCCCTATATACGGTATATTGTCAAGACTCATGCAGTCTTGTGCCGCCCAATGACATACCTCCCTTGCGGACGGATATTTTATTTTTGCAAAGCGTCTTACCTCCTCCGAACCTCCGCCCCTTTCTCCCGTTCTATGTCCTCCGCCGCCGAGAAGCAATAGGTCATTGTAATTTCGGAAAGACAGACCCTTTTTATTTTCGTCAACATACATACCGCAGAGCTTTTGTGCATTTTCAAGTGCAATTACATATGAGCGGTGTTGATACAGTTTAAGATAATAACTGCCATGCTTATTGATAAAAGGAAAATGCGTTGTGACAATAACCCTATCCGCACTTATTTTCCCGCTGTCTGTTATCACTGTATTTCCAACCGTTTCACGTACAAATGTATTTTCATATATATTCAGCCCTCCGACAATCGAAGCAATAAACTTTAAGGGATTAAATTGTGCCTGATTTGCAAATTTTACCGCACCCGCTATTTTTAACGGCAGCTCCGTACTCCTGCAAAACTCGGCGTTATATCCTATTTTGCCGAGTGCCGCCATTTCATTCTCAAGTTTTTGGCGGTCATCAACAGAATAAACATAATTATCCCTTATTTCGTAGTCACAATCAATATTCTTACAAATCTCACCATATTTATTAAATGCCGCCTTATTCGCCGACAAATACATTTTTGCCGCTTCCGTACCGCTGCTTTTAAGTATTTTGTCATATATAAGTCCGTGCTGAATTGTTATTTTTGCCGTAGTATTTCCCGTTATTCCCGAACATATCCTGTTCTTCTCGACAAGAATATAATCAACGCCTGCTTTTTGCAAAAAATAAGCAGTAAGTATTCCTGCCATGCCTCCGCCTATTATAAGAACATCAGTATTGATATCCCCGCTTATTTTTCCGAACCTCGGAATGTCAACTGTTTTATACCATATTGAGTCCATAACTGCTCCTTATCATGTCAAAAATATCCTTTTTGTTTTGATATCAGTATTGACAATAAAATAAAAAACAATCATTATCTTTATAAACATTTTTTATAGTTCAGTTATAACAAATAAATATTATAAATACAACGAATTTACAAAAAATTGAAATATTATAGACTTCAATACAATAATTCACATAATAGATTACTGCTTATTTTTATTAACTCTTAAGCGTATTCATCCAGTTTCTCCTATACAAGACTACAAGAGAAATTCCCAAACGTACACATTCCTCAAGTGAAAGTATAAAATAAACATACGGGATAGATAAGCCAAAAACAAAAGCTGAAAGAAAACCAAGCGGTACACCAAAAATCCATGTTCCGATTATATCAATAACCATAATATATTTGGTTTTTCCACCACTTCTTAAAATACCACCGCCGACAATCATGTTAAGAACCTTGAACGGTACAACCAATGCATAGGCTGTCAGTATCTGAATCGTAAGATTGCGTACATATTCATCGACATTATAAATCATAACATAATACGGCATTATAAGTACGATAATAACCGAGAATAAAATCGAGCCGACCGCACCATACAAAATAAGTTTTTTGGAGGCATTATATGCCTCGTCAAATTCTCCGTCACCGAGTTTTTTCCCTATTATAATACCTGCTGCCTGACTTAGACCGCATAGGGCACCGATTGTTAAGGACTGAACAGGATTTGTAAGTGTCATAGCGGCACAGGCATCAGTACCAATATGTCCGTATATTCCTGCATACACATTTTCCCCAAAGCTCCACATAAACTCACTGAACAAAATCGGCATAAGCATAGTTAAATATTGTTTGTAATTAAATTTCCTGACGTTCGCGAATTCATCCGTCTTTCCCAAAAATTTCCTATATTTAATATACATAATAAGTATAAGTATAAAATTCACAGCCTGAGAAATCAGTGTAGCAATCGCCGCACCAGTTATACCCAATTCGGGAAATCCGAACTTACCGAATATAAGTAGATAATTCAAACCGGTATTTACAACCGCAGCCGCAATTCCGGCATATAGGGGCAAAGATGCCTTTTCCATACAACGGAGCATTGTTGAAATTATTGTTGCCCCTGATGTAATAATAAAACCCCATGCAGTTATGAAAAGATATCCCCCGGCAGATTCCACAGCCGCCTCGTCCTCAATATAAAGTCCCATAATTTGTCTTGGCATAACGGCACAAAGTACGGTAAAAATCACAGCGACACCGATGGCAAGCATAAGATTGACAGATAAACTTCTCCTAACCTCCGCATGGTTTTTCTGTCCGATATATTGAGAAATCATTATTCCCGCAACCGCACTTACTGCCGAAACCATTACGTTAAATATTCCCGTAAATTTTCCCGCAAGTCCGACAGCCGTAACATCAACACTTCCGAGCTGACCAATCATTACTTGATCGACAACGCCGAATGAAGCTTGAAGCATAGATTGAAGTGCAACGGGAATCGCAAGAATACAAACTGAATATAAGAATGACGATTTTTTCATAAATATCACCCCTGTCAGTTCCATTATAGACCGACAGGGGTGTTAATGCAAAACTTAAATACATAAGTTATACCAAAATTCTGTGCTCATTTTTGTAGAAACTCATAAGCTACGTGTACTCTCACGGATAATAAGCCTTGTAGGGAGGGTTATTGTTGACTCAATATTCTGTCCGTCACGGAGTCGTTCCAGAGCATACAGAGCATATTCCGCTCTTTTTGCCGTATCCTGACGTACGGAAGTAAGTGACGGAAATATCATACCGCAAAGGGGAGTATCATCAAAACCGGCAACGGATATTTCACCCGGCACTGAAATTTTATGACTGTCAAGAAAATACATAAGGTCAACCGCATAATAATCAGAAACAGCAAAGACTGCGGTATAATTTTTGAGCAGTTTTAATACTAATTATCAATTAAACGCTTTAATAATCCATTGCCTTGCAGTAACGCTTTTGATAGTACTTGATGAAATTGAT
>CANQBP010000006.1 GCA_947589415.1 uncultured Clostridia bacterium
CTTATCCAGACCTGCTTGGAGTTATTTTACCATTTTCAAATTATTATTTGAAGTCGCTGGAGAATTGAGGGGATACATAACTTGGTGGGATTCATTCCCGAAAGGTTATTTTGATGTTTAAAATTTTGTAGTCACAAAATTCTTAATCCGACAAAATGCATCTCTGCTTGTCCGTCATTGGCGGTAAAGCAGAGATTTTTTATTTATGGGGTTATGTATCGGAATTTGAGTGTAACGAAAAATATTTCATTGCAAATATACCGGGAAATTATCGTCATCTGCCGTTTAGTTTTATAAAAAATTCCCTGCCTGTCAGACAATAAAATGACAAGCAGGTTTTTTTTTATTATCTTTTTTCAAAATTTACCCGAATAATTTCAAGATTTCTCCGAACCCAACTCATCGGCAATTTCCATAATTTTCATCAATCTATGATTTACACCCGAACGGCTTATAGGTGTACTCAATGCCTCCCCAAGTTC
Organism: uncultured Clostridia bacterium; assembly: GCA_947589415.1. Classification (GTDB taxonomy): domain Bacteria; phylum Bacillota; class Clostridia; order Oscillospirales; family Acutalibacteraceae; genus UBA1213. Next base: position 483 of record CANQBP010000006.1, read on the forward strand.
ACGTAAATTATATTCGGGATTTTCCTCACGCAGCAGCGCAAGCTCCCGCAAATCATCGGACAGATAACCCAGACCACGCTTTTCCTTAATAATACTTATTGCCATGAGTTGTTTAGCCGATGCCGCTGCGGTCTTGTTGCTGTTTGCCGTTTCGGAATTTATTTTTCTGTTGACCTTATTTCTGACGGATTTATAAATCTGCTGCTGAATTATATTGAGAGAAGCCATTGGAGCGCCGAGATATGTAAGCATATCAACGATCAGGTCGCTGCCCTTTATATAAACAACATAACTCCCTTTTCTCTTAACAATATTCGGTTCGGACTTCATAATATCAATTTCACTCATAATCCTGCTAAGATCATTGGCAAGGTTCATATGCGGCACAACAAATTCCATATGATAATCTTTTTCGGGATCTGTAACATTTCCGCATACAAGGAAAACTCCCCTCAAAAAATACGGAATGTATTCCTCACTGTCTATATTCGCACGATTTATTCTAAGTGTCGGCGTATTATCCGTATGACCGAAATAGTCGAATACTTTCGCACAATCACCCTCATCGGGTATATTAAGAGTATAAATATCTTTTTCATCTCTTCGCCTTGTGAAAGTGCATAAGGTATCAACAATAGTCGATGTGAGTGAGGATACGGTTTCGGAATACAGAACGGCAACCGCTTTACAACCCGTGGTAAAAGATATTGTTTTAGATGAGAAGTATTTTGAAAACAGCACCATACCGTAAGCAAGTGCGTGTTTTTCCCTGTTCCCCGATACGTTTAAGCCGCAAAGCTCACCTTTTGTTTCTTTTGAAAATGACATTCATATCACCTTCAGCTTTTACTGATATCTCTATGATGTACAATCGCCCTTTGACCGGTTTCAAGTATATGTTTATACAAAACTCTCGTAAGGGTCACGGAACGATGCTTTCCTCCCGTACAGCCTATCGCAATAACCAACTGGCTCTTTCCCTCGCTAAGATAAAGCGGAAGAGAATAGTCAACAAGATCTATCATTCTTTTTGCAAATTCTCCGGATTGTTCAAACTGCATAACGTAATCATAAACACATGACTCAAGTCCCGTATGCTCTTTAAGTTCGGGAATATAGAAAGGATTTGGCAGACAGCGCACGTCAAACACAAGATCCGCTTCTGCGGGAAGTCCGTACTTAAATCCGAAAGACATACACGTAACCGTCAGTCCGAGAGAAATATTTCCCAAAAACAAGGAGGTAATTCTCTCCTTTAGTTGAGTCGGGGAAAGAAGTGAAGTGTCTATAACATAATCCGCCCGTGCTTTCACGGGCATAAGAAGTTCACGCTCAACGCTTACAGCAAGTTCCGTTGTGGCAGAATTATCGCTGAGCGGGTGCTTCCTCCTCGTTTCCTTGAAACGTCTTAAAAGCACATCATCTCTTGCATCAAGAAAAAGAATTTTATACTTTTTATGCACGGTTCTGAGCTTGTCAAGTGCAGTAAAAAGATCGTCAAAAACATCTCCGGATCTTATATCGGTAACGACAGCTATTTTCTTCATATGCTCGTCCGAAGATTTTTCGCAAAGTTCATAAAATGTCGGCACCAAAACGGGCGGTATGTTATCAACACAATAAAAACCGATATCCTCCATGTTCTTCATGGCAACCGATTTACCCGCACCCGACAATCCCGTAATAATTATAAACTCCATTTGTCCAATCACCTGTATTCTAACAGTCAATTTCCTGTTTTCGTATGATATTCCCTTTATTATTTATTCCAAAAAATCATTCAATGTATTTTATCTCACATTGAAGTTCCACTCCTGTTTTTTCCCTCACAACACTCTTGACCTTTTCCACAAGTTCCAAAACATCTTTTGCCGATGCCCTTCCGTTATTAACAATAAAACCGGAATGTTTTTCGCTTACCTGGGCATCTCCGACCGACACTCCTTTAAGTCCGCACTGCTCTATCAGTGCCGCAGCATAGTAGCCGTCAGGACGCTTAAACACACTTCCTGCGCTCGGACGATTAAGCGGCTGTTTTGCCTTGCGCTTTTGCATTGTATCCTGCATAAGGTAAAATATATCATTTTTATCCTTATGAAAAAGACCTAATGTAACATCAAGTATAACGACATTTTTATCCGTATAGAAACTATGTCTGTATGAAAACTCATGCTTTTCTTTGGAAATTTCCTTTATATTTCCGTCATTGTCAAGGTATCTCGAAGAAACGGCAACATCTTTAATTTCTCCGCCATAGGCGCCGGCATTCATATATACAGCCCCTCCCACGGATCCCGGAATACCCCACGCAAACTCCAATCCCCCAAGACCGCAGTTTTTTGCAAAATTACACACGCCTGCAAGACTCACCCCTGCTCCGCAGCGCAAGGTATTTTCATCTGTTTTCTCTATTTCGCAAAAATCTCCTCCGAGCTTTATAACAACTCCTCTTATTCCGTTATCGGAAACGAGAAGATTTGAGCCAAGACCTATCACAAAATACGGAATACCGAAGCTCTTGCAGGACGATATAACATTTTTAAGTGCATCTATGTTATTGACCTCGCAAAAGCAGTCGGCACTGCCCCCTATCCTGAAACTGGTATGGAGATACATCGGCTCATTTCTTTTTACAATAACGGAATCGCTTTGTATTGATTTTATAAATTCGTCAGTTATCATAATATATTCTCCCAACAATAATATAATTCAAATCGACCTGTATTCACATATTTTCAAGAACACAACCGTCAAAATGCAATAGTCTTGACATCGCTGTCATCATCTTCTTCGGGATATTCAAGACCGAGTGCGGCAAACAGTTCTCTTGCCGCATTATACCCCATTTTTCTTTGACGGTTATTCATAGCCGCAACCTCGATTATCACCGCAAGATTACGTCCGGGTTTTACCGGTATCGTCACAATCGGAATTTGGTTATTAAGTATTTCAGTCATTTCGTTACTCATGCCCATACGGTCATATACCTTTTTGTTATCCCACAATTCAAGGTTTATGACCATATCTATTTTTTGCGACAGCTTTACGGAACCCATACCGAATATCCTTCTTGCATTTATTATGCCTATACCCCTAAGTTCGATAAAATGGCGTATATTTTCCGGAGCAGAACCTATAAGCTGCGTATTTGATACTCTTCGTATTTCCACGGCATCGTCCGCAATAAGCCGATGTCCCCTCTTTATAAGTTCAATGGCAGTTTCGCTCTTACCGACTCCGCTGTCGCCCACAAGCAGCAAGCCTTCACCATATACCTCGACCAAAACACCGTGTCTTGTAACTCTCGGTGCAAGCTCAAGGTTCATAAAATTAACCAGCTCGGCCGTCACGGACGACGTCGGTTCAGGAGTTTTCAATACGGGTATTTTACACTTCTCCGCAGCCGACATAAGCTCACCGTACGGAATTATATCCCTTGTCACGATTATAGCCGGAGGATTAAGTGAAAAAAGTCTTTCAATAACATGATATCTTTGCTCCGAGCTGAAACGGTTCAGATAACTGTTTTCGGTATTTCCGAAAAGCATTATTCTCGAATTATCAAAAAAATCAAGAAAACCCGTAAGCTCCAGTCCGGGACGTGTTATATCCTTAGAAAAAATCTGTATTTCATCAGGATTATTAGGCATATATGCCACATCAAGCGAAAGCTCTTTTATTATTTTTGACAGACTCACTGAAAATTTTGGTTCCAAATCTATGCACCTGCCTTTATACAGTTTATGATCAATAACTATTATAACTTATTTTAACAAATTTTTAAAGAGTTTTTTGAAATATTTTATCAAAAGCGACAATCGGCTTTTATTTCCGCTTATCAACACTCTGTTACTTTACAATAATATTTATATTTAGATTAAATGATTTAATTGCCTGTTCATATACTTTAACGGTACATTTTGCCATATACTCGGCATCAGTATCGACCATGCTTTTTCTCACTATTCTCCTCATCTGTCTTTTTTCATGCGGTTCAAACGATGACAGCTTTTTCAGATATTTTGCAAATCCCGCTTCATTTTTGCAAACAAACCCGTTCACCCCGTCTTTTATCATATTATATGCAAATTTCTCCTTATCCTCCTTTACCAATACCGGCAAACCGCAGGACATAGCCTCAACAAAAGACATAGACATAAGCGAATCATCGGAGGAACATACATATATATCACAAGCGGAATAAATTGCGGGCATAAGACTATGTGCGACCGCACCCGCAAAATGTACACATTCCCTTATCTTGAATTTACCGCACAATGCCTTCAGGTGTTCTGTTTCCGTCCCGTCACCGACTATAAGCAAGTGAATATTATCTGTTTTTTTGATATGTCTTGAAAAGGCGCTGAGCATAAACTCCAAATTTTTATCAACACTTAAATTACCTGCAAATACCGCAACGACCGCATTCAGGGGTAATCCGAGCTTTTTCCTGAGTTTCCTTACCGCCTCGCCGCTTGAGTTCTTATAATCAAACTCACTCCTGTCAGTTGCCGACGGTATAAGACGAACCTTACGGTTTCTTCCCGCAGCACGTACAAACGATGCGGCACGTTTATTAGACGAAGCTATTATATTTGCGTTATCTATCATATCGCAAAAATGCTTTTTTTCAAAAAAAGTTTTTATTCTCCATGTTACAACCGAGCTGTCCGAGGCAAATCTGTCCGAATAATAATCATGCACGGAAAAAACGACCGGACATCTCAGCTTATCCGCAATATTCAAAGCCATATATCCTATTTTTGTATCCGTCTGAATATGTATTACGTCAGGTTTGAATTTAGTTAAAAACTTCATTACGTATTTATCATTTATGTTTTTACATTGATATCCGTATTTATTCATTGACTTCTTAGCCGGACAGCGGACGATACCTTCTTTAAACACGGATCTGTCCGTATGAAGTGATGAGGTTACTATAATGACCTTGTTGCCCAATGCTTCAAGACCTTTTTTAAGAACATCAACATAACTTGAGATCCCGCACACATAAGGTGCCAAGACTTCGGTAAATATTGCAACATTCATTTTGATCACCGTTAATTCTGCATATTTATAAAACTGTATATAGTATAACATATACTCTGCATTTTAAAAAGAGAATTTTACAAAAAATGCAGTTTTACACCTAAAAAACACAAAAAATCAGCTAAAAGAACATGGGACACGGAAATAATCCCGTGCCCCATATCCAAAAGGAATAAAAAGAAAAAAGGAAAAAGGAAAGAAAAGAAATAATCCGATTAAAACAATTCGGCTACTCTCTTATAATCAAACAAAACACACGCCGCAGGTTTTTTATTTCATCTCCTGCCGACATCTATATAATACACTAAAAAATATCATTTGTCAAGTATTTTTTATCAGTTTTTTATATAATTTGTAAAATTAAGTATAAATATAGTATAATACGGGTTATTTTGATATTATAAAAGACCTGCCGTACACGTAATATATAAAATAAACGCTCAACATTCCGCCGTATCTTTCATTATCATGAAAACCGGGAAAAAAATTTATCCTTAATTTTATCATATATACCGGACAACATTTTTTTGCCTTCATCGGAAGTTATATATTCCACAGCAACCTTGAGTGCCTGACCGGTAAGACTGTTTGTTTTGCATAAAACACTGCCGTCTTTAGGAATAAACTCCTCTATACACAGGTCAATATCATAACTCTTTATTTTATATGTGTATTTTGCAGTGATGTTCAATGTCGTACCGCTAACGCTTATATGCTCCTTATTTTCGGAAATTTTTGATAAAATAAACGACAGAATACTATCGGGTATCCCAAGCTCTCCGATGTATGCATCAAAAAGTTTTACCGATAATATATTTGTCCCGCTGTCGAGGGAAAATTCGAGTTTTGAGTGTATGGCAAACTGCGATCCGTTAATGAATATATGCGCATATACTTCCGAGGGTACGTCATCATAAAAATATATCATGATATGATCAACACCCGAACCGCTGCTTTTATAATCCGTACAATACTTATTATTGATATAGGTATTAAATTCGGTTTCACCCATTTCAAATTCTTTTCCGAAAGCTGCGCCGATAAGCAGGGATTTGAGAAACGTATTATCTGCGGTTTCATTCATGGTATATTTATCCCTTATATTATCCGTAAAGGCAAGTGATATACATCTGCATATAAAAATAATCAAAGCTGCAAGAATAAGTATGAATATAGTAATTACTACCGTACCTTTTTTTATTTTCTTTTTTACCATATTATTCCACCTGTCACAACTTAGTCGAATATATCACATATCAAAAAGCATTATTTTAATTCTGCAATCGTAACACCGGTTTCTCCCTCGCCAAAAACCCCAAGGCGAAAGCTCTTTATCGAGGGGTGTGTTTTGAGATGATTTTGTATCTCACGGCGGAGTACTCCCGTACCCTTTCCGTGGATTATCGTTATTTGGTGGAGTCCCCGCATGACCGCCATATCTATTGCCATATCAACGTCAGCGACAGCATCGAGTGCCGTTTCACCTCTTACGTCAATTTCGGCAACAGCAACATTTTTAGTATCACGCCGTACCGTGCGTGTAATGCTTCCTTTGGGCAGCGTAACCTTTTCCTGCTTTAAAAGCCTTATATTGTCCGTTTTAACACGTGTCTTTACAATTCCCGACAGAACAAGCACACTGTCCTTTCCTACCTCAAGAACCGTACCCTCTCTGTTTATATCAAAAATAAGCACCCTGTCACCCTTGACAAGCGGACGGGGAAGTACATATTTCTCGTTGCTCCGTTTTTCCACGGGATCGGCGGCATTCTCCATATTTCTTATATCCGCCTTGAGTCTTGCTTTCTCTTCCGCAGTAATTTTCTTCTTTTTTCGGATAGCATCCATTTCATCGAAAAGAGCATAAACCTGCGCTCTTGCATCGGATATTATTTTTTCCGCCTGCGACTTTGCAAGCATCATTTCGTTTTTCTTGTCTTTATCGGCTTTCTCGGCAAGTTCTCTTGCCTTTTCAAGCTCGGTTTCAGCCCTTGCCTTAATTTCATCGGCTTCTTTCAGCCTTTGTTCAAGTTCGCTTCTGTTTTTTTCAAGTTGTGCCACAACATTTTCAAACTTTACATTTTCTGTTGAAACGAGTTCCCTCGCCCTGCACACTATCCCGTTATCCACCCCCAATCTTTCGGAAATCGAAAATGCATTGGATTTTCCCGGCATTCCTATAAGCAGACGATATGTCGGAGTCAGCGTAGAAACATCAAATTCACAACACGCATTTTCTACCCCGTCAGTTTCAAGTGCAAAGCTCTTAATTTCGGCATAATGCGTTGTTGAAAGTATTTTTGCTTTCTGCTTTCTCAACTGTTCGAGAATTGCTTGTGCAAGTGCCGCACCCTCGACAGGATCAGTACCTGCCCCCAACTCATCAATAAGCACAAGACTTTTTTCATCGGCAAGCGAAAGTATTTTTACAATATTAGTAATATGTGCCGAAAAGGTAGATAATGACTGCTCTATGCTCTGTTCATCGCCTATATCGGAAAGTATTCTGTCAAATACGGATATTTCGCTGTTATCGTATGCAGGTATCAACATTCCGCACGCAGCCATTGCCGTCAAAAGTCCGACAGTTTTAAGTGTGACCGTTTTTCCTCCCGTATTAGGTCCTGTTATAACAAGCGTATCAAAATTTATACCCAGTTCAATATCGGTCGGAACAACCTTATCCTGCGGTATCAAGGGGTGACGTGCCTTTTTCAGTAAAATTCTTCCGCTGTCATTAAGCACGGGAACGGATGCTTTCATAGAATATGCAAGCTCTGCCTTTGCGAAAATCACATCGAGTTCGGTAAGTATTTTATAGCTTTGTGAAATATTATCCGCATATTCCCCGACCTCGGCAGATATTTCGGCTAATATCCTTTCAATTTCCGCCTTTTCTTTGGATTGAAGCACCCTTATATCGTTATTTGCCTCGACAACGCTCATAGGTTCAATAAACACGGTAGACCCGCTTGCGGACGTATCATGTACAAGTCCGGAAACATTTGAGCGAAATTCAGATTTTACGGGTATAACGAACCTCCCCCCGCGAATTGTCACAATACTGTCCTGAAGGTATTTTTTCATTGATGACGAATGTATGATCTTATCGAGTTTTTCTCTTATTTTAGCCGATACTGCGGCAATTTTTCTACGGATATCCGCAAGTGTCGGAGAGGCATTGTCAGCAATTTCATCTTCGGATAATATGCATGATGTAATTTTTGTTTCTAAATATTTATTCGGCATCAATGCATTAAAACGCATATCAAGTACGGTTTCATCAGATGATGTTTTGCTTTTCCATTCGACGGCAGTACGTATCACCTTTAACAGTACGGCAATCCTGAGAAGCTCAAGTGTTGTCAGAACTGCCCCCGCCTCCGCACGTCTTACCGAGCTGTTCACATTATGCACCCCTCCGAAATTCGGGGCACCGAATCTTCCGATAAGAGAATGTGCATCAGACGTTTCTCTAAGCAGAAGCTGCGCCTCATAAAAACCGCTCGACGGTTCAAGTGACAGCGCAATATCCGCCGCCTCTTTTGATGATGTTTTACCCGCAAGCATTTCAAGTATCTTATCAAATTCTATTGATTTCAAATATTTATTCATAATTATTTTGTGTCCTTATCATTTTATAAAATTCAAGAGCATTCATATTACGCTCGGAGTGAAGAAGCATATATTTTTCCGCACAATCGGCAAATTGCATAAGAGAATTATTTGATACGGAAAATGAAAATATTTTCTTCGGATCTGCAAATACTGCCGTTCTTATTGCGGTAAGCGCACCTCTCGAAAGCGCAATCGAATCATAACCTCCCGTATAACATTTTCCGCAAATCAGTTTACCCTCACCATAAAGAAAGTGCATTATGTCCGACTCATAGCAATTACATTTTTCACAACACACCAGATTGGGCATATACCCCGCAAGCGACAAAAATCGCATTTCAAATACTGCTTTCACCATCAAGTCGGGCTTCATACCTTTTGAAAGTACATAAAGGGAATTGAGGATAAGACTCAAAAACTGTTCGGAGTCCACGCCTTCCGGGATCATGTTAATAACGATTTCGCAGAAATATTCGGCAAGTGCAAATTTTTCGAGATCCAGACGCAGGTTATAAAAAATCTCGATAGGTTCTGCTTCTTGTATTATGTAGTAATCTTTTGTTGAATAGAGCATAATTTTTGAATAGCTTAGCGACTGTGTTGCTGTACACAGCCGCCCCTTCGGTAGCTTTGCATTTTTCACAAAACAGCGAATAATACCGTTTTTTCGTGTGAGAACAGTCACGAGTTTATCATTTTCCTTAATTGTTTGCTCCGTCAAGATCAGACCCTCTGTTTTGACTTTCATTTTCTGCCTCCGTACCTTTAACAAGAAACTCCTGTGATGTGCACGCCTTTGCCTCTCTGTATATAAGATAATCTTTTACGCTTCCCGAAGCGACAAAATTATCCCATGCCTTTCCCTCGTCCATATTTCTGCCTCCTCTTTCGTGTTACTAAATATCTATGTTGTTATTATACCCTGTAACACAAAAAATTATTGGCATTTTTTAGTGAGTTTATTCAAAATCATTCTGATCGTAGCCAAGACTTCTCAAAATATTTTCTCTGTTTCTCCAATCCTCTTTGACTTTCACCCATATTTTGAGATTGACCTTGCAGCCGAAAAATTTCTCCATATCCTGACGTGCGCAGCTTCCGATTTTTTTAAGCATAGACCCGCCTTTTCCTATTATTATCCCCTTATGGCTGTCCCTTTCGCAAAACACGGTCGCATCTATATCTATAACAGGCTTATCTTCCCTTTCTTTCATGCGCTCAACAAAAACCGCTGTCCCGTGCGGTATCTCCTTATCAAGCAGACGCAGCAGCTTTTCCCTTATTATCTCTGCCGCAAGAACTCTTTCGGGTTGATCCGTGAGTGTATCCTCATCAAACATAAATGCACCCGTCTCGGATAATTTAAAAAGCTCTGATTTCAATGCTTCCGTTCCGTCACCCGTCCGTGCCGAACACGGAACTACCGCACTGAAATCGTAAAGCTGCGAAAACTTTGAAATAACGGGAGCAAGTCCGGATTTATCACGGATCATATCTATTTTATTTATTGCAAGAACAGCGGGTATTCCCATTGTTCCGAATTTGTCCGCAAGTATTCTTTCTCCCTCACTAAGATCGGAATTTGCATCTGCAACAAGCAGACACACATCTACTCCGGCAACAGATTCATTTACCGAACGCAGCATATAGCTGTCAAGATTATTTCTCGGTTTGTGTAATCCCGGAGTATCTATAAAAACAAGCTGATTACAGCCCTCTGTCAGGACTCCCGTTATCCTCGTGCGTGTGGTTTGGGGTTTTGGTGATACTATCGCCACCTTTTGTCCGAGCATACAATTCAACAAAGATGATTTCCCCACGTTCGGTCTTCCCACTATTGCAATAAACGCCGTCTTTTGTTCCATTTACTTTCCCTCGTCTTTACTGTTCGATTTATCCTTTTTTGCCGGTGCAGTCACTATAAATATTATTGATATAACCGTTATTAGTATCAACACCAAAAAATTAAGCGGATGAGTCACATAGAAATTATACATTGAGATAAAGCCTTCTGTATTCCCGAAAAGAAATATAGCTATCAATACGGAAAATATTGCAAGAATAAAAACAGCTCCTGCTGCCGCATCTTTTGCAATCTTTATCCGTTTATCGTGATTTTCCGAAATTCTGTCCGCAAGATTTTCAACAGCGGTATTTACAGCCTCTGCCGACATTACTCCTCCTATTGTCAGCAGAATGACCGCATATTCCGTCCTTGTAAAAGCAAAAAAACGTGCAAACATAAGAACATACAGTGCCGCAACAGTATGTATTCTCATGTTACGCTCGTTTTTTATACAATGTATTATACCCGCAAAGGCATACTTAAAACCTTTCAGGAACGATCTCACTGTTAATTGCCTTCCTCAATAACATAGCTTGAGGAACCCGGCAGACCGAGGAGTGTCATCACCTTTTCCTCTTTTTCTCTCATGCGGAGTTTTTGCAGCCCGTTATCCTCATGATCATATCCGAGCAAATGCAGCATGGAATGTGCGGTAAGATACCCCACCTCTCGCTGAAGACTATGTCCGAAACGTTCTGCCTGTTCAACTGCTTTTTCTATCGAAATAACGATATCGCCGAGGATTTTAGCTCCAGTATCGGGATCGGTATCATACTTTCCGTTTTCTCCCATAGGGAATGACAAAACATCGGTAACACTGTCCTTATGTCTGTATATAGAATTAAGTTCCTTTATTTGTCGGTTATCAACAAGGGTAACACTGACCTCAACCGAGCCTCTGAACTCCTCTACCTTCAGTACGGCATTACAGCAGCGCCTTATAAGCATACGTAATCCTGTCGGGATTTTTATTTCCTTTTGCTTATTTTTTATAATCACTTTAATTTTATCCATTTCAACCTTTCCTTTCATACTGTTTTTTGCTGACCCGTCTTTTACGGGCGTGAATTTGAAGAACCCGAACTTTTGTCATAAGCCTTAATTATGTCCTGAACAAGTCTGTTTCTGACAACGTCCGCAGCATTAAAAGCAACACTCTCTATGCCGTCTATATTTTTAAGTATTCTAACAGCATCTTTAAGTCCCGAACGTACACCTCCGGGCAAATCTATCTGCGTCACATCTCCTGTTATTACCATTTTGGAATTAAATCCCAAACGTGTCAAAAACATCTTCATTTGTTCGGGTGTCGTATTTTGTGCCTCATCAAGTATAATGAAGCTGTCATCAAGGGTTCTTCCTCTCATATACGCAAGAGGCGCAACCTCGATATTTCCCCTTTCAACATACTTCTGATAGGTTTCCGCACCGAGCATATCAAAAAGGGCATCATAAAGCGGCCGAAGATACGGATCAACCTTACTTTGAAGATCACCCGGCAAAAATCCGAGTTTCTCTCCCGCCTCAACTGCGGGTCTTGTCAAAATTATCCTGTTTACCTCTCTTGCCCTGAATGCCGTTACGGCGACAGCAACGGCAAGATAAGTCTTTCCTGTTCCCGCCGGACCGATACCGAAAGTTATTGTATTTTCCTTTATCGCAGCACAATATTTTTTCTGACCGAGCGTTTTGGGTTTAACAGGCTTTCCCTTTGAGGTTATGCAAATACAGTCACCCGCAAGACGATCTATTTTATCTTCATTTCCCTCATTAACAAGCGACATACAGTACCGCACATTTTGGTCACTAAGTGCCTCGCCCCTGCTGACAAGACTTAAAAGGCTTTCAATCACCTTAGCAGCTTTTGAAACATTCTCCGGTTCACCGCTTATTTTAAGTTCGGATCCCCGGCATAAAACAGTCACCATATATTCATTTTGAATAAGCCTGATATTCTCATCAAAGGTACCGAATAGTGCAACTGCCTGCTCCATACGATCAATATTTACGACCTGCTCTATCATTAAACCACCTTACCGAATAAAATAAGTTACTTAATTTTTAATCTGAAATATTGTTCCACCATGATTATAACATAAAAATAGTTAAAAGTCACTATATTTTTTAATGAATTTATAATTTTTTTATAGATTAGTTTCATTTTTTGCTTTATATTCAGAAAAAATGACAATCATCGCATTTTAATTACCTCTCACAAAAAGCGGAGAACGTGATTTTAAATCCCCGTTCTCCGCAGCATTTCAGTTTGGAAATAATAAACTTATTCCCGTTATCAAAAATTTCACGAATTTATTAAATTCAGTCTGCGCATTTGCCGCATCAAATAACTAATAGGAATACTCGTCCGTATCAAACTCCTCAAAGTCCTCATCTTTGAGCAATTCGCCGGAATGTTCCTCATTTTCAAGCTCGGAAGAATTTTCTTCACAACTTTCAAAGTCCCCGCAAAGATATTCGTCACGACCGTATTCATACTCCTGTTCGTAAGTATCATCATTTTCGTATGTTTCATAAATTTCTGACATGATCTCACTCTCTTCTTTTTTGATTATACTGTCAGCCTTATAACTTTTTTCCCGATTTCTGCCTTGAGATCCGTTTTTAACTTCTTTCGACTCCTTTTTTGCAAGTTCTGTCGTGGTTTGTAATGTATCTCCCGTCATCATTGACAGTACCGCCAATCCTATGAACATTTTTACAATTCTCATATAATTTCACCTTTCCGTACAAATCTACATTTTTTTATATCCCAGAATATTCAGCATAAATGAAATTTCACGATATTTTATTTTGGAAAAAATGTAATCAAACTCTCCCGCATACCTCACTACTTTACCGTTAAAGCCCTTTTTGAAACGATAGACACCGTAATTCGGGTGATTTTCCTCATAACAATGCGGAATACCCATAAAATCATAAATACGGCAGCCCGATTCTGCTGCCCAGCTTATCATATTCCACTGCATAAGGTAATTAGGCATAAGCTCTCTATGTTTTCCGGACGAACACCCATATACATAGCTTACCCTATCACCGAAACGTACCGAAAGCGCACCCGATATTTCTTCCCCCTCCGGTGTATAGCACATATACAATCTTGCGTTATCACCGAAAGCGTTGAGCATATCCCCAAAATACTCCTTTGAACGTACACAAAACCCGTCCCTCTTTCCCGTTTCCGACATAAGTGCATAAAAGGCATCAAGATTTCCGTTATGATAATCACATCTCACACCTCTGCGCTGCGCCAGACGTATATTGTACCTCCATTTTCTATGGAAAGAAGAAAATATATCCTCCTTTGTTTTGCCCTCTATATCAAGAATATAATTTTGCAGACTTTGCACACTGTTGTCCTCCGGCATACCGGGATCATATCTAAATCCCATGCTTGTCAAAATATTTATCGACTCATAGTCATTATATAAAATCATCGGGTCTATTTTAAGCATAAAAGCGTTATATTTATCCGCCAAAAGTTTTGCTCTTTTAATCAATTCACGCAAAATATGCGGATTATGCATATCGCATACCGGCCCCCTCGGCGCATACATAAAGCAGGTATTAAGAAAAGGTATCTTTTTAATAAGTATCTGCATAGCTCCTTCAATATTCCCGGACTTGTCAAGTATTACAATTTTTTCGCTTCCCCACCCCTTTTTAAGTTCGTGCCAATGTTCGGACTGCATAAAACTGACATTCTTTGCAGACATTACATATCTCTCATAATCCGATACAATTTTTCTCTCATTTTCCATAATTTTCTCCCCCATGTATAAAAACATTCCTTGTGTTATTTGACAAATCAAATATAACACAAGGAATGTTATACAGTATTCCGTTTTTTGCAAAAGAAATGTAAAATGAGAGTTTACTGATGAATTATCCTACCTTTCCAAAACTTATTCCTGTTATCCTGCCGCAGCTCAAGCAGTAGTACAATATTGTACTTTCCTCTCTTGTATCTCCGTTCAAAACCATAATAAGTTCATCTCCGTCCGAAAAAATATTATATTCCTTTGAATAAAACGGTATTTCTACCGTAAAATACGGCATACCGCTGTCAAATAAATTTTGCATCGTATGATCTTCGGGTATTTCACTGTAATCACTATAAAAGCGAACTCCGGCAAAATTGTTTTCGGAGCAGCATATCTCGGCTCTGATGCCGCTGTTTTTTATATTTGATATATAATTGAGCAAAATATTGTTCTTAATATAATCCCCGTTCAATATATCGGTATTGGCATCAAAATATTCATTAGCATTTTTTGTACCGTCTGTTTGCACTTCCTCTTCCCCATCGTATGTTTGCACGTCCTTTTCCCCATAGCATAATGACTCAAAATTTTCTTCCAAAAAATCAAAGGCATAGTCCAAATCACTTATCAGTTCGCTACTTTTTTCGGTTATTTCAAATGACGAAAATACATTATCCGTTTTTTCTTTAAGATTGTAAAAGACAACTTTATAATCATTAAGACACAAAATCAGATCCATAATATAATTTTTTTTGTTCTTGTCCGTATATTCAAAATCTTCAATATATAGCATATTTGTACTATTATCAATTGATGCGCAGCCGATAAAATCAGTATTATCCGGGGCACACCTTTCATTATCAAATGTATTATTGATAAACCTTACCGTTTCGTTAAGCTCATTCTTTTTTTCCGAGCAAAATAACTTACAAGCACTTTCAACGTCGCTTTTGACCATTTCACTTTCAGAATCGCTTTTAGGAAAATTCGATGTAATGTAATCATCAAATTCCGCATACATCTTATTTTCAACGTTTGTGCTTTGGTCGTCAATTTCACCATAATAAAATAATTTGAGAATTTTGTCACTGATGTCATTCATATATTTGTCATAACTTAAACATTTCTTTTTATCATATTCAAGCCACGGATAAAAACGCAAACTGTCCTCATCATTTATAAACATAAGTCGAACGCTGTCTTTGCTGTTTTCCTCAAATATAAGGTTCTTATAATCGGGAAGCATATTCCCGCATACCGCTATGCCGAATATTTCCGCCACTCCTATCGCAGCCGTAAGTATGAATGACATCATTATCTTTCTACTCGGTACCATTTCCGAAAACCTCCGTTATTTTTATCCTGACCTGTACCTCTGTTCCCTTTCCGAGGGAGCTTTCGAGTTTTATCTCGGCATTATGCTTTTTTGCTATTTCAGCACACAAAGCAAGTCCCAGACCGGCACCTCCCTGTTTTCTCGAACGGGACTTGTCAGACATATAAAATGCTTCAAAAACGTGTTTTTTATCCTCCTCGGCTATACCGAAGCCGTTATCCTTTACGGAAATAACCGCATAATTTTCATCTCTCGCACACGAGAGCCTTATTTTTCCTCCGTCACCCGATGCTTTCACGGCATTGTCAAGAAGATTATATATAAGGGATTTAAAAATATCCTCATCGGCATTTATTATCAGCGGTTCGCAATCCGTGGTCAATTCTATCCCTTTCGATTTAACAATCGGCATAAACACTATTTTCAGATCATTTAAAATATTTGACGTATTGACCGGTTTCATTTCGAGTGTATTATTTCCCGATGATATAAGCTCCATAAGTTTGCCCGACAGAGAACGTAGTCTTTTTGCCTCATCAACTATGATGCCTGAGTATTCTTCAAGCTCTTCGGAGGAAATATTCTTTTTTATCCTAAGTATATCCGCAAATCCGAGTATTGAAGTGAGCGGAGTTTTTATTTCATGTGCAAGACTGTCGATAAAGCGTTTTCTTTCCTCGGCGACCTCCTCTATTCTGTTGTAGTTTTCCTCTATGGAGTCCGCCATTTTATTTATATTTTCTGAAAGATTTTCAAGTTCCTCACTCCCGTTTATTTTCAGCCTCTTAGAATAATTTCCCTGCGAAATTTCGTTTATGGAGCTGTTTATATCCGAAAGCGGTCTGAGAAACAGTTTTATAATAATAAGCAGTATTACGGCCGTAACACACGCAAGCACAACCGATATTATTTGAACAAATCTTAATTGCCTTTCGCTTTCCGTATATATATCCGTAATATTATTTGAGGAAATAACCGTATATTTATGCCCCTCAAGCGTAATATTTGAGCCTACGAAAATATACGAATTTTCATTGAAATCCAATATTACGGAAAATATACCGTCTTTATTTTTAAGCGTGTCCGTCAGCACATACGGATCGACCTTATCTGTTCCGGTATATGCCGCCTTTCCGTTTTCATCATAAACAACGGTAACGTTACTTTCGTCCGATTGTTTGACTATTGTATTGTTTACGATATTATTGATTTCATCTTCAGACATCATGAAACGGTCGGATCTCAAACGCTCATATACAACATTATTTTTAAGTGTCGCACATATAAACTCATGTGCCGAAACCGCCAGGCTTCTCTCTCTTGTTATCATAAGGGAACGGTTGTTAGCAAGTATGACCGCAGAAGTAATATTTATCATTGCCACAACCAAAAACAACGACGAAATGAATATTTTAAACCACAATTTCAAATCCGTTCCCTCATTCCATACTTTCAAGCCTGTATCCGAGTTTTGGCACGGTAATCAGAGAATTTTGGATCTCAAGTTTTTTTCTTATTTGCTGAACATGGGCATCAACCGTTCTTGTTTCTCCCGTAAAATCATATCCCCAAACCGTAGATAAGATCCTCTCTCTTGTGAGGGCAATATCGGTATTTTTCAGAAAATACACAAAAAGCTCAAATTCTTTCGGCGTCAGTATTATATTTCTTTCATGCTTTTTTACAATATGCCTCTCTACATCAACCGTTATATCTCCGTATTTAAAAACATTCCTGTTCTTATTCCTCCTGCGCAGCACCACTTCAATTCTTGCAAGAAGTTCCATAGGTTCAAACGGTTTTACAACATAATCCTCCGCTCCGAGCTTCAATCCCTTTACCTTATCGGTAACATCTTGAAGTGCCGTTATTAAAATTACGGGTGTTTTCTCCGTATCCATTTTTTCAATAACCTCAAATCCGCTGCAGCCGGGCAGCATAACATCAAGCAAAACCAAATCATAAGCATTTTCTTTTATCATTTTTTCTGCCTTAGATCCGTCGTCGCAGGTGTCAAATTCATATCCGGCAATTGATACTGTTACCTCAAGCATTTTTCTTATATTTTCATCGTCTTCCACAATAAGTAATTTTATCATCGGCTTCTTTTCCTTATAAAAAATTTCTATATCAATAATTATATCATTTATATTTTTAATAATAAAGCGCTCCTATATTATAACTGTCATAAAAATGTAAGAAATTTGTAAAATTTGCCGCATTTTCAATACGGACATATTAAACATTCACACATAATTTTCTTTTATTTTTCCCTATACTATGTTATACTGATACTTGGAAAATCCGAACATATTACACGGGCACTCCCTTATTAGCGTAAATTCTAACAAAAACAGAATTTTTCAGGGATAATCTGTGGATAATTATTGAAAAGAGGTATTTTTATGAAAAAAATATTGTATGTCAACTCATGTGTGCGTCCCCAATCCCGAACCAACAGACTTGCCGAAAAACTCTTGAATTTGCTTAACGGAGATGTAACGGAGGTACATACAGATGACTGCGGTACGGCTCCTCTTACAAACAGCGCATTAAACAAACGTGAATTACTGATTTCCGAAAGTAATTTTTCTGTCCCGGAATTTGAAAATGCACGTCTCTTTGCCGAAGCGGATATTATCGTTATTTCCGCACCCTATTGGGATATGTCTTTCCCGTCATCGCTCAAGGTATATTTTGAAAATATAAACGTAAGAGGGATAACGTTCTGTTATACGGACGAGGGTATCCCGAAAGGTTTATGCCGTGCAAAAGAGCTTTATTATGTCACAACCGCCGGAGGAAAAATATTAAATAATTTCGGATTTGAATATGTTGACGCATTGTCGAAGGTATTCTACGGAATTAAAAATACACATTTCGTATGTGCCGAAGGGCTTGACATCATAGGCGCAGATACCGAAAAAATACTTATGGAGGCGGAAAAACGCATAAATCTCTGACATACGGATAAATATTTTGTCAAATCCTTAAAACTGACTTTCTGATATAAAAATTGCGTCCAACAAAAGTTGAACGCAATTTTTCTGTTGATACATAACCGATATGCGGGTGACAGGACTTGAACCTGCACATCGTTCGACACCAGAACCTAAATCTGGCGCGTCTGCCAATTCCGCCACACCCGCAAATACTCTGCATCAAACGGTGCATATGAGATTATACAGGAAAATCATCTGTTTGTCAATAGACAATTTTGTAATTTATCAATTTTCACATACAATTTTTCACGTATCATTATTTACTTTTAGAATGTGCCAATGAGAAAATTGACGAAAGTGTAGAAATACCCGTCGGGCATACGCTTTCACATGATAAAGCCTTTGAACACCCTGCTAAAAAATGTTTGCTGTATTCCCTTTTCAGGTCTTTTTTTCTGCTTTCCGAAAGACTATGGGTGAGAAAAGTATCATTTGCAAATAAAGCTCCGAAAAAATTATCGCCCTTACCGTAATTCGGACATATCTCAAGACACAAACCGCATTTCAAACATTTAGCCGCCGTATATTGCAATTCATACAATCCTCTGTCATTTTTGTCCCGCTCTCCGATATATAATCGGACCTGCCTTAAATTATTATCTATAATGCTCCTGTCTGTTATAAGATCCGCAACAACGGGAAATTTTGACAGAGGCTCAAGTACCAGCTCTTTTCCTTTCATCTTATCGGGAAATGTATTGCAGGCAAGTGACGGTCTGCCGTTTATAACCATGATTTTATATTCTTATTCATTGTAAAATAAAGCCCCATAGCATTTACCGTCATTTATAAGTGCGGAGTGAAACTGCATACCGAGTCTGCGTCTTATCAGACCTCTGCATTCATATTCACGCACTTTACGTACCAATGCCGTAACAATCTGTTTTCCGGTAGATGCTCCCGCATATGCTGTTCTCCTATGTGTTTGCCCGCCGAAAGCTCTAAGGTCAATATTGCCTTTCTCATCTCTTGTAAATACAGTTCCTAAACCTTCCAGCCATTTAATAATTTCGGGAGCTGCGGTACACATTCCCTCAACCGCTTTTCTGTCGGCAATATATGCGCCGCCCCTCATGGTATCTTCAATATGACATGATATGCTGTCATTTTCACCCTTAGTATCAAGCGCAGCGTTAATTCCACCGGCAGCCATTACAGATTGTGAACGTTCGGAAACATACGGGGATACCAATACAACACTTCCGCCCCTTGCTGCACATTCAACAGCACAAGTAAGACCTGATATACCGCTGCCTACAACGATAAGTTTTTCCCCCTCATAAAAAAGAGAAGTATACTTATACTTGCAGCAGCCATAGCTATACCGCATATAATATAAGAAATCAGATTTATTACTTGTGACATACTCCCGCCGCCTACGCTTCGCTTAGAAGCGGGGGACTTCTTGCCTATTTAGGTTAAAATTGCAACGGCAGAAATTCGTTGGAGAACCGTTGAAATATTTTCCTTACCGTACTTTAAAGCCGCACCGTCATGAAAAAAGAAAAATATCGTTATACTTAAAAATGCATGAACTGCAGCCGCTATAAGAATTATATTTGCGGAAGTCTTTGCAATATTGAAATCATACCACCCCGTAAGCATAGAATAACACATACTCCCGCCATGACAGCATAACGCCGCTGTTGCCGCTAATCCTGCGATTGCATTTATTTTTTTAAATCGAGCCGAATATTTCCATCAGCTTATCGTCACCTCATTTTGATAATGTATTTATACAAAAAAGATGTCCCCCAAATTTAATACGGAACATCTTTATGTAATTGATATTCAGTTTTTTGCATCGGAAATTGAACCGTTACCGCTGACAGAAATAACAATCCGCAAAATATAATATACCAATTCCAAAGCCGAAAGTATCATATCGTTAATGTACTGTATATTATACAGTCTGAACAGTTTCTTAATTTCCGTTATTTCTTCTTCGGTAACCATTGAACTTTTGCGGAGAAGCTCATAGGATCTCTCTTGTGCCTTTTTTTCCGTTTTCAGCATTAAAATCGAAAGAATAAAGGACAGCAAATAGAAAAGTACGGCAATGAACACAAGGGCGATCATGACCCAACCTTGAGAATTAAAAATCAATACGTCCAAAAGGACTCCTATAAGTATAAGCGGTATAAACGCAAACGGCCCGAGAATTATTATGGGGTCGAGAACGACTCTTTTTCTCATATCGGGATCTCCCTCTTTATCAAGAACCGCAAGCGCAGATTTTTGTGCCCCCATCGCAAGAGCAGCAATACTTTTCTTATTCTTTGTTCTTCTCCTAAGCCTTACTTTTTTAAAATGGTGACTGTAACTGTTTCCGAAAACCAAAGAACCTACGGTTTTGACCTTGATATAATCCAATCCGTTTTCATCGAGAATTTTTCTTGCCGTTTCCTCACCCGTCAGATCGGCACTGTTCGGTTTACGATTATACTTTGAATAAGAAACCGCAAGAACAATACTAATTACTATTGACACAAGAGCTACAATACATATAAACACCACTACTACAACCAATGCGATTCCCAAAGCGGTATGACCGTTGCCCAAATCCATAAAAAAATCCATTAAATCATCATAATTATCCATATCCGTACTCCTTACCTACAAATTCGTTTTGCAGAAAATTTTAAACAAAAACACATATGCCGTAATGATTTAAGAGCTTTTGCTTTTATCTGCGATACCCCACTTTAAATCATACCACTTAGCTAAAATTTTTCGGGTTTTTGACAGTAAAAACGGAAAAAAATGGCTGAAAGGTGCATGGCACCTAAATTTTTTTGTCAAATTTCAAAAAAATACTTGCGGTATGTGTTGGTATGTGATATAATAGTAGAGGGTGTGACAAGATGCATTTATATATAGATAGGGGTAAATACGGACATAACACGCTTTACGTTTCCAAAACATTCAGAAAAGAAAATGGAAAAACAACAAGCAAGATTATAGAGAAGCTCGGAAGATATGATGATCTTCTGAAAGAGCATGAAGATCCTATAGCTTGGGCAAAAGAATATATAGACAAACTTAACGAGGAAGAAAAAAGGCAGAAAGCCAAGCCAATCACGGTTACTTGCCGATCCCAAACACTGATAGATAAGAACAATGATGTATTGTTTGATGGCGGATATTTGTTTTTACAAAAATACCTGTATTTGCTTGGTATTGATAAGATTTGCAAAAAGATAAGTAAAAAATATGAATTTGACTATAGTTTAAGGGATATACTTGCAGTTTTGATATACGGACGGATACTGTCGCCGGCTTCAAAACTCGGTACCTATGAATATTCAAAAAAGCTGCTTGAACATTATGATTTTGAGCTGCAGGATGTTTACAGGGCATTGGAAGTAATAGCAAAAGAGATAAATTTCATTCAAGCAGAGCTTTATAAAAACAGTTTGAAATTGGGAAAGAGAAATGATAAAATTCTTTATTATGACTGCACAAACTACTATTTTGAGATAGAGCATGAAAGCGGCATGAGGAAATACGGAAATTCAAAAGAAAACAGACCAAATCCTATTGTAGAAATGGGACTGTTTATGGATGCCGACGGTATTCCGCTCGCATTTTGCCTGCATGACGGAAATACTAACGAGCAGAAAACTATGCAGCCTCTTGAAAAGCAGATTATGCAGGACTTCGGAAAATCTCAATTTGTGGTGTGTACTGATGCAGGACTTTCCTCCTCGGCAAATCGCAGGTTCAATGATATTGGCGGAAGAGCTTTTATCACCGTACAGTCATTAAAGAAGATGAAAAACTTTCAGAAAGAATGGGCATTAGACCCGAAAGGCTGGCATTTACCAAGTTCGGCAGAAATATTTGACCTTAATAAAGTTCTTTCGGACACTGACTTATACGAAAAATACAAGCACAGCACATTTTACAAGGAATTATGGTTCAATGAAAACAATATTGAGCAAAGGTTTATTGTAAGTTTTTCAATCAAATACATGAATTATCAACGCAAAATACGAAACGAGCAGATTGAGAGAGCAAAAAGTGCATTATGTTCCGTCAAAAAAACTGAACGGACAAGGCAGTCGGATTTTAAGCGTTTTATCACTAAAACCTCAGTTACCGAAAACGGAGAGGTAGCGGAAACCAAAGTATATTCGCTGAATGAAGAAAAAATCATCGAAGAACAAAAATACGATGGTTTCTATTGTGTTGCAACAAATCTTTTTGACGATGCGTGTGAGATAATACGTATAAACAGCAAAAGATGGGAAATTGAAGAAAGCTTTCGTATTATGAAAACGGAATTTTCCGCAAGACCGGTCTTTCTGCACCGGGATGACAGAATATCTGCTCATTTTACAACTTGCTTCATATCTCTTATGCTTTTCAGAATTTTTGAAAAAGCTTTCGGTCATAAATACACTGCACAGGAGATTATTAAGAATCTGCGTCAGATTAAATTCTTCAAAACGACCGAGGGATATATGCCTGCCTATACCAGAACCGACTTTACCGACCTTTTACATGATATTTTTGGCATCCGCACTGATTTTCAGATCATTCCCTTTTCTCATATGAAAAAAATTATTTCCTATTCAAAAAAAGAAATCACATACTACATTTCCAAATGATTCAAAAACGCTCAAAAGTCGCCTGCCTTGCGGCTTTTGAACGTTTTTCCTTCTTTTTACTGTCAAAAATGGGATTTTTTCAATATATTTTTATTAAAAACATATAGTATTTACAACATTCTCAACATTTACCATAAAACGGAAAAGGATTGCGGATCAGGTGTGTACATTCCCTGATCCGCAATCCGAAAAACAGTAATATTATCACGCACTCTTGCTGTCGTCACTTATTTCTCTTTTTAATCTCCTTATTATCTTCTTTTCAAGGCGTGATATATATGACTGAGATATTCCGAGCATATCGGCAACTTCCTTTTGAGTATGGGCTTTTTTTCCGTTAAGTCCGAATCTCAGCTCCATTATTGAAAGTTCACGTTCATTAAGACGGTTTACAGCCTGCAAAAGCTGATTTTCTTCCGATTCCTTTTCTATGCGCATATTCACCATGTCACTGTCACTTCCGAGTATATCGGCAATAAGCAGCTCATTTCCGTCATAATCCACATTAAGCGGTTCATCAATGGAAATTTCATTTTTCTGCTGCGAACTCTTTCGCAAAAACATAAGTATTTCGTTTTCTATACAACGTGAAGCATAGGTTGCCAATTTTATACCCTTTTCGGGACGGAATGTATTGACAGCCTTAATAAGACCTATCGTTCCTATTGATATAAGATCCTCAACACATAAATTCGGTGACTCAAATTTCTTTGCTATATAAACCACAAGCCTGAGATTATGCGTAATCAGCGGTTCTCTTGCACTTTCATCGCCGTTCTTGATACGCAGCATTATCTCATTCTCTTCCTCCGTTTTAAGCGGCGGAGGAAGTGTTTCGGGGCCGTTTATGTAATATATCCCCTCTTTGCCCATTATCATCATACGCAGCTTTGCTAAACCGTTGACCGCCATATCGGAAACTTTTTTCAATTTACTCATATCATACCCCTTTATGAAATAACCGCTCTGTTGTCTTGGATCACGATATACCCGCATTGACGAGCGTACCCTCACGGAATAAGCTCTGCCGGTACAAGTGCATCAGCCTCCCCCACTATCCTGCCGTTCGGACATAGTGCAATATACGCAGAAACCTCATATTTCTTTCCCGCTGTTTCAATACAGATATTGTCAACACGAAACGCAGCCATAACTCCCTCCCCGCCTACTGACGAATACGGTATCATTCTCATTCCGACCGGCATCTCCCCCAACAGGTTTATATCCTTTAATTCGGGAAAATCCCCGAACAACTCCTGTTTAACAACTATTGCCATATCCCCCGAAAACGGTTCTTTCAAACCGTTGCCCGTATCCAACTTACCCATACAGCTTATTTCTCTGTCATTATACCTGATTTTCAACACACAAGCGGTATCCCCTATATCCCCCCTTCCCGTTATCCGCATAATCACTCTTAGAATAACATAGCAAACCAGTGTGGTTATAATGAGAGTGATCGGTGACATAGCTATATAAACGCTGCTGTTGCGTATCATTATGTTTTGCGGCGAAAACAACAGCCATATCGCTATCATAGCTCCGCAGTAACCGAAACTGATAAGAAAAAATGATGCCGCCGTTTTTATAAATCTTACCTTTTCAAGCGGTGCAAATGCCGCAGCAACAACAATGCAGGCTGTCAGAAAACTGACTGCCATTGATAAGCCCGATGAAATCGGCGGCAAAAGAATTACAAACGATGATATTCCGCCGACTGCCGCACCTGCGACCAATCTTCGTCTTTTACAGTTTAAAGACATAAATTTTTTTACCGTTAGCAATATGACATAATCAATTACAAAATTAACACAAAAAAGTATGTCTATATATATTGTCTGCTCCAAGCCACTCACTCTCCCCCTTTCCACTGACAAAAATATGATAACACAAGGAAAGCGAATAATTTGTCTGTAATCAATTTAACTCCGTTTAAACCAAAAAATCGGAAATAACCGCACGGGGTGTTTTTTTTAGGTCATTTTTTACACAAACACCCCTGCTAAACAATTATTGCGGCTCTAAGGATTTTCAATCATGTTGCAGATCTGTGTACATTTTCGGCAGCAAGACCGAAACTGATTGACAATGCCTCGTCAACCTTATACATATCATAGGGACTAAGACTTCCCATCTTTTCCTTGAGGCGGGTTTTGTCTATTGTTCTTATCTGCTCAAGCAGCACGACCGAATCCTTAGCAAGACCGCTGTGGTCTGCATACAGCTTAATATGGGTTGGCAGTTTTGCTTTTGATCCTCTGCTCGTAATAGCTGCCGCTATTACAGTCGGACTGTATCTGTTTCCTATATTATTCTGTATTATCAGTACCGGACGTATTCCGCCCTGCTCCGAACCTACAACGGGACTCAGATCTGCATAATAAATATCTCCTCGTCTGACCAGCATAGCTTTTCACGCTCCGAATTTTTTATTTTTTGTACCGATAATAATATTTTGTCCCTCACGAACAAAAATAATCACTGCCTACGAATTCGGCACACTATATATTATTCAAAATTCATATCGTTTGAGCCTGCATAATTATTTCCAAAATTTATGTATCTCCGCTTTCGACAAATATTTTTTTATCGCCTCCTTTACATCAATGCACCGTCCGTAAGCCTTGATATATTTTAATATATGCTGATACGTTATCTTTAAGAACCGTACCCGCCCATAAATTTATTAAATCCATACAAAAAGCACAAGCTGTCATATCGGTTTGTTATATCCGATATGACAGCCTCACTGTCCTGCTATATGCATTTTACTTCTTTAAAAAAGTTTATATCATTACGTACAGTTAATTCTTTACCGCTTTCGGGGTGTATAAAGCGTATTTCCCCGCAATGCAGACATTGACGAGGGAACTTTTCGGTACTTCCCCCATACATATCGTCACCTGCGAGCGGGTGACCCTTACATGAAAAATGCGCCCTTATCTGATGTGTTCGTCCGGTTTCAAGACGTATTTCAAGAAGTGTATATTCGTCATTATAATTTTTTACGGCTTTGTAGTGGGTTACTGCCCTCACACCTCCCTCTCCGATCTCCCGTTGAATCCCATGTCCTTCTTTCAAACGGAGCGGTTCGTCTATTGTTCCGCTGCCTTCAATTCTGCCCTCACACAATGCAAAATACAGTTTTTCCGTATGATTTTTCAAAAATGCGGCGGCATAGGCATTTTTTGCGGAAAGTACAAGCCCCGATGTATCCTTATCAAGTCTGTTGATAACACGGAATATATAATTTTCACCCTTATTCAATGCATGAAAAGCAGCGGCATTTGCAAGCGTATCAAGTTTGTGGTCTTTTACCGGATGTACCGGCATATGAGGCGGTTTATTAAATATTATAATTTGGTCGTCCTCATATACTACCTCAACAGGCAAATCAACGGGTTCGATGTACATATGGTCTTTGGGAAAATTAAGATCTATAATATCGCCGGCACGGAGTATGTCTATGCTGCGAATATGTTCACCGTTACGGGTAATCCCCATTTCTGTCCTTTTCAGTTTTGTAAGCGTCCTTGCCGATACCGAGCAATGCTTTCTCAAAAAGTCCTTTACACATATACGATCAAGTTCTACGGGAACGGTAAATCTCATATCATGCCCTCCATAGAAATATCCTTTATTTCAATAAGGCGGTTTATTCTGTAATCGCACAAGCTGTTTGGCATTTCTATCAGGTTATTCGGATCATAAATACAAGTTTTAAGTCCCGCATTTTTCCCGCCCTGCATATCGGCCGTGAGCGAATCACCGACAACGATAATTTTTTCCTTGTCTTTTTCGTCCGTGTCTGCGAGGACATAATCAAAAAATTCTTTCATGGGTTTCTGAAATCCTGCCTCTTCGGAAGTATAAATTTTTTTTATAAAACCCGTTATATTCGTTTCGCTAAAACGCCCTCTCTGTACGGTTTTAAATCCGTTAGTTATTATGTATATATCAAATATACCGGATAATTCTTTCAGTGCTTCATATACACCGTCTATAAGCACACCCTGCCTTGAAAGCTGAAAAATATATTCATCTGCCAGCTCGGAAGTATTTTTAAAACCGTTAAAACATTTTTCGGTAAGCTCTTTAAAACGTTGTATTCTAAGCTCCGAACGTGTTGTTTTATTCTGCTCAAGCTCTTTCCATAGCCTGTCGTTAATAACACAGAAATTTTTGTATACACGTTCATTAAACTTCAAGCCGAAACTTTCGACCGTATTTTTCAAAGCATTATATTCACACACCGGAAAATCAAAAATAGTATTATCAGCATCCATAAGAATAGTTGTAAATTTCATAAAACCGACAAATCCCCCCAAAGCAAAAGGACTCCCGCAAAACGCATATCAAAATGCCCGTGCGGAAGTCTTTTTATCTGTCTTATATCAACGTATCCGTTCAAATAAACCCGCACATTATTTTAACAGTATTTTCGCTGTCGCAATCAAGCGGGGTCACGTTTAATTTTTTGTCTTGCCGATTTTGTTGTTGTGACCTTGCGTGTCCTATGCTTATTTTTTATGCGCTCAACAACAGGTTCGCCATCTCCTCTTGCAGCCTCGGCAGTTATTATTATCTTGGATATCGTTTCGTCCGAGGGTGCTTCATACATGAGGTTTTTAAGAAGTTCCTCCATGATCGAACGCAGTCCCCTCGCTCCGGTATGACGCTCTATCGCCTTTTTTGCTATCTCAAGCAACGCACCCTCACCAAAAACAAGACTTACATCATCTAATTCAAAAAGTTTTGTATATTGTTTGACAAGAGAATTTTTAGGCTCTTCAAGAATACGCACAAGCGCATTTTCATCAAGACCGTTAAGTGCGGTAACTACGGGAAGTCTGCCGACGAGTTCCGGTATCAGTCCGAACCTGACAAGATCCTGCGGTATGACGTCCTGCATCCAACTTGTCGTATCAAGTTCAGTTTTTGCCTTGACTTCAGCATTAAATCCGAGTGTGGAAGATCCCAGCCGTTTTTCGACCGTTTTCTCAAGACCGTCAAAAGCTCCTCCGCATATAAACAGAATATTCGATGTGTCGATCTGTATAAATTCCTGATTGGGGTGTTTTCTCCCGCCGTTCGGGGGAACATTTGAAACAGTCCCTTCAAGTATTTTAAGAAGAGCCTGCTGAACTCCCTCTCCGCTGACATCTCGTGTTATGGAGGGATTTTCGGACTTTCTTGCTATCTTATCTATTTCATCAACATAGATAATACCACGCTCGGCTCTTGCCACATCATAATCAGCAGCCTGTATAAGACGAAGAAGAATATTTTCCACATCTTCGCCAACATAGCCGGCCTCGGTAAGCGTTGTAGCATCAGCAATAGCAAACGGAACATCAAGTATCTTCGCAAGCGTTTGGGCAAGAAGTGTCTTTCCCACACCCGACGGCCCGAGCAAAAGAATATTGCTTTTGTTGAGAACGACATCGTCATCATCATGGTAATTGATTCTTTTATAATGATTATATACAGATACCGAAAGCGATATTTTCGCTTCTTCCTGACCTATAACATATTCATCAAGCAGGTTCTTAATTTCCATCGGCTTCGGTAATTCGCCCAAATCAATGAAAAACTCATCGTCCATTTCTTCTTCTTTAAGAATATCATTACAGGCAGCAACACATTCATCACAAATATATGCTCCCGCACCCTGTATAATTCGACCTACAAGTTCCTGCGATTTCCCGCAGAAAGAGCAGACCACTCTTCTTTTGCTATCGTCCTTATTCGACATTTGCACAGCTCCTTATCGTTGTGTAATCACCTTATCAATAAGACCGTATTCAAGAGCCTGCTGAGCAGTCATGAAATTATCACGCTCGGTATCTCTTGCTATCACCTCAAGCGGCTGTCCGGTATTTTTAGAAAGAATTTCATTGAGCTTTTTCTTTGTCTGTACAATATGATCCGCATGAATCATAATATCCGTTGCCTGACCTTGAGCGCCGCCGCTCGGCTGATGAATCATAATGTCACTGTTCGGGAGAGCGAAACGCTTTCCCTTTGTACCTGCCGCAAGAAGAAATGCGCCCATGCTTGCAGCCATACCCATACATATTGTAGACACATCACATTTTATATACTGCATTGTATCATAAATCGCCATACCGTCCGTTACAGAACCTCCCGGACTGTTTATATAAAGACTTATGTCCTTTGTTGAATCCTGTCCCTCAAGGAAAAGAAGCTGCGCGACAACAAGACTCGCCGTTACATTGTTCACTTCCTCGGTGAGCATTATTATTCTGTCATTAAGAAGTCTTGAATAAATATCGTACGAACGTTCTCCTCTGTTCGTCTGTTCAATTACATAAGGTACCAATGCCATAATAAATAACCCCCGTTTCACTAATTTTATATTTAACAGTATATTTATATTTTATTCAGCTTTAAGAAATACTCAAGCCTCTGTTTTCTCCACGGCATTTTCTTTAACAAAATTCATAGCCTTATCCGCTTCTATATCCCTTGCTATATCTTTGCTGTCAAAAGCCGCTTTTACTCTTGAAATATCAGCCTTGTAACTTTCCGCAAGCTCATTATACTTATTCTCTATATCCTCTTCACTTGCTTTCAGTCCCTCAAGCTCTGCTATCTTTCTGAGGGCAAGTCCTACTTTTACCTGCGACTCCGCTCTGCTGCGGTATGTGTCACGGAGCTTTTCTTCCGTTAAGCCCGTAAACTGCATATAGGTCTCCAAATTAAGACCCTGCGAACGCAAATTCATCGAAAATTCGTCAATTATACCGTCAATACGGTTTTCAAACATAGCTTCGGGTATCTCAGCCTCAAGAAGTTCACCGAGCTTCTCCGCAATCTGACCTTCCTTATTATTTTCAGCTTCTTTCTTGCGTGATTCTTCGAGCTTTATTTTAAGATCAGCCTTATATTCGTCAACCGTATCAAATTCGCTTACATCTTTAACAAACTCATCGTCAACATCAGGAAGTTCATGCATCTTTATCTCATGCAGCTTTATTTCAAACTGTACTGCTTTGCCCTTGAGTTCATCTGCCTGATAATCCTCCGGGAATGTTACATCAATTGTAAACTCTTCTCCCGACTTATGTCCTATGATCTGCTCCTCAAAACCGGGAATGAATGCACCGCTGCCTATTGTAAGGCTGTAATTTTCGGCAGAACCTCCGTCGAATGCTTCGCCGTCAAGAATACCCTTAAAATCTATAACGACAACGTCATCATTCTCTGCTGCCCTGTCCTCAACGGTAACAAGACGGCTGTTTCTCTTTTGTATTCTTTTTAATTCCTCCTCAACATCTTCTTCCGTTATCTCAAGAGAAGTGGGAGTAAATTCTATACCCTTATAGTCTTTGATTGAAACTTCGGGTTCAACTGTAATTACCGCTTTAAGCACAACACCGTCTTTGTCGGCTTTCTCGATATCAAGATCAACATGATCTCTGACTATATCAAGACCTGCTTCATTTGCAGCATCAACAATAGCGGCAGGATAAAGATCCTTTATAGCGTCCTCATAGAAAACTCCCTCACCGTATGTTTTTTCAATAAGTCTTCTCGGAGCCTTACCCTTGCGGAATCCCGGAATAGTAATATTTTTTGACTGTCTTTTATATACAGCCTCTACCGCTTTCATAAAGGTTTCGCCGTCTATTTCAACAACGAGTTCATAGCGATTTGTTTCCACCTTGTTTGATGATTTAAGTGTCATTTTATTTTCCTCCATAGCGGAGCAACCGCTCCTTGATTTTTTTGGTTCATACACCACGTCCGCCCCAATGCATCCAATCATTATAAATGAAATCAATAGGGCAAACTGCTTTAATTATAATATAGCAATGACTGATAGTCAAGCATAATTTACGTACAAAATTAAAAAGTACCGTAATTTGACACATATTTTTGTCTGTCACAATACTGCAAGGGGCATAAACCCGAGTCTGTCGCAGGCAATAAGTTCATATCTTATTCCTTCGCATTCACCCGTAAATGCTCTTTTCGCAGCATTCCTTCCGTGTACATGTCCGTAAAAGCACTTTCTTATATTATATTCCTTCAGCACATCGGTTATCTCTTTACATTCCATATTATTATATATGGGGGGATAATGCAGAAAAACTATCGGACTGTATCCTGCTTTTACAGCCGGTTCTATTGATAATTTCAGCCTGCCGACCTCACGCATGAGGATTTTCATATCGGCATCGGTTTCGGCATCATAGAACCAGCCCCTTGTACCGCAAAGTGCAAGTCCGTCCGCAACATAGTAATTATTATGCAGAACAGAAATAGTATCAAACCCGTTTTGTGCAAAAAACTTATCCGTTTTGGACTTTGTTGTCCACCAAAAATCGTGGTTGCCTTTCAAAATGATTTTTTTGCCGTTCAGCTTATTTATAAAATCAAAATCCTTGCGGGCATCATTTATATCCGCAGCCCAAGAGATATCCCCTGCAATTACCACGGTATCATTATCGGTTATCAGCTTCTGCCAATTTTTTTGTATTCTCTCCACATAATTATTCCAGCCTTCAAACACCTCCATCGGTTTATCCGTTCCGAGCGAAAGATGTAAATCGGCAATAGCATATACTGACATAATCAAACTATTGAAAGGCTTTCAAGGACGGTTTTCGCCATATCATCAACTTCACATTCAAAAGAAAACCGTTCTTTCGCATTTTTAAGAGCCGCAAGAGGTGCGGGAACAGCCGTATTTGTCTTTGCCGAAAGCTCATCAGTCATAGCAAATTCATCTTCGGGAAGCCTTTCATCAACAACAGATTCAAGAACGGCTTTTGCAAATTTATACGGACTTGCGGTCGATGCTATAACTGTCGGTGTTTTATCACCCGTTTGCTCAACATACTGACCGTACACATTAACTGCAACGGCAGTATGTGTATCACACAAGTAATTATCTTTCTTATAAAGCTCACCTATTGTTTTTTGTGTATTCTCATCATCGCAGCAGCCGCCCCAGAAATATTTATCAAGCTCTGCCTTAATATTGCCGTCTACCGTATAAGCACCGTTTTCATTAAGTGATTTCATAAGTTCCGCTACCTTGACATCATCTTCACCGGTAAGATGATAAAGAAGTCTTTCAAGATTGCTTGATACCAGAATATCCATAGAGGGAGAAATTGTAGTATAGAATTTCCTTTTCTTATCGTATGTTCCGGTTCTTATAAAGTCTGTAAGCACATTGTTTGAATTTGAGGCACATATAAATTTACTTATCGGAAGTCCCATTTTCATTGCATAGAATGAAGCAAGTATGTTGCCGAAATTACCCGTGGGAACCGCAACATTGATCTTATCACCGAGATTTATTCTTCCCGCATTTAACATATCGCAATAAGCAGAGAAGTAATATACCACCTGCGGAAGAAGTCTGCCCCAGTTGATTGAATTTGCACTTGAAAAAAGCATATTGTTTTCGGCAAGTTTTTTCTTTATTTCGGGATCCGTAAATATTTTCTTAACTCCCGTCTGCGCATCGTCAAAGTTACCCTTTATGGCTATAACATTTACATTATTGCCCTTTTGCGTTGCCATTTGTCTTTTTTGCATCGGCGAAACACCGTCTACGGGGTAGAATACAATAATTTTCGTTCCGTCAACATCTTTAAATCCCTCAAGCGCAGCCTTGCCCGTGTCACCGCTTGTTGCAACAAGTATTACCGCCTCTTTCCCGTCATATGTCTTTTTAACGGATTTTGTCAACAGATGCGGAAGTATTTGAAGAGCCATATCCTTAAATGCAGATGTAGGACCGTGCCAAAGCTCAAGCAAAGCCATTTTCTTTTCGCCGCTGTCTATATAAGAAATCGGAGCCGGATTTTCCGAACCGAATTTTTCAGATGTATATGCCGCATCGACACTTTCGTTAATCTCCTGTTCGGTAAAATCCGAAAGAAAATCGGAAAAAATCCTTTTTGCCCTGCCCTTGTAATCGACCTGTGCAAGAGCCTTTATGTCGTCAAGCGTATATTTCGGGAGTGACTGCGGCACAAATAATCCGCCCTCCTCGGAAATACCCTGAGCTATCGCCTGCGAAGCAGAAACGACCTTATTCTTATCCCTCGTGCTGTTGTAATTCATAAACATTTCCTTCTTTCTTTTATTTTATTGAAATCGGCTTTAATTCAGATTTTGGGTAAAAAATCCGTATGCATTACCGAAAAATACGGCGTCGGCAATCTCCTGTCCGAAATGTTTTGCAACACCTTCATAAAGAACACTCATAGACTCAATACCGGACATATCTTCGGGAAGCTCCGCCCCGTCAAAATCCGCACCCATGGCAATACAATTCCCGCCGCCGAGCGACATAAAATATCCGATATGTTCTATTATATCATACATTTTTGCATTTGTCTTGTTTTTATCTATAAATTCCGCACAAAAATTCATTCCTGCAAGTGAATTTCTGTTTTTTAGACATAAAAACTGTTTATCCGTAAGATTTCTTTTATGTTGTGCAATCGAGCGTGAATTGGAATGTGAGGCTATAAAAGGTTTCTCGGCAATATCGGCAACGTCCCAAAAGAGTTTTTCTCCCGCATGGGAAACATCAACGATAATTCCCGATTTTTCCATTTGTCTGACACATTCTTTACCGAAATTCGTAATTCCGCGGTCATCAATCTCTCCTATGCCGTCACCGAGTTCGTTTCTGCCGTTCCACGTAAGGGTCATCATTCTGACACCCATATCGTAAATTTCACGAATTTTATCAATATCCCCTCCGAGAACGGCTCCGCCCTCAACTGTAAGTATTATTCCCCTGCGCTTTTCCCTGCAAACTTTTTTTATGTCATCGGCACACTTACACCATATTATATCCGTATTGCTTAACTGTTTTTTCAGAAGTTCCACACACCCGCAAAAAAGCTCCCATGCATTTTCGCCCCTGTATTCATCGGGTATCCATACCGCAAGACATTGTATATACGGTGATATTCCGTCTGTCTTATTAAATGAAATTGCAAAGCTGTCATCAAACAACGTGCTGTTTTCCGTGTATGCTCTGTAAAGCGTATCACAATGCAAATCAAAAAGCCGCATATAAGTACATTCCTCCAAAACATATTTACAAAATAGTCAATACTCTATCAGGTCAAGTAAATACCCCCGTGTGTCCATATGCTTATTTTCTCAATTTCAGCAGGCATATTTTATTCGATAAATTGATTTTCCTAATATCCTTTTTTTATGTTTAATGCGGTCAAAAAACCGAGTAGTCCCCCTCCTGCATAAATGCGTCCTCTATATGTTCAACGGAAATTATCATTCCCGTAACATTATCATATACCACCTCAATAACATCAAACCTCGGTTGGAGGTCTGTATCATTGTCATCGAGGTACATATAAGCTGACGTAATTATTTTGTTCTGCTTTTTTCTGTCCACCCATGCACCGGGGCGATCCAAAGAATTTATACTGCGTGTTTTGACCTCCGCAAAAACAATATATTTACCGTCACTTGCTATTATGTCTATTTCCCCGCTTCGGCAGCGGTAATTTCTCCCGACAACAGTATATCCCTCTTTTTTCAAATATCTTTCCGCCGCATCTTCACCCATAGCTCCTATAATTTGTGCAGAAGTTTTTTTGCTCATTTTTTCTCACCATACAGTTTTTTCAAAAATGACGGTCTATGTATCTCGCACGGGCCGTATTTGAGTATAGCCTCTCTATGCTCCTTTGTCCCGTAACCCTTATGCTTTTCAAAGCCGTATTCCGGATATTTTTTCGCAAGGTCTTTCATTAGCCTGTCACGGCTCACCTTTGCAAGTATGGAAGCTGCGGCTATGGACTCGCTCTTGGCGTCACCCTTTACTATTGCCTCACACGGAACATTAAGCTCCGGTGTTTTGTTTCCGTCAATCATTACAAAATCCGCCTTAATTTTAAGTCCCTCAACTGCTCTTTTCATTGCAAGCATATCTGCCCGCAGTATATTGATACTTTCAATTTCCTCAACACTTGCACTCGCTATGCAATATGCAAGTGCCTTACTTTTGATTACGTCAAAAAGCTCCTCTCGTTTCTTTTCAGTCAGTTTTTTCGAGTCTTTAACGCCATCTATTTCAAGTCCCTCCGGAAGTATAACAGCAGCCGCAAATACAGGACCTGCAAGCGGGCCTCTTCCCGCCTCGTCAACTCCGCATATTGCTTTATACCCCTTAGCTTTGTACATATTTTCAAATTCTAACATCGGTATGTTCCTCCGCTTTATCCAGAGTAAGCCTGCCGAGTACAGCACCCCTAAATTCATCTAATACTGTCGCCGCCGCACGTTCGGTATCCGTTTCGCCGCCGGATACCAGCATACCCCTCTTTTTTCCTATCATTTCAAGTATTTCATAACCCTGCAAATCCGTGATATCATCTTTATTGAGCTTGTACCTCATACAAAGCGGCTCGGCATAATTATCTCTCAAATACTCAAGCAGTCTTCCGCTCAAATGCTCCGTATCAAGTATATTATCCTTTACCGAACCGATAAAAGCAAGCCTTTCACCTACTTTCGGATCATCGAATTTCGGCCATAGCACACCCGGTGTATCGAGTAAATCGAAACCCTTACCTATTGTGAACCATTGATTTCCTCTTGTAACTCCGGGTCGATCCTCAACTTTAGCCCTATTTTGCTTTGACATACGGTTAATAAACGATGATTTGCCTACATTCGGTATTCCGACAACCATAACCTTTATTGTTTTCCCGGTCATTCCCTTTTCATTCCATGTGCGTATCTTATCGGACAATAAATTTTTCACGGCAGGAATAAAAGTGTTCAAGCCCTTGCCTGTTTTACAGTCAAGAGCTATTGAAGCTATTCCTTTTTCTTTAAAAAGGTTAATCCATTTCTTTGTTTCTTTCGGATCAGCCATATCGCATTTATTAAGGACGGCTATTCTCGGCTTATTGTTTATCACACTTCTAAGATCGGGATTACAGCTTGAATACGGCACTCTCGCATCGAGTAATACGGCAACCGCATCTATCAGTTTAAGCTGCGACTCGATTTTCCTTTTGGTTTTGGTCATATGTCCGGGAAACCATTGTATTGACTTGATTTCTTCCATAGCTTCCTCCTGTTTTTTTACCGCCGAATACAGTTTAATATATGCTCCCTATTGAGTTTAGCGGAAAAATTCTAAATTCCGCCTTTCCTATAATATTTTCAACTGGTATAAGTCCTATATCAACACTTCTGCTGTCGAGTGAACCCTGACGGTTATCCCCCATCACGAAAACATACCCTTCCGGTATCCTTTCGGGTATATCGAGCGGGTGTTTAAGTTCAATCGTCATTCCCTTGATATAATCCTCATCAAGTATCACTCCGTCAACACTTACCTCACCCGTTTCATAATTTATGGATAATGCCTGTCCCTCGGTTGCAATCACCCTTTTTATTATAGGTTCGTTGTAATTTTCACCGTGACTTATAACAACTATATCTCCGTATTGCGGTGTGTACATAAAATTCGAGATTATAAGCCTGTCGCCGTTTTTCAGAGTATCCGTCATTGACTCTCCGTCAACAGTCACCTGTCTGAACACGAATGTAAAAATCAGAACAACGAATATTATCGCTATTATAAACACATTTGCCCACTCAAACACAAGACCCGTAACGGTAAATGTTTCCTCGATATCATCTTCCGACTGATCATCGGATTTTAATTCTACATCATTTTCTTCCTCGGATTTATTTTTTATATCCTTGTCTGACATATAAAACACCTCTCTATTTACTGCCCGCAGTTTTTATATCATTCAACGCAAAGTATGTGTGCATCTTCGCCGAACGCACTCCACGGAAAAAGAATACATTCTGCCCTTCCCTCTACATCATTATCGGAAATGAACATACTCTTTCCGTTCTGTTTTATATAAATCCCGTCCTGCGTTCTGCTTCTTTCAAGAAATTCGGCACAATAACACACATTATTTATTTTTGCCGTAACGGTGTCACCTCTATTGAAGTTTACCGCTCTTCTATTTACAATAACACATACGTCCGCTTCACCGTTAAGTTCGACACCGGATACGGGAAATATTCCGTAAACCGTATTAAAAACTACGGTAAATACCAGTGCGGCAGTTATAAACAAAAATACCAAAGACTTAAAGCTGCGCCAGGCCGACATTTCATCTGCAAAATCATAAAACGGCCGATTTTCAAAAAACATAAAACCCGACCTTCCCGCAGTAACGAAACTTTCCTTTTTCATATTCAAACACCTCGGCGGCAGATAGCAAAAAAGGGACAATAAAGTCCCTTTCTGCGGCAATTATTTGATTTGCTCTTTAACCTTGGCAGCCTTACCGACTCTGCCGCGGAGATAGTAAAGTTTACTTCTGCGTACTTTACCGTTTCTAACGATCTTAACATCTACAACATTCGGTGAGTTTATCGGGAATACTCTTTCAACACCTACACCGTACGAAACACGTCTTACTGTAAATGTTTCCGCAACTCCGCTGCCGCTTTTGGCGATAACGGTTCCCTCAAATACCTGAATTCTCTCTCTGTCGCCCTCACGGATATTTACGCTTACACGTACGGTATCACCGACAACAAACTCAGGTTTTTTCTCCTTCACGGAACTTTGTGCAATAATTTTAAGTGCGTCCATTTCTTATTCCTCCTGTTATTATAGACATTCATGCGTACCCGCAGAGGACTGTCCGTTTCAAAGTACGGTCTGTGACCATGCTGTGAACCCCATCACAAGTGACGGTATCCAAAGACTTAGATATTATAACACACATATTTTCATTTTTCAAGTGTTATTTTAAATTTTTTCCATGCCAATTTTTTCCATGCCGAACACGGAAAATATCATATAAAGAATCAGCCTGCGGTTGAAACTCGGCTTTTATCGTCAGTTACTTCTTTTACAAGAGTTTTTGATATCTTAAAACACCTGTCATCGTACAGACAGATATACGCACCTCCGCTCTCGGCAACCACATCAAGCCTTTCTCCTTTCACAATATTGTAAACAATATTTTTGCTGTCATCGAAACACATATACACGGTATTTTTCGGAGTTACGGTCTTTATCACTTCCTCGGAGTCGGAACTTGAGGGCTTTATCTCAGCACATGAAAGAATTTTTGTCTTTTTATCAAGACCGTAAACCTTACTGCCGTTTTCGGGTGTAAAGCCGATATCCATAATTTCCATATACTTTCTTTCGGGGTCATCGTTTACGTACTCCGGTATAGTATATGAATCTCCGTCATTATATACCCCGAACATACCGAATGCCTCACCATAGCTGTATGACATAATACCAACATACGAGCCTGCGGGTATTACAGTTTTTTTGACTTCTTCCGTATCATCGGAATATACGCTTATGCTCTCAAGCAATTTGCCGTATCTCACTATCATATTTTTATCATACACTACATCAAGAGAATTTCCGTAATCTTCCGCATATTCCGATTTCGGAGAAAAGCACGGCAGTCCGTAATTATCCCTATACACACCTACGTATGTATCCTCCAATACCTGCGATGCGGGAAGTGTCGGTGTATCTATAAGCCTGTCGCTTTCCTTTACGGCATAGGACAGTGGGAGAAATTCTATAATATCTGACCTTTCAAAATTTACTCCGCCGGAATTTGTATATATTATCACGGTAGATTTATCCCCATATTTACCTATTATCCTTACCAAATCACCCTTTTTATAATAACCGTCGCCGGTATCCTTTGTAAAACGTCCGTAGCATTTTATACTGTCCCATAAATCAACACTATGATATTTCTTTGAAAAAGTATCGTATATCTTGAGCCCCTTTTCGACCTCCTTTGAATTCACAATACTTACTTCCTCCGATTGTTCCGCCGAACTCTCCTTTGACTCCTCCGTTGAAACAACCTCTTCGATTTCCGATTTTTCCTCTTCCGCCGAACTTTCGGCTGCATATATTTCGGAAACGCTGCTCTCATTATCGGTTTTGTTTTTGCAGCCGTTGATTGAAACTGCCGCAGCAACAGCAAGTATAAGTACAAAAAACTTTTTCATAATCATCTTTCCCCATTTATCCGCTGTTTTTCTTATTTTTTCTCAATTCCCTGAAAAAGTCCGACAACAGCTCCGAACATTCGTCGGACAATACACCGCCCGTACATTCGGGTTTGTGATTATACGGCAGGTCAAAAAGATTTATGACCGATCTGACCGAACCGGCTTTCTTATCCTCGCAGCCGTAAACTACACGTTTAAGTCTTGAATTAAGTATAGCTCCCGCACACATCGGGCAAGGTTCCATTGTTACATACAACTCACATTGCCACAACCGCCAGCCTCCGAGCTTCCTGCAAGCCTCATCTATTGCTATAATTTCGGCATGGTACAATGCATTTTTCCCCGTTTCACGCCTGTTATACCCTGCACCGACGACCTCTCCGTCCTTTATCACAACAGCACCTATCGGCACTTCTTTTATTTTATATGCGCTTTTTGCCTGTTCTATCGCAAGATACATAAATTCCTCATCAATTGTCATTATCCGTCCCTCACATTTCAACAATTACAGCGAATAACAGCAAAACCAATATCATGGCGGAGCTGCCTGCAACACTTTCCGCAGACTGCGCATACGGTAAATCTTCCTCGGAAAAAATATGATCCGTTTTTATTTTCCCCATACGGAAAAGAATAACACAAATGACCGTAAGTATAATTCCTACTGCTCCGAACACATAAAATATTATGTTGCCGATATCCCCGCCGGTTAAAATTTTTACTGCCGCCAAAATAACGGCAAGGATATTATTCATAAAATGAACTGTAACAGCTGCAAAAAAACGTCCGGTATATATCCTTACGGCACCAAGTATCATTCCGCATAAAAATGCAAATATCATGCCGTTTATTCCAGAATGTACCAATGAGAATATAACCGCCGATATAACGACGGACATGAATACATTATATTTCTTCAAAGAGCCTATAATACAACCTCTAAAAAGAAGCTCCTCGCATACGGCAGGAACAATACCGACAGTCGCAGCGGCAATCAAAATACTCGGTATATCGGTAACATATCCGTTAATTACCGTACCCGTTTCGAACTTAAATATATAAGCTGCTATGACCGATATAAGAAAGTTCGCCGCCGTACATGAACCAAATCCGAAAATCACGGCGAATATCGTTGCCGAATTACTGCACAACTGTTTCTTCGGCGTTTTGACGAGGTCTGATATTTTACCGCACCTTATACGGTAAAATATTAAAAACGGGAGCATTGATATGCAGGTATCCGCTGCAAGGAAAAGCATATAATCCGTACCCGAAACTGCGGGAAAAAATTTCTTTAGTATCAATTTCGAGATAAAATTCACAAAAATTACAAACATTCCCGCATATGCCGCAATATCAATACGTTCCTTCATTTCGGTTTTATATCGGACGGCATCGTTTTTATACACATTCATACTTAACTCTGACCGCTGTTTTTCATTTTTTCTGCGGCAAGCAGTACGGCAGCCTTTCCGCTATGAAAATTAAGACCACCCTGCATCCATACGGCATAGGGTTCACGCAAAGGTGCATCTGCCGAAAGTTCAATTGAAGCTCCGAGCGTAAACGCCCCAGCCGCCATTATGACCTTACTGTCATATCCGGGCATATCCCACGGTTCAGGAGTAACAAAAGAATCTATTGGTGAAGCCGCTTGTATTCCCTGACAAAATTCTATAAGACGTCTTTCATTTCCGAGAAGTACCGCTTGTATTATATCCCCTCTTGTTTCGTTGTATCTCGGAGTAACATCATATCCGAGAAATTCAAAAAGGGCTGCCGCAAAAACCGATGTTTTCAATGCCTCACCGGTAACGTGCGGTGCATTGAACGTACCCATAAAAAGTTCCCGATTATGTCCGAGGGTACAGCCGATCTCCCTGCCCGTACCCGGAGTTGTAAGACGGTAGGAGCAAGCCTCTACTAAATCACGTTTTCCGGCAATATACCCGCCCGTAGGTGCAATTCCTCCGCCCGGATTTTTTATAAGTGAGCCTGCCATAAGGTCTGCAACACTTCCGGGAGCATCTTTCTCCACAAATTCGCCATAGCAGTTATCGAGCATGACTATACAATTCGGAGCAATACTCTTAGCAAGCCGTGAGATTTTTTTTATATCTTCAAAGAGCAAGGTCGGACGCAGAGAATATCCCCTTGAACGCTGGATATATACCATTTTTGTATCGGGTTTTACGGTACGTTTGATACCGTCATAATCAATACCGCCATCGGGAAGCAAATCAACCTGTTCATAATTTATACCAAACTCCTTTAATGAACCGCTGCTGCCGCCGCCAATGCCGATAACACCCTGAAGAGTATCATACGGCACTCCCGTCACGGATACCATAGTATCTCCTGGTCGAAGTACGCCAAAAAGCGCAACCGTAAGTGTATGTGTCCCGCTTGCAAAATTATGGCGCACAAGAGCGTCCTCCGTATCAAACACTTCGGCATATATTTTGTCTAAAGTTTCACGTCCCCTGTCGCCGTAGCCGTAACCTGTCGAGGCGGCGAAACAGCTTTCGCTTACTTTTGCATTCTGAAATGCCCTAAGCATTTTAAGCTGATTATATTCAGTAATGCTGTCAATTTTCTCAAAATAGGGAAGCACGGTTTTCATAGTTTTTTCTCCGAGTTCCCTTATCTCCGAAGATATACCAAAAAAATTATTTTCCATTTTTCCTTTCTCCTCATACTATTTGCGGTCGGTATATATAAAATTCTCCGTAATTGCAAAATCCGAGTCTTTTATAAAAAAACTCATTTTCCTTCCCTGCCGTCATAATAAATATGTTTCTTTTACCAAGTCTGTTTATCAGTAAGCTGATGCTCAGCGAACCGTATCCGAGCTTTCTGTATTCGGGGTGTGTGCATACGGCACCGATTATAGCAGAATTATCCGTCATGGCAGTTGTCATGGCATACGATACTAATGTATCACCCGACATAACTGCACAACAGTCTGCACATGAATGACGAAGATTATGAGATGTGTCAAGAATGAAATCCTCGTATGACGGACTCTCAAAACCTTTGCCTCCGCACATCTCCAAAAGTTTATGTACAGATGATAAATCGGGGGAAAAATCCGCCGTACAATTGCCGATACGACAGTCAATGATTTTTTCCCTCTCCAATTTCATTACAAAACCGCATTCGCTGTTTTCAAACAGTTTTCCCACGCTTAAAACACTTGAAGCGCCGACAATATTGACAAATTCCGCTATTTCGTCAACATCGGCATTTTCACCGAGCCATACAGTCATATCCCCGCCGTATTTTACTAAAACAGCCGCCGGGACATTCTCTTTATCATACTGTACCCAAAGTGAAATAAGACCGCTATAATTTCCGTAGCCGTTTATAAGAAACAGTATTCGGCATGAGCATATATCTGCACATTCGCTGCAAAGCGCGGAAATCACACTTATTTTTTCTTTATCCCCGCAGTCTGCATAATAAATCATATGCTGCCTGCTATATTTTCGGCAAGTGCATATACAATTCTGCATACCGACCCTGCATCATCTTCAAATATCATGCTGCTTGAAGAATGAAGATACCTGCACGGTACTGACACGGCAATAGTACGCACACCGCCCCTTGAACGATGTATTGCCCCCGCATCATTTCCGCCCGCAATCATTGTTTTCGTCTGTATCTTAATATTTTTTTCCTTAGCTATATTCATTGCAAGGGCATAGTATTCCTTATCATAAATAGTTGATCTGTCCATAAAGGAAACGACTGCGCCATTTCCTAAAATGCATACCCTTTTTTCATCTTCCGCAGCAGGAAGATCCGCCGCCGTTGTCG
The DNA here is from genome assembly GCA_947589415.1 of uncultured Clostridia bacterium. Taxonomy (GTDB): domain Bacteria; phylum Bacillota; class Clostridia; order Oscillospirales; family Acutalibacteraceae; genus UBA1213. Next base: position 43,616 of record CANQBP010000006.1, read on the forward strand.
CCTCTATTACTATTGCACTGTCCGGTGCAACGGTGTATGCCGCAACTGTCGATCCTCTCAGACCGACTTCTTCCTGAACACAAAAAACAAAATACATATCATACGGCAATTCCGATTTTATCATATTGATAAGTACAAAACAACCAAAACGATCGTCAATAGCTTTTCCTATTATCCTACCGTATTTATTTTCATACGGACTGTCAAATACCGCACTGTCGCCGGGACGAACGTATTTTTCGGCTTCCTCTTTATTCTTTGCGCCAATATCTATACAAAGCGTTTTCACGGGCGGATTTTTCCCTTTCCCGTCCGAATCTGTCAAATGAATCGGTGTTGAGCATACCGAACCGGGAATTTTATCTTTGCCTACCAAAAGCTGTTTCGCAAAAACCGCACTATCGTTAATTCCGCCTACACATTCAAATTTTAACATTCCGTTATCAAGTATATCCGTTATAATAAAACCGACTTCATCCATATGTGCGGAAAGCATAAGTTTTCTTTTTGCCCTTTCTTTTCCTTTTTTGAAAACTATCACATTGCCCATAGGATCAACATTGATTTCGTCGGCAAAGGGACGAATTTCATCAAGAATGATATTTGCGACCGCCTTTTCGTCACCCGATATCCCGCACGTTTTACACAATTTTTCAAGAAGTCCGATATCTTTCATTTAAAAAGCTCCTCCCTCTGAAATATATACGAATAAAATCTCTGCAGCTTTTTCTATATCTCCCATATAAACCGTTTCCGTTTGTGTATGCATATTTTTTACCGGAACGGATAATACACCGCACGGTACTCCTCTGCGGGAAATTGAAATTCCGTCCGCATTGGTTCCCGTATTTCCGCCGTCCGTTTCAAAATCACAATCAGCACCGATTTTATGTGCAATATCAATAAGCCTGTCCGTGACCTTTTTTGAAAGCACGGGAGCTATGCTGATTATTGCACCGCAGCCGTGTTCCCCGCTTTTTTCCGACGGCACACCCGACTGTTTGGCAAATCCGACATCGACAACTACCGCCTCATCGGGTGCAAGTTCAAAAGCCGCTGTTTTTGCTCCGCTTTCATTTGTTTCCTCTTGTGAGGAAAATACGAGGGATACCCTGCACGGCAAGTCCTTTCCCGAAAGTTTTTCGGCTAATCCTATAAGTGCGGCACAACCGGCACGGTTATCAAGCGCTGACACGGTGACTTCATCATTCAGTAATTCTCTGAAATTACTTTTCACGATTATGCTGTCGCCAAGATTTACGAGCCGTTTTACCTCTTCGGGAGTCATGCCGACATCTACCCATATACTGTCACGGCTTAACGGTTCTTCCGATTTTGTAAGGTGAGGCGGCATTACACACACAACACCCAAAATATCCTCTTTGCCGTTTACCGTAACCGCACTTCCCGGTAAAGCACGCAAATCCACACCGCCTACGGGTTCAGCCTTTATAAATCCCCTTTTATCTATATAAGTTACGGTAAGACCTATCCTATCAATATGAGCATCTATCATTATATGGCGGCAACTGTTTCTGTCGCCCATTTCGGCTATAATATTCCCGTTTGACATTCTCACGGAGTTTGCCTTTCCGTCAAGCAGGCTTTTTATAATATCATACATATCACTTTCTCTGCCCGACATACCCTTTTCCGTGCATAACTTTTTGAGTATCTCTTTCATTCTTTTAATTCTCACTTTCCTAAAAAATAATGCCTGCTGTCAGTCTTGTGCAGAAACCTTGATCGAAACGACTGAATGTTCATCGCAAAGATCTTCCGCTTTTCCGTCAGAAAAATCATACACATTTGCCCACATAGCATCATTTTCACTCTTGTCGGCAACCGCACCGCAGATATCATTCCGAAACAAATATGTTTCGTCCGTAATCGGTACTATACCCTTTACATCATAGGCACTTATAGTTTCAAAACTACTCTCTTGTTCCTGCTTACTCTGTTGACTGTTATCATCCGAATGTGAAGAAGATTTATCAGACGTACTGTTTTCCCCCTCCGAAACAGACGAAAATTCGTCCAAAGAAGCAGTTTCATCTTGCGACTGTACGGACGTCTGCTGCGGAATATTTGACATATTTATTATTTCCGCAAAAAATAATACATAATTTTATAACTACTTCATTTCATTCACTATTCTCTTAAAGTGCAATCCTTTCTCCGCAAAATTTTTATACATATCGAAACTCGCACTTGCGGGTGACATAGCGACTATATCGCCGCTGACAGCATTTTCCCTTGCAGCAGCCACGGCCTCCTCCATATTGTTTACACGTATTATAACCGGATTATTTTCGCAATAATTCGGTGCGGCTTTTACGGCAGCTTCTATTTTATCAGCCGTTGCTCCGAAAAGAATAAGAACCTTAACCGTATCGGGTACTGCCCTTCCCATATCGTCATACGGGATTTTTTTGTCATAACCGCCTGCAATAAGTATTATTTTCTGTTCAAACAGCGACAGCATACCCTTTACTGTTCTTGTAGGACTTGTGCCAATGGCGTCATTATAGTACCTCACACCATTAAACTCCCTTACAAGCTCTGCACGGTGTTCAACACCCCCGAATGTCCTTGCAGTCTTTATGATAGTTTCCTTATCGGCCAATCCCCAAACTGCGGCAATGGCTGCCAGATAATTTTCTATATTATGAAGTCCCGGAATTTTTATGTCCGAAGCAGTCATTATCTCGGTTTCTTTTCCGTATTCATTAACGGTTATTTTTCCGTCATCACTCATATATACACCGTTTTCGGGCTTATCCCTGCGTGAGAAGAAATATACACTTCCCCTTGCCTCATCTTTAAAGGAGCAGACAATATCATTATCCAGATTAAGCACTGCCTTACCAAAAGCGTTTTGGTGCAGTATTATATTTTTCTTCGAGTCCGTATATTCCTGCATATCCTTATGGATATCAAGATGATTTGGAGCAAGATTTGTAACAACGGCAATATCGGGACTCTTTCTCATAGATATCAGTTGAAAGCTCGACAACTCAACAACTGCTATATCATCAAATTTTATGCTTTCTATATCCGGCAGAAGCGGTCTGCCTATATTTCCGCCGAGATGTACGTTATAGCCTTGAGCCTTGAGAATCTCGGAAATTATAGTCGTTGTTGTTGTTTTCCCGTCACTTCCCGTGACCGCAATTATTCTGCACGGACACAAATCAAAGAAAACTTCCATTTCACTTGTGACGACCGTACCGTGTTTTCTTGCCTCAACCAGTTCCGGCATATAGAATTTCATTCCCGGTGTACGGAATATAATATCCGCACCGATATCTTTTAAATAATTTTCGCCAAATCTGAGTTGTGCGCCGTATTGTTCGGCAAGCTCGGCATTTTCTTTCAATAAGCTGCGCTCCCTTTTATCACAAGCAAGCACATCGGCACCGTATTTTTTAAATAATTTTATAAGCGGCAGATTACTTCCTCCGATACCGCAAAAAGCAACCTTTTTACCTTTTACATAATTAAAAAAATCAACAATTTTACTATCCATAAATACAATCTCCCCCAAACAAAAATCAAAAAACACTCTGCTTTTTAATTATATGACAATCCACACCAAAAATCAAGCCGAACTCATTATCGGAAAAAACCCCTTTGCCAAAACTAAAGTTTCTCCCTGTACCGTTTTTTCAAAAACTATATTTTGTGATTAAAATTACATCGGTTATGCGGCACATATTTTCAAAGGTTGATTTACATACAAACCGTAGGGTCATTCCGACTACACGTCCTAATACCACAAGAACCGACTTGAGTTTTTTATCCCCATTTAAGCATTAAGGAACTGCATACCTTTGGGGGCACGCAGTTCCTCTTGTTCCTAAATTCAATTATTTTTATCAATGACCGGGCCGGATATCAGCTTTGCATATACAAAACATCTGTACGGGGTCAAGTTAAGCTCGTCAAAAGGATAACAGGTGTACATTATGAGATTTTCATAATTAAGGCTGAAATCATATGCACTCGAATCGGTACTTTGTTTAACTTGAATATCCGTTATTTCATATGTATATGTTCCGTAATATGTCCTTATGATGACTTTTTGACCTTTTTGGGCATATTTAAAGCCGTTAAACGCGGTATTGTTATGCCCTGCAATCATTACTGTTTTTCCGTATCCGGGAATATATCCGCCGCTGTACATACCAACGCCGTTATTTAGCTCGTAATTTCCATCTCCGAAATAAAGCGCCGTATATATCTGGCAGTCCTCAATTATAACCTCCCCCAAACGCTGACCGTAATAGGGATATGTTACAGATGACAGAGGAATATTTTTTTGTTCTTTCGGTTTTATATCCAAGACGGTCTTTTCCTCATGTACACTTTCCTCTTTCACGGCACTGCTTTCCTCAACAGGTACAAAAATATCGTGACAATCGGGATCTATACTTATATCCTCACTGTTAAAATATGATCTGCTCATTTCGGAAAATTCTTTAAAACAGGGATATAATGCGCCTAAACTCAAAAAAAGGATTAGTACACAAAAGACAACGGGAAGAATTATAAAATTCAACCCGTCTGCTAAATGCTTTGAAGAGCGACCTTTTTTCATAAAATCAGCCACCTTTTTATCATACCTGTCAACACGATCTCAACGACCTATGGCCTTAAGATATTTCTGACGGTATACAACGAAGCCAATCACGGATAAAAACAAAAGTATCCCGGCAAATATCCAAAAATACATAAACAACGAATTAAAATATCCTACAAAAAGGTTATACAAAGAACGCGTAGCCAAATTTATCTTTGGAATTATCCCGCTCGAATACACAACTATCGGTACAACAGCCACGCTGAGAAAACCGGCTCCAAGACCGTATGTAAGGTATCTGTATCGGCGATGTTTATATCTATTGGTGAAGAATATAATCGCCGCAACCGCCAGCACCGCTGCTGCAATTCCGATAACAGCAACTGTTAAAGGCGTATCAACATTTTTGATATATTTCGCAAGAACCTCGAAAAACGGTATTTTTACCGTTTTTACATAGATAGACGAAGCCTCGTTGACAAAATGCAGAATACTGTTTTCATCTGCCTTTTTATTATCAATATTATTCTCATCAATATAAACATTAACTGCATCGATCAAACTTTGCTTAAATTTATCCGTATCAACAAGCTCACTCGAACCGGTGTAAAAAGCCGATATGTATGTCCTTTCAATCTCCACCATATCAAGACCTCTTACAAAATCATCAAAAAATTCATCCGGCAAGCCGCTCGCATGACCGAGATCCTGCAACTCATCGCATAATTCATCTTTCGTCATTTCGTAATAACCCGAATTAGCCATTGATTCGAGCATGAAATCCTTTGAGAAAAACGTAAACTTCAAAACAAGACATACCGAAAGTAAAAAAAGCAAAAATCCGAGTATAAATGAAAGGAAACCGTAAACCACGGACTTAAAATTAAATCTTTTTCCGGAATCCGACATACTGCACCTCACTTAATGTTTATTATCCAGAGCAGGCCCCGATACAAATTTCGCATATACAAAACATCTTTGCGGTGTAAGTCCCAACTCATCAAAAGGATAACAGGTATACATTATCAGATTTTCATAATCTGCTCCAAGATTACAAGCATCGACATCATCTTCGTTTACAATTTTTATGTCATTTATTTCATAAACATAATTTCCGTAACTTGTACGTATCTTAACCTTCTGTCCCTTCTCTGCATATTTAAGACCGTTAAAGAAGGTATTATTATGTCCGGCAACAAGTATTGTTTTTCCGTAACCGGGAATGAAGCTTCCCGTAAACACACCTACACCGTTATTAAGCTCGTTTACTCCGTCATTGAAGAACAGCTTAGCTTCAATCTGACAGTCTTCAATAATCAGCTCTCCGAATTGGTCGCCGTATGACGGGAACTCAACTTGTGACATTGGCACTACTTTTCGTTCGGATGAGGAATTTTCTTTATCTTCATCTTCATCTTCGTCCTCTTCCTCTATCGGAACAAAAATATTGTCATATCCTGTCGAAAAATCTCTCTCGCCATCCGAAAAGAACATTTGAGCCATAGAAATAAAATTACCCGACGCCGAATAAACCGCAGCCGTGCTTATGCCGATTATAAGCACACAAAAGATAATGGGAAGAATTATAAAATTCTTCCCACCTATCGAACGATGTGAGGTTCGATGCTTATGCATCTACGGACTCTTTCTTAGAAGCCTTTGCAAGGTAGATACCTGCTGCCGATACCATAAGGATACCGACACCTGCAACTGCTGCTACGGAAGGAACGTCGAAACCTGTTGTTTTGATCGGGTCATTGCTGCTTGAAGGACCACTGCTGCTGCCGGGAGTCTTATCGCTGGGAACAGAAACGACAACCTTACCGCCCGAAAGCGATACCTTAACGCCGAGATTTGCATTATCAGAAGCAGCCTGAGCATAACCCATGAGCTTATCCTTGTCGATTTCTGCAAGACTCTTAGCACCGGACTGAGCAACATAATCCTTAGCTGCATCAATCTGAGTGATGATAGCGTTAGCCTGATCATCAGTAAGATCTACATCATTGAGGAGATAGTTCTCAGCCTCGTTAATTCTTGCCTGCGGAAGAGATACGGTTTTGCCGTTGCTAAGTGTAACACCACCCTTAAGCTCCGTCATAACCTTTTCCTCAGCAGCATTAAGACCTGCTGCAGAAGCAACAGCCGTTGCGGAAACTGCAACTATTGCAGAGAGCATAGCCGCAGAAAGAACCTTAAGTACTTTTTTCATTGGTAATTACTTCCTTTCTATAAATATGAATTGGACATCAGTGAGACCCCTCAAGAATCGCAAGCATTCAATTCGGGATATCCGTTCGTCAGCGAATACGCATACCGAAACTCCTAATCCAATCTGCTATAATTATAATATCAAACAAACAATTTGTCAATCACTAATTCACGAATAACAAAGTTTTGTATATAAACCTACAAAAATTCTCTTAAAATTCGCACATAAAATAAACAATTTGCATAAATTAACATCTATTTATTTACATTTTCGGAATTTTCAGTCATTAAATATTACATTACATTTTACAAAATTTAACTTTAATTTCAGTGTTTTTTCCCTCACGGAAATATATCAAGTCTTTTATCACATATTTCTATAAATACCATACTTTTCACAAATCAAACTTATAAAAAGTATTTATCGGCGTCTGCGTTTTTTCCGCAAATGCCGATAAATTTCCGTTTCAAGACCCGCCAAAATCCGTACAGAATTTAAAGCGCATATGCATCAATATAAACTTTCGGGCTTTTATAACGAATTGCCACACATTCATACTTATGCGCAAACGGAATTTTTCTTAGATGATCTTGCAAGGCAGACACCCGCTGCCGATACCATAAGGATACCCGCACCGGCAATTGCAGCGACAGAAGGAATACCAAAACCTGTTGTCTTAATAGGATTCTTGTCAGCCGTCTGATCTATACTCGGCTCGGGTATGCCTGCGACCCTAATACCAAGACCGGCATCATCTGAAGCCTTTTGAGCTATGGCCGCAAGCTGCATTATCTGATCTTCACTAAGCTCCGAAAGACTTGAAACACCCGTACCGACAATGTATTCCTTGCCTTCATTTATACGTGCGATAATGGCATCAGCTTGTGCATCACTCAAATCAACCTCATTAAGCAGATAGTTTTCTGCCTCGTTAATCCTTGCCTGCGTCAGATACAGTGTTTCTCCGTTTTCAAGCGTAAGACCGCACGTAAGCTCAGCCATAACCTTTTCCTCTGCGGAATTAAGACCTGCCGCAGATACGGCTGATGCTGCCGAAACCGCAACTATTGCGGACAACATGGCAGCAGAAAGAACTTTAAGCAGTTTTCTCATCGGAAATCAACTCCTTTCAAAAAATGTAATCAGACATCGATCCTCCCTTCATTGAAAAGCAAACTGCTTGCCAAAAATCTGAAACAGCAGTAAAAATGCCTCCCAAACGAACCGTTTCCGATCCGATATAATTATAATATTTAATTTGTGAATTGTCAATAAACTGTTCACAACTTATGATTTTTCATAAATATGCACAATTGTTATCATAAATAGTGTAATTTTATAAAGTAATTATTTATATCCGTGAACCCCGACAGCGGGTCACGTCTGTTATAATTTCACGGTGACAAACAGATAACACTTACTTTTTCCGAAAAGCAATAATATTTTCAGTAAATAATTGACAGTATAATGTAAGGAATGTTATAATTTACAACAGAGAGTCATTTAAAAGTCACTTTAAAGAAATACAATCGAGGTATGATAAAATGCGAAAAGAAATAAAAACAAATGCTATGCGTATTCTTGACAGTATGAAAATACCGTACGAAAAGCATTGTTACAGTGAATCAATTTCGGGCTGCGACGTTGCCGCCGAACTCGGAGAGGACCCCTCTTGTGTTTTCAAAACCCTTGTAACAACAGGAAAAAGCGGCAAACATTACGTCTTTCTTGTACCTGTCGCAGAACATCTCGATCTAAAAAAAGCCGCAGCTTCAGTAGGAGAAAAATCCGTGGAAATGCTGAAATCAAAGGAGCTGTTTGCTCTTACCGGATATATACACGGAGGCTGTTCGCCGATAGGAATGAAAAAATTTTTTCCGACTGTTATACATTCCTCCGCAAAGTCCTTACAGACAATTTTTTGCAGCGGAGGAAAAATAGGTCTGCAAATAGAGCTTACGCTTGAGTCCTTATCAAAGGCGATAAAGTTTGAGCTTCATGACATAGTAGTATAAGTGTAATCCCCCCGAACGGTCAGGCTGCTGCGGGTCTGCCGTTGACAGACATTGTCCTTGACTTGGGAGGAGTATTTTAAATCAAACATAAACAATGAACGGAGCGTGAATTGATGTTAGAACATATCGAAGAGGCATACGGTGTACTTAACGAGGTCAATAAGGCAATTCTCGGAAAGGAAAATGAAATTATTGAAATAATGACCGCATTCCTTGCAAACGGTCATGTCCTTCTTGAAGATATTCCCGGAGTAGGAAAAACTACTCTTGCCCTTGCATTTTCTAAGGCAATGGGTATGGACTGCAAAAGGATACAGTTTACACCCGATGTAATGCCGTCCGACCTTACGGGATTTTCCGTGTACAGACGTGATAAAGATAAATTTGTATATCAGCCCGGCAGCGTATTCTGTAATATTCTTCTCGCAGACGAAATAAATCGTACTTCCCCTAAAACTCAATCTGCTCTGCTTGAGGTAATGGAGGAAAGGAGAGTATCCGTAGAAGGGGTGACAAGGAAAGTACCCTCGCCATTTTTGGTTATAGCTACACAAAATCCGTCGGGAACAAGCGGTACGCAGTTCCTGCCGGAGGCACAAATAGACAGATTTATGATAAACATGGCATTGGGATACCCCGATTTTGAAAGTGAGCTTGAAATTGCCCGTTCCACGGGAATAAATTCACGCCTGCAAAACGTTTCACCTGTACTTACCAAAGATATTTTTCTTGAAATGCAAAATGATATACATAATGTATATATAAAAGATGAGGTTTACAGATATTTGCTTCAGTTAGTTGCGGCAACAAGAAATCACCCCTATATTGAAAGAGGTGCAAGCCCCCGTGCAACTATTGCTCTTGTTAAAATGTCAAAGGCATATGCTTGGCTCAAGGGAAGAAAGTTCGTCGTCCCCGGAGATATTCAAACACAAGTACCCTATGTGCTTAGCCACCGCATTATTCCGGGTTCGTCCGCAAAACTCGGAAACGTGGATAAGACCACAATTATAAAAAATATTATTCAAACAGTCGACCTGCCGTATATGGGAGCAAAAGTATGAGAAAACTCGCCGCATTTATAATTATATTTGCTATCTGGTATTTTGCGGGTATGAATTTCCAGCCGAACCTTCTCACTGTATCGGTATGTCTTGCCGCTGTTGTTATTATATCATTTATTTTTTCAAGAATAATAAGAAATAAGCTCGATGTGTACATACCTCCGCAGGAAAATCTTGCATATAAAAATACCGAAAACTCCCTGAAACTGACCGCGGAAAATAAAAGCAGTTTCCCTGTAAACCGTTTTGCGGCAAAAATTGAAATGAAATACAAGACCGACAGTAAGGGTACAATAAAAAAACTCAGCGGCAGCGCGGCAGGCAAAAATGACGGCAATACGGAGGCGGAATTTTATTTCAGTGCGCCGTACTGCGGTCTTATAGAAGCAAATATTAAAAAAATAAGAGTTTACGACTATTTCGGCTTTTTTTCAAACTCAAAAAAACTGCGCCACGAAAAGCATGATATCTTCATAGTACCTCAAACAAAGGACATGAAAATTTTAATGCCCCCTTACGGAACATATACATCACACCCCGTTGCAGACTCATCTTCAAACAGTTCCGGAGATGACCATAGCGAAATACGTCTTTTAAGGGAGTACCGTGACGGCGACCTTATACGTCATATACACAAAAACATGACCGCAAAAACACAAAAGTTATGGATAAAGGAGTATAATAAGGAAAACGATTACATATTCGACCTTATTCTTAATACCTCGGATGCGGCTATCACAACGGAATTGCTTGATTCACTGTATGAAATTGTTTTTGCCGTTCTCGGTACGCTTATTAAAAACGAGGTAACGGTAAAACTTCATTGGTACGATAAAAACGTAAACGGCATGAGAAATGCCGATATTTCCGATCAGGAAACTTTACTGAAAATTGTACCCGATTTATACAGGTCGGATATGAATTGTACAGCAGACGAATTTTATTATGCTTCGGGCAATCATGACAATGAAAATATGATGATAAATTCAAAGCTCGAATGGTATTTCGGGAAAAAACATATATATTCTTTTAACAAGGACAATATAGAAAATGATTTGATATGTAATGTTTTTGATTTGAGGAGGTGATTCGTATTAAGAGTATAAGGAAAACCAAAAGCATAAAAATACACACGGTTAGGACGGATATTTCAAGGAAAGAACGCTCAAAACAGGAACGTATGCGTAAACTGCCGGACAAAAATCCCTTGCTGCTTATACTGTACCTTGCAGGGATTATCGGTATAATGACAGCAGCAAATACGGTGCTGAATATTGAAAATGAATATTTTGTTGCGGCAGTAATTTTTGTTGCTGTCATTAGTACACTATTGTGGTATGTTTATTTATATCATAACAAATACTTCAATTATATTGTTATTCCCGTGAGTGCGCTGCTGATCATATTGATTTTTTTTAATATAAATTCCGTAATGGAAAATATGCAGTCGCTGTACAGCGGTTCATTTACGGGACTGTCCCCTCTCATCACGATTGTTATTTCATATATGTGCGTATTGCTTATTTTTACATTGGAATTTATTTCCCGCAATCACTCCGTAATGTTTCTTATATGCGCCGCAATTCTCACATTCGGTCCAATCTTTCAGATAAACTTCTCCCCCTTAACGGTTATTTTGATTACTGCCTTTCAATTCGGTTTCATAGTACTGAATATGAACTCCGCCCCGTCCAAAAAAAGCCTTATAGTAAAAAAACACAGGAAAACCGGATTTCTATGTACGATCATAGCCGCTGTTACAATAACACTATGCTTTCTGCCGTCATTCGTTATAGAAAACATTTATGAAAATGACATTCTATCTCATGTGTATTTTGTTGACGGTATTATACAGAATATCGGAAAATATTTCTCTAACAGAACCGAAAACAATATCATTGACGGATCGGTCAGCAGGGGAAATCTAAATTCGAGCGGAGATAAAATATTCAGTGCCGATCTTGTCAATGCCTTTGACAAAAATCTTTATCTGAAAGCGTTCACGGGCAAAAATTACAACGGAAATAAATGGAATAACTCACTCGAATATTTCACGGAGGATAACGGGCTGTACTTATTCGACAACACTTTGTACTCGCCAAAATTTTATCCGAGTTCAAGCAATGACCCCGATTTTTATATGTACAACTCCAATCACCGCCCGCAATACTATTATCGTGAACATTTTGTTAATAATATCATACAAAACAGCATAAATAATTTTTTCACAAAGCTCGATAATATATTTAAAGAACATGAAATAGATGCGGAAATTATATCTGTTACAAACAGTACAACGCCGGAAAGTTCCCAAAGCATAACCGTATACGGGACAAATGATTTTTGGGCAATTATCAGCTATAAAGAAGAAAGTATTGTTTATTCCGTAAATCAACAGGAAGCCGTAACCTTATACCTTAATTTCGGAAGTATTCCGAATTATCCCTCAAAACTTCTCACAAGAAGTTCAGATGTTGTAAATTCAATATACAGCGACGGCATTTCAACCGAATCATACGCTGACAATAATGTAAACAGAATACGCATTACACCGGAAAGGAATAAATCAATAAACGTTCTCGTTCCGTATTATTCGGAAAAAGATGAAGGTGATATAGCGCCGGCTATCCCCTCCGTTTCCTTTTCATACGATACTTCTTTCGGAAATACCGAAACCGCAAGGCAGCTTTATGCCGCTAATAAATGGGAGGGCAGCAAAACATACGAAGATTTTATTGATGATTATATGTCTGAAATAAAAAATGAATATACATACGTTCCCTATCAAAATATGCCGCAGCTTACACGTTTGTGCAGTGAAACGAAACTTACGGAGCTTAACGAAATCACAACATTCATACTGTACACTCTTCAAACTCATGCCTCTTATTCAACAACACCCGGAAATGTTCCGTACAACAAAGATACGGTAGAATACTTCCTCTTTGAAAATCATAAGGGATATTGCGTTCACTATGCGACCGCCGCCGCACTTATGTACAGAATGTTCGGTATTCCGTCAAGATATGTTACCGGCTATACGATAAGCAATGATATTTTAAAAGCATCGGACAGTACAAACAGCACAAGCAGTGATTACAAATACAGAGCTGACGTCACGGACAAAATGGCTCATGCATGGGTGGAAATATTTTTAAAAGATTACGGCTGGGTGCCTGTCGAGGTCACACCGAATACTAACGGTGATATGACAGCGGAATATCCGGGATATGATAGAAGTGAAATGAACCGCATAATGGAAAAATATGATTGGCATTTCAACAAACACAATGTTACAGACTCAGATGATCAGATTGACGCTGCAAACAGCGAAATATCTCCCACTCAAATCATGCTTATAATTTTCTTTAGTCTTATATTTGCCTCTATAATTTTTCTCCCCGTAAGACTTATGTTCGTTTTGCGTAAACAAAACTCAATCGGCTGCCGTAAACTTTTTGACAAACTTATACGCTGTCTTCACTACTGCGGTCTGCTTACAGGGTTAAACGGCTCTGAAGAACACTTTGCGGAAGTTCTATGTCATGCGGTACCCGCGGTAAGCAGCAGCGACTCCGTACGTCTGGTAGAAATACTTCAAAAAGTCAATTTCTCCGAAAACGAATTTGTTGAAACCGAAGAAAGGGATTTTGTTCAGAAAATATACGAAAAATCAGCTAAGTATCTTTACAAAAATTTGAAATGGTATAAAAAACCGATATTCAGATATATTAAGTGCTTCTGCTGACAACATATACGGGTCTGACGGTCGTAATTATTAAAAACGACTGTCAGACCCGCAATTTTTATATTCTATAAAAAAACAGAATAAAGGCAAAAGTGCTGTTCTGCATTCTAAAATTAACCAAACAAATTCCTTACACGCAGCCGGGTGTTCACTACATGATTTTCCCGCCCGAAACGCTTATAATAATATTTTTTGCCTAAAAAACAGAAAACTGCTGTCAAACACTTGACAACAGCAGTTTATAGTGCTATAATTTTAAAATGCACCATTGTAGAAAAGTATGCCGTTTTGGTCTTTTCAACGCTCATAACACCAAAACACTAATATGCATATTAGCACAAAATCAAAAAAAAATCAAGTACTATTTTTCGTGCTGTTTCTCGGTGCAGGCATATTTCATCAAAGCAGAATTTTGAATGGAGTGATTGTATGGTAAACGTCAAACCCGTTCGACTTGGCAAAACCGAACGAATGAGCTTCTCACATATCGACGAGGTTCTTGAAATGCCTAACCTTATCGAGATCCAGAAGGATTCATACAGATGGTTCCTCGAAAAGGGTCTTAAAGAGGTTTTTGAAGATGTGTCCGGAATAACGGACTTTTCCGGAAATCTTGTTCTTGATTTTGTGGATTATAAGCTCGACGTAACAAAGCCTAATTACAGCATAGCAGAATGTAAGGAAAGAGATGCTACATATTCGGCTCCCCTTAAAGTAACCGTACAGCTTACCAAGCCCGACGGCGAGGTTCAGGTGCATGATAATATCTTTATGGGTGACTTTCCTCTTATGACACCGAGCGGTACATTCGTTATAAACGGTGCCGAACGTGTTATAGTTTCCCAGCTTGTCCGTTCACCGGGCGCTTACTATAAGATGGATCATGACAAATACGGCAATAAGCTGTTCAGCGCAACAGTTATACCGAACAGAGGTGCATGGCTCGAATACGAAAATGATGCAAACAGCGTATTCTATGTCCGCATTGATAAAAACAGAAAACTGCCCGTAACTACCTTTATCAGGGCTCTCGGATATGAGAACGGTCTTGAAAGTAATTCGGAGATAATAGAATATTTCGGTGACGATAAACTCATAACCGCTACCCTTGAAAAGGATAATACCTCCAACGGAGAAGATGCACTTAAAGAAGTTTATAAAAAGCTGCGTCCGAGTGAACCGGCAACTAAAGATGCTGCGCAGGCTCATCTCAACAATCTTTTCTTTGACTCAAGACGTTATGATATGTCGAGGGTAGGAAGATATAAATACAATAAAAAACTCGGCATAGCAAACAGACTTGCCAATCAGGTACTCGCAAGACCAATAATAAGTGATGAAGGCGAGCTTATTGCGGAGGAAGGCGACTTTATATCCAAAGATCGGGCAATGGAAATCGAGGATATGGGCATAACGGTTGCATATGTAAAGCCGCAGGCAACTTTGAATGAGGTTCAGCCCACCGAAGTAAAAATCATATCAAACGGTATGGTCGATATATCAAAATACGTTGATTTTGATGCAAAAGAAGAATGCGGACTTAACGAAAAAGTACGCTGGGTAGTACTCAAGGAAATACTTTCAAAAGGGCTTAACGATGATGACCTTAAATTGGAGCTAAGAAAGAATAAAGATCTTCTTATCCCTAAACATATAATCGTTGACGATATTTATGCAACGATAAACTATATGCTCACACTCTCCCACGGAATAGGAACTACCGACGACATAGATCATCTCGGTAACAGAAGAATACGCTCGGTCGGAGAGCTGCTGCAAAATCAGTTCCGTATCGGATTTACAAGACTCCAAAGAGTAATCACGGAGAGAATGACAAGCCAAGCACAAGATTATGAACACATTGATCCGAAGTCACTTATCAACATTCGACCGGTAACTGCCGCTATAAAGGAATTTTTCGGTTCTTCTCCGCTGTCGCAGTTCATGGATCAGAATAACCCGCTTGCCGAGCTTACGCATAAGCGACGTCTTTCAGCCCTCGGTCCCGGCGGTCTTTCCCGTGACAGAGCAGGATTTGAAGTTCGTGACGTACACTATACGCATTACGGAAGAATGTGTCCTATCGAAACGCCTGAAGGCCCTAACATCGGTCTTATCTCCTATCTTGCAACATTTGCAAAAATAAATAAATACGGTCTTATAGAAGCTCCGTATCGTAAGGTAGACAAAGAAACCGGTATAGTTACCGACCATGTTGACTATATGACGGCTGATATTGAGGATAACTACATCGTTGCGCAGGCTAACGAACCGCTTGACGAAAACGGAAGATTTGTAAATGCCAAAATAGTCGGCAGACACCGTGATGAGTTTGTTGAGGTTGAACGCTCTATGGCGGACTATATGGACGTTTCGCCTAAAATGGTAGTATCCGTCGCAACGGCAATGATACCGTTCCTTGAAAACGATGATGCAAACCGTGCGCTTATGGGTTCAAATATGCAGCGTCAGGCTGTTCCGCTCCTTGTTACGGAGTCACCCATAGTCGGAACGGGTATGGAATATAAAGCAGGCGTAGACTCCGGAGTATGTATAATTTCGGAAGAGGACGGCGTAGTTAAAGCTGTCAGCGCAAGGCAGATTAAGGTACAGTACGATTCCGGAAGAGTTCAAACTTTTGAGGTTACAAAATTCAGCCGTTCCAACCAAGGCACTTGTATAAATCAGGTGCCGATCGTAAACGTAGGACAAAGAGTAGAAAAAGGCGAAGTTCTCGCTGACGGCCCCGCTACACACAACGGAGAAATTTCCCTCGGAAAAAATGCCCTTATCGGCTTTATGACATGGGAAGGCTATAATTACGAGGATGCCGTTCTTCTTAATGAAAAAATCGTAAGAGATGATGTATATACATCGATCCATATAGAGGAATACGAAACAGAGGCAAGAGATACCAAACTCGGCCCGGAAGAAATAACAAGAGAAATTCCCAATATCGGTGAAGATCAGCTCCGTGATCTTGATGAGAACGGTATTATCCATATCGGTGCAGAGGTTCATTCCGGAGATATCCTTGTAGGAAAGGTAACTCCTAAGGGAGAAACCGAACTTACAGCAGAGGAAAGACTTCTGCGTGCTATATTCGGAGAAAAATCGAGAGAAGTCAGAGATACATCGCTGCGTGTGCCTCACGGTGAGTACGGTATTATTGTTGATGTCAAGGTATTCAACAAGGAAGATCCCGACAGCGAGCTTTCACCAGGCGTAAATAAGGTAGTAAGATGCTATATTGCACAAAAGCGTAAAATACAGGTCGGAGATAAAATGGCAGGCCGACACGGCAATAAGGGTGTCGTTTCGAGAATACTCCCCGAAGAGGATATGCCTTTCCTCCCCGACGGCAGACCGCTTGATATCGTTCTTAACCCCCTCGGCGTACCTTCACGAATGAATATCGGTCAGGTACTTGAGGTACACCTCGGCTATGCCGCAAAGGCTCTCGGCTGGAAGATCATGACTCCCGTATTTGACGGCGCACATGAAGATGATATATTCCAATGCTTTAAAGATGCGGGAATAAGTGAGGACGGTAAAATAAGGCTAAGGGACGGACGAACGGGTGAATATTTCGATAATCCCGTTACGGTCGGATATATGTATTACCTCAAGCTGCACCACCTTGTTGACGATAAAATCCACGCACGTTCAACAGGCCCCTACTCACTTATTACACAACAGCCTCTCGGCGGTAAAGCCCAGTTCGGCGGACAGCGTTTCGGTGAAATGGAGGTATGGGCACTTGAGGCATACGGTGCGGCATATACACTCCAAGAAATTCTTACCGTAAAATCCGATGACGTGGTCGGACGTGTCAAGACATATGAGGCTATTGTTAAGGGACAGAATATTCCTAAGCCGGGTATTCCGGAATCATTTAAGGTGCTTATTAAGGAATTTCAGTCACTCGCACTCGATATAAAAGTATATGACAAAAACAATAACGAAATTGACCTTTCCGTTGACTTAGATGATGATGCACCTGTCGATGCAACTATACTTGACGAAAAGAACATATTAGATGAATCCGATGAGGAAATCGAAGGCTACCAGTATACAGATAAAAACGGCGATGATGAAATTATCGAAAAGGACGAATTTGATGATGACGAATTTAACTTTGATAAAGATGATTACGCCGATATTGACGGAAACGATGACGATGATAATTTCTAATTGAAAGGGGAATTGCTGACGTATGGAATTTAATGAATTCAGTTCAATAAAAATAGGACTTGCTTCTCCCGAAATGATGCGTGACAAAACCATAAAAAAAATCATCAATGATCAGGGCGAAGAAGAAGAAATTGTAGTCAAGGGCTGGTCATACGGCGAAGTAACAAAACCCGAAACGATCAATTACCGTACACTAAAGCCGGAAAAGGACGGACTTTTTTGTGAAGCAATATTCGGCCCGACAAAGGACTGGGAATGTCACTGCGGTAAGTATAAGAAAATACACTACAAGGGCAGAATATGCGAAAAGTGTCATGTTGAAATAACAAAATCTAAAGTAAGACGTGAACGCATGGGTCATATTGAGCTTGCCGCCCCTGTATCACACATATGGTATTTTAAGGGTATCCCGTCAAGAATAGCTCTTATGCTCGATGATATCACTCCGAGAAATTTGGAACAGGTACTTTATTTTGCAAAATATATAGTAACCTACGTTAAACCCGATTCACTCGCCGAGCGTGAAATTAAAAAACAGCAGATACTCACCGAAAACGAGTACAGAGAGTTTGAGAAAAAATACGGCAACGACTTCGAGGCTTTAATGGGTGCAGAAGCAATACAAAAGCTCCTTTCGGAAATAGACCTTGAGGAACAATCCAAAAAACTTAAAGCCGAACTTGAAAATGCAACAGGTCAGAAAAAAATAAAACTCCTCAAAAGACTTGAGGTTGTCGAAGCCTTCCGTCTTTCGGGCAACAGACCCGAATGGATGATACTTAATGTACTGCCCGTAATACCTCCGGACATTCGTCCTATGGTACAGCTTGACGGCGGACGTTTTGCAACCTCCGATCTTAACGACCTTTACCGCAGAGTTATTAACAGAAACAACCGTCTTAAAAGACTTAATGAACTTCATGCCCCGAAGATGATTATAAGAAACGAAAAGCGTATGCTGCAAGAAGCCGTAGATGCCATTATTGATAACGGCAGACGAGGAAAACCCGTTACAGGACCGAGCAACCGTTCACTTAAATCACTTTCCGATATGCTTAAAGGTAAGCAGGGCCGTTTCCGTCAAAATCTTCTCGGTAAACGTGTGGACTATTCGGGACGTTCGGTTATCGTTGTAGGACCGGAACTTAAAATGTACCAGTGCGGACTTCCTAAGGAAATGGCACTTGAACTTTTCAAACCGTTTGTTATGAAAATTCTTGTGGAGAGTAATTCTGTCGCTAACATAAAGGCTGCAAGAAAAGCTGTTGAAAGGGCTCAGCCCGAAGTTTGGGACGCACTTGAAAGAGTTATAAAGGGACACCCCGTTATGCTTAACCGTGCGCCGACACTTCACCGACTCGGTATTCAGGCTTTTGAACCCGTTCTTGTAGAGGGTAAGGCACTTAAACTACACCCGCTTGCCTGCACGGCATTCAATGCGGATTTCGACGGCGACCAGATGGCTGTTCACGTTCCCCTTTCGGCTGAAGCACAGGCTGAAGCAAGATTTTTGATGCTTGCTGCAAATAACCTGCTTAAACCGTCAGACGGAAAGCCCGTTACCGTTCCTACACAGGATATGGTACTCGGTTCATATTATCTGACACTTGATAAAGACGGAGAAATGGGCGAGGGAAAAATATTCCGTGACACAGATGAAGTAATTATGGCATATCAGACCGGCGTTATTGAACTTCATGCCAAAATAAAGGTACGCCGTGAGGGAATATTCAACGGCAGGAAAATATCAAAGCTCATAGATACGACCGTCGGAAGAATTATTTTTAACAGACCTATCCCGCAGGATCTCGGATATGTTGACAGAACTAAAGAAGAAAACTTCCTTAAATATGAGATAGATTTCCTTGTTGGCAAAAAGCAGCTTGGTAAAATTATTGACAAGTGCATTAAAAAACACGGCACACAGCTTACATCACAGGTTCTTGATGAAATTAAAGCTCAAGGCTATAAGTATTCAACAAAGGGTGCTATAACAGTGGCTGTATGTGATGCTACAATTCCTCCGAAGAAAAAGGAGATTATTGCTGCTGCCGAACAAGAAATAGATAAAGTAACACAAATGTATATGAGAGGACGTATGTCAAATCAGGAACGCTATTCCAAAGTTATCGAAATATGGGAAAAGGCTACTAATGACGTTACTGATGCGCTTAAACGCAATCTTGACAGATACAACCCCATATATATGATGGCAGACTCAGGTGCCCGCGGTTCAATGAGCCAGATAAGACAGCTTGCGGGTATGCGCGGACTTATTGCCAATACATCGGGTAAAACAATCGAAATTCCTATTCGTGCTAATTATCGTGAGGGTCTTAATATACTTGAATACTTTATATCCTCCAGAGGCGCACGTAAAGGTCTTGCCGATACCGCACTTCGTACCGCCGATTCGGGTTATCTTACAAGACGACTTGTTGATGTATCACAAGACGTTATTATCCGTGAAGAGGACTGCGGAACCAAAGACGGTATCGTTGTATATGATATAAGACAAGCAAGTGCTGATACCGGAGAAGAGGTTGAGGTATCGTATAAAAATCTTGTCGGAAATCACCTGTTTGATAACTTCTATGATCCGAATACGGGTACATTGTTGATACCGACCTCAAGAGTAATGAACAAAACCGATGTTAATGCAATACTTGCGGCTAATATCACCAATATAAGAATACGTCCGTTTGAGGAATTTCATTCGATGAGAAGCAGCATAATAAATCAAATTTCCTCCGAGGATATAACCGATACGGCTACCGGCGACGTAATAGTAGCTAAGAACGGTGTTATAACGGAAGAAAATGCTGACAACATTATAAAAGCAGGCATAACGTCGGTAAATATCAAAAATCAGGTTGACGGTACTGACGAAGTTATGATTAAGACATACAAATCCTTTGATATCACTCTTAAAGGCAGAAGGCTTATAGATGACCTATGTGATGATGATGGAAATGTACTTATACCGGCAAGAAAACTCCTTACCGAAAAGGATATACAAATCCTTAAAGATATCAAGACGGAGTTTGTGAAAGTCATACATTCCGGCGATAGTGACTCTATCATCGAGTCAATGCATGAAAGACTTCAGGGAAGATATCTTTGTGAGGATTATTGTGACCCGCAGACCGGAGAGGTGCTTGTATCTTCGGATAAAATTATGGACGACCATGATGCCGATCTTATAGTAAATTCGGGTGCTACAAGCGTAAGACTGCGTTCAATTCTTGATTGCCGTGCTAAACACGGTGTGTGCAGAAAATGTTACGGTTCTAACCTTGCTAACGGTATGCCCGTCACTATCGGAGAAGCTGTCGGTATTATTGCAGCCCAGTCCATAGGTGAACCCGGTACGCAGCTTACCATGCGTACGTTCCATACGGGCGGTGTCGCAGGCGGCGAGGATATCACGCAGGGTCTTCCCCGTGTTGAGGAGCTGTTTGAAGCAAGAAAACCCAAGCATATAGCAATTATTACCGAAATAAGCGGTCAGGTCAGACTTGAGGACAGAAACGCCGTTATCACAAGCACGGATCTTTCCGAAAACGGTGAACCCCTCAGCAAGACCTACCTCATACCTTTCGGTGCCCGCACGAAAATCAAGAACGGTCAAATGGTGGAAGCCGGTGATCTTCTTACGGAAGGCTCGGTAGACCCGCATGAAATTCTTAATATTAAGGGTGCGGAGGCAGTTCAGGATTACCTTATAGAAGAAGTTCAAAGTGCATATCGTTTACAGGGTGTTGATATCAACGATAAGCATATCGAGGTAATCGTACGCCAGATGATGAAGAAAGTTCGTATTGAGGACGCAGGCTCTACAAACCTGCTTCCCGGCTCTCTTGTCGATAAGGGTACGTTCTATGCGGCAAATGACGAAATTGAAAAGAGAATCGCCGAAGGTGAGGAAGGTCTGTCACTTGCAACGTTCAGTCCTACACTTCTCGGTATAACAAAGGCTTCTCTTGCAACTGATTCTTTCCTTTCGGCAGCATCGTTCCAGGAAACTACAAGAGTTCTTACCGATGCGGCAATAAAGGGTAAGGTTGATCCGCTTATGGGTCTGAAAGAAAATGTTCTTATCGGTAAATTAGTTCCCGCAGGAACAGGTATGCCGAGGTACAGAGATGTAGAAATTGAGGAAAATGTTCCCGTTTCTTTTAGCCAAGAGATAGTATAATCAAATATTAGAGCAAGGACTGTCATTATGCACCTGATTGTGCAAATGGCAGTTCTGTTCTTTTTATTTAGACAAAATTATATTTAGAACATATTTTTTTATCGTTAAAATATGCAAAATCAATGAAGTTATTTTTATATGCTTGACAGATTACACTAAATATGGTATTATAATTAGGTAAAAATAAACAATGCATGATGACACACGTATTACCCTCCGGTATGTAAATCTGATTACGGAACATGAGATTATGTCGGATATACCGGGGTAATATGTGTGTTTTTCTGCGTAAAAAGGAGAGTTATCTTTATGCCTAAAAATCAGTTCCAGCGAATGGTATTCGCATTATTTACGGTTTTGATCACGGTACACGCTTATATCCTGTACAGTCTGTTCTTTGTCAACAGCAGCGTACTTATGCAGGTAAACGGTACAAACAATGTTATTGAGGCGGTAAGCAAGCAGGGCGGTATATATATGCTTGGCAATTATGCACCGATTTGGTTAGTTGCTGTCGTTGAATTTGTTCTTGCGTTTACACTCGAAAACGTACTCGGAAGTCCGCTTTCGTTTAAAATAGCACTTAAACATTTCAACCCTATGAAAACTAATCCGCTGATATTTGAAACCGTGATAATTGCGGCAACCGTTGCAATTATGTGCCCTGCAATGAGCTTCCTTGCGGCTTTTCTGTATTATCCGTATTATGAGGGTTTTAATTTCTTACACCTGCTCGAAAATTGGTTCAGACTCGTATGCTATAATCTGCCGTTCGCATTCTTCTCGCAAACGCTGTTTATTCAACCGCTTGTGCGTAAAGTATTTAAAATGATTTTCTGCGGTAAATCGGCGAAAGAAAAAAGTGAATATATCGAAGAAACAGCAGCATAAAATAACAGGCTGTCAGATAATCAAAGCATCTGACAGCCTGTTTTATTTTATTATGTTGTAAATCAAACCGGGTGAATTTTATTCTTTAAATCTGCCGACTGATTTATTCCGAGCTTTTTATCTCTTCTCTTTTTGAAGAATTTAGGCGCAACATCTGGGAATTGTGCATAGGTCAGGACATCTTCCTCCTGCTCTATCCACTCCGGTATCTTTTCACGGAGTTTTTCGAGTTCGGGTTCAAGAAGATCGGCGGGGCGGCACGTTACGGGTTTTGTGTCGCCTATAATCTTCTTCTGAAATTCCTTATCTATCGGAATCGGAGTAGTACCGTATTTTCCTGCAACAAGGTCTTTGAACTGGTCGCTGCACATTTTGTAACGCTCACCGAGAATAACATTGAACACGGCTTGTGTACCGACTATCTGCGATGTAGGTGTTACAAGAGGCGGATAACCGGCATCCTTACGTACTCTCGGCACTTCCTCAAGTACCTGCGTCAGACGATCCTCCTTGCCTGCCTGTTTAAGCTGGCTTAGAAGATTTGACAACATTCCGCCCGGTACTTGATAAATTAAGGCTTTGGCATCGGTCGCAAGCATCTTGGGATCAAGAAGTCCGCTCTTTATATATTTATCACGAAGTCCCATAAAATAATCTCTTATTTCCGAAAGCAGCACAAGATCAAGACCCGTATCATATTCCGTACCTTGTAAAGCGGCAACCATGGACTCTGTCGGTGCATGAGATGTACCGTTTGCAAGCGGCGACATTGCAGTATCAATCCTGTCTGCACCCGCCTCAATACCTTTAAGCAGGCACATGGAGGCAAGTCCGGAGGTGTAGTGTGTATGGAGCTGTACGGGAATATCAACAGCCTCTTTTATCGCTCCGACAAGCTCGGCGGTATAGTAGGGTGTCAGCAGGGCTGCCATATCTTTTATACATATCGAATCCGCACCTGCTTCCTGTATTTGCTTAGCATAATCAACATAGTATTCGGTTGTGAATACGGGACCGGTGGTGTAACTTATCGCAACCTGCGCCTCAACATTCGGGTTTTCCTTTTTGGCTGCCTTGGCAACTTTTATCGCCGTGCGGAGGTTCTTTATGTCGTTTAGTGCGTCAAAAATCCTTATTATGTCTATACCGTTGGCAATCGAACGCTGTACGAAATATTCAAGAACATCATCGGCATAATGACGATATCCGAGCATATTCTGTCCTCTAAAGAGCATTTGCAGCTTTGTATTCGGACAATTTTTGCGAATCGTGCGCAGACGATCCCACGGATCTTCGTCCAAAAAACGTATGCACGAATCAAATGTAGCACCACCCCAACATTCGAGTGAATAAAAACCTACCTTGTCGAGTTTCTCAAGTATCGGGAGCATATCGCCAATCGGCATACGGGTCGCAATAAGAGATTGGTGCGCATCTCGAAGTACCGTTTCCGTAATTTGTATTTTTTTAGGCATTAAAACCTTCCCCTTTCCATATTTACACGGCTTAGCCGATTGTTACAAGCAATGCACCCGTGTCAACAGATTCGCCCTTGCTGACAGCAACAGACAGTACTGTACCGTCCTTAGCTGCCTTTATTTCATTTTCCATTTTCATTGCCTCAAGAACGACAAGGACATCGCCTGCCTTGACGGTCTGTCCAACCTTTACGGGAACATTAAGTATAGTACCGGGCATCGGAGAGTTTACCGGTTCGCCGCCTGCTGTCGGAGCTGCTTTCTTGGGTGCAGCGGCTTTCGGGGCGGGTGCGGGAGCGGGTGTCGGTGCGGAAGATGTACCGTCCGTTTCTTCTACCTGCACATCATATGTAACTCCGTTTACAGTAATTTTTAAATTCTTCATAGTGATTATTCCTTTCAGATCAAATATACAAATTATTATGCTTTTTCGGAAGCGTTGAAATTCTCTTATCGGACAGCATCTCAAGAGCAGAGGCGAGTTTTGACCTTGTTTCTTCGGGAAGTATTATCTCGTCTATATATCCGTTTTCGGCTGCTTTCATAGCTGTAAGGTTTTCGTTTTTGTATTGCTCGACAATTTTCGCACGTTCGGCTTTCGGGTCGGCTGCGCCGACGAGTTTACCCCCAAAATCATCTCCGAGGGCAATTACAGTCGCTGCGTCGGGTGAAAGGGCGGAAACCGATGCTCCGACCCACGCATAGGTCAAATCGGCAGATGCGCCCGTGCCTGCAAGTGCAATATATACCGAACCGTATGCATTTCCTGTAACAACAGCAATTTTCGGAACAGTTGCCTCCGAGTAGGCGGAGGACAGCTTTGCGGCGGATTTCAAACATGAAAATTTCTCCGCATCAAGAAGTGTTATAACAGGAATACCGAAAGCATCGCAGAAACGTACAAATCTCGCTGCTTTTGATGCACCGTTTGAATCTGTTTCGGGCAATTCGGTTTTTACTATGCCTACTGTTGCGCCCTCAATTGAAGCAAGGGCAACGGTAACGGATTTACCGTATTCGGATTGCAAAACAATTGTACTGTCCGCATCGGCAATTGAAGTAATTATGCTGTCTGAAGTTTCAGGTTCGTCAAATTCGGCTATGCCCGCATAATCAAGGTTATTTGACGGGAGCAGGGAAATAAGTTTCCTTGTCTTTTGTATGGCTTGATCCGTATCCTTGGCGGTAAGATGTGCGATACCATGCTCCGCATTTGTTTTTGTGTCGGATAGCGAACCGTCCGTATTTATCGAAAGTTCGGCTTTTTCCGAAAGGACGGTAATATCGGCGTTTACGGCAATCAGAGCCTGCGTGCCGAAACACTTACCCAAAACAACGGATATTTGCGGCACAACGCCCGACAGATTCGAGGAATACCTTAGTATTTCCCCGTATTCTGCGAGGAGATCAGTACCCTCATCGAGTCTGCCTCCGATTGAGTCATAGACTGCAACGACGGGCGAACCCGTTTTCAATGCAAGGTCATATATTTTTTTAATCTTAGACGCTTGGGCTTTGGACATAGCTCCGCCGGAGCGGTCGGTACACTGTGCAAAAGCGAACACGGGCATACCCTCGACATTACCCCTGCCCGCAACGACCTCGGCATAATCCGATGACGACTTTACAAAAGCATCAACTTCTGTGAAAGTACCCTCATCAAACAGCTTACTTAGGATCTTGCAGGCAGAAGATGAAGCAGTATTTTCACGAGCCGTTTCAAGCTCGGCGGTTATAGCTTCAAAACTCATTCCCAATTCCTCCTTATATTGTAGAAAATATAGTTTCACACCATTTATTATAGTATAAAATCGGTAAAATTTCAAGTGCTTATATTGACATAGCGGCTCAATGCGGCAAAAAAACTCTGTTTGCGTATGCGAAAGCGGGGTAATTCGTGATACGGACAGCGCATTGACCCGGTTTTTACATATAAAAAGAAAACGACGGCACAAACACCGTCGTTTTCTTAATCAATTATCGGTTGTCATCGTCTCTCTTTTTCTTACGAGTTGTGAGCAGCAAAACAATTACAGTAACAAGAGAAACAGCACCAATTATGATAGGTACAGTATATACACCTATATCTTCGCCTGTCTGTACGGGCGGAGCGATAGGTTCGTCGGGAGCGGGCGGGTTATATCCGCCGCTTGAACCTCCGGGATAGCTTGTTATATTGCTATTATCCGTAACGGGAGGAAGAGGTCTGCTCGGCTCTTCGCTCGGTTCGCTCGGTTCTTCGCTCGGCTTACTCGGCTCTACGCTCGGTTCACTCGGCTCTACGCTCGGTTCGCTGGGCTCTACGCTCGGTTCGCTCGGCTCTACGCTTGGTTCGCTCGGTTCTTTACTCGGCTCACTCGGCTCTACGCTCGGTTCGCTCGGTTCTTTACTCGGCTCACTCGGCTCTACGCTTGGTTCGCTGGGCTCTACGCTCGGCTCACTCGGCTCTACGCTCGGCTCACTCGGCTCTACGCTTGGTTCGCTGGGTTCTTCACTGGGCGGAGCGGGTACATCATACGATGCAACGAATATCCATTGTATTTTTGCAATAGCATCGTCATATGCATTATCAAGCTCGGCAGGTACTGTAAGTGTCAAATTCAAGTCGGTCTTTTCACCTTTCGCATATTCACCGAGGAATATTGCATTTTCTTGAGCCAACATATTGTACTTGTCGGACTTTCCGACCAATTCACCTTCATATATGAGCTCGTCTGCGGATTTTGTTGTATCGACACCAGCAGATTTTGTTACGCTGAGTTGGAGCTTAGTCACAAGATCGTCAGATTGAACCTTTTGTTCTTCGGCAGTTCTGCCGGGAACATCGGTAAAGTGCGACTGATCGGCAGGTAAAGCATAAACCCATATACTAACGTTATCGTCATTCTTGTTATCGACAACAACCTTTTGAGTCCTGCTATCGCCGGGCATTACACCTTTAAAGTTACCGAAAAGGTCATTACTATCCGGAATAACAACAAAATCGTGTGTACCGTACTGGAAAGTAACGTTACTGTCGTCTGTGCTGTTGGTAAAGCTGTATGTTACCTCCGGGAGAGCTTCCTGCACTGTCTGACCGTGCCAGCCGACAATATTATTATCCGCATCCCTTTCGGGATAGAAATTATCGTACTGTATAGCTTCAGCCTGCACGGTTATATGACCTTCAAGATTCGTATATCCCTTCATATCCCATTCGGCGGGAAGTTGGAACGACTCCATAAGGTTATCTGCGGTTTCATCAGGAAGCAGGGGCTTCTGATAGTAGTAATAACCGTCGTTACCCTTTACCCACTCGGCATCATTCACATTTAGAACGATGTATTCCGGATCATACTGCTGCTTGTCAAGCTCGTCGCCTGTGGTCGGGTCACACCAAGCCTTATCAACGGAAATTCTGACATACGATGTGTTTTTACCCGTATTTTTTGCCGATACTATTTTTGAAATCTTATCTCCCGGACCGACACCCTCTGTGGGCTTTGTGTATTTATCTATCAATTCGATATGAACATTACCCATAGTCACCACATTGAGGGTGGAGGTCTTTGCGGAGAATGCAGACCAGGTGATGCCGACCGATAGAGCCAAAATGCTTGCTATGGCAGTGCCGGTAAGTATTATTTTTTTCGCTTTCATTTGGTCATCACCTCATGAACACACTAACTATTAAACTTCAACTTCACCGTCCAGCTTAACTTCGTTGATATGTCCTCTAATCAAGTTTTCAAGTGCTGTCTTTGCTGCCGGTACATCGGCATACGAAGCAGCTTTTACGGCAAAAGATGTAACAACAATCTTTACATCCGGGATAGAGTTGCCTCCTACTGTTGCAGGACCTGTAGCTGAACCCATTGCTCCGCCTTCACTCAAAAACTTAACGCCGGTAAACAACTCTGTTGTTTCAGTGGTCTGCTTACCTTTATTGGTTTCGGTGGCCGGATACAGCTCTTCGAGTTTACCTGTACCCGCTTTGCCGCAATAATAGTAGATAGCACTATCTGCAATTGCCACACCGGCCGCATCCCAATTTGTGCTGTCAAGATTTTCAAGAGTAGCATATTTTGAAGTAAAATCAGACATACCTATTCTCTTATAATATTTCCTAACTGTCTTACCATTATCATCGACATCAACGACACGATATCTTTTAGGATTTGCTGTTCTATCAGCAGAAGCATCATTATAATCACTTTGCGAGATTTCTACAAAGAACGAAAGAGCTGTCGCTACAAATGTGTTTGCCTTAGATTCTGCGGTATTTGTAACCTTCGGGTTTTTGTCAAACTCCGAACCGGGCTGATAAATGTGATCTTTTTTCGGATTCCAATTTGACTCTGTCTGTTCTATGTCAATACCTTCAGACGTAAATACGTTCGTCTTTCTTTCACTAAGTGCGGTCAAATAGGCAAATGTTGCCGAAAATGAAACTGCTGCAACCACGCCCAAAGCAGTAACCGCTGTAACAACTTTAAGTAATTTTTTATTTTTCTTTGTTGCTTTTTTCATGGTATAATCCTCCATTCTCAAAATATTAAAATATTAGTCGCTAACACCAAGATCATCTAAGTTAGTGATTGCCGGGAAACACTCCTTGAGCTCTTCCTTGATTTTGTCTACAGTTCCAACGTTTTTAGTCTGTACGGCAGAAGCTACAACAACGATTCTGAACTCAGGCAAACCGTCCGAGTTACCTGTTGCAATTACTACCTCATTAGTACCAGTCATATCGTGAAGAGGGGTTTGATAATCAGCATTGCCATCATCACAACCATCGCAGCCTGTTACCTTAAACATATGACGGTTGCCACTTACATCTTCATCAAGTTTATCAAGTGACTCAAGCGGTATAACCTTTGAAAAAAGGTTAGGTGTTGCATGATCGCTGTTAAGCACGGTCAACGTATCTACGCCTTCTCCGCCGCCGTTTTTCGTACCATAGTAGTAGTAGTCACACCATTGACCTTCTTCCAGAATGAAATGACTAGTATCATATTCTCCATTGGATTTGACACTTGTACTAATATTCTTCTCATCAGCTGACAAAGTATTAGGATCAGCAACATCTGTCGTTCCGATTGAAGTCTTAGCAAAGTAAGTCTTGAAGTCTGTGGGTGATATTGTATGCCAGTTACCATAAGCAGGGCAATGTCCTCCCACACCCGCATCAACATCTAAACCATTGTTGTTACACTTTACCTGATAAGTTACCCTTAGTGCAACATACTCATCGGAATCGGAGTCATTAGCAACAAAGGGGTTTTTGTCAATAGGTGTGCCGGGAACATAACTCTTAGCAACATTTTTACCGATAGCACCACCAGTATAGGATTGTGTGCCATCAACAGTAATACCCTTATCTGCGGGAATGTTCTCGCCGTCCCATTTCGGCTCATACAGCGCTGCCGAGAGGCTCGGGTTAGCCGTAAATGTGTTTTCTGCACTTTCCATATCGGAAAGCATTGCCATGGTCAGCGCGGAAGTAACTCCAGCAACGAGTGCTACGGAAGTTACACCGAGAATGGCGTGTTTAACTCTTTTTTTAGTAGTTTTTTCCATAGTGTTTTCCTCCTAAATGAATTTAGATTTTATTTTGCTTAACGCATCGGGGGGTGATGCGATCAAACCGTGTTTTCGCATGGGTATCATGATGAAGAAATCTCCTCACCTTTGGCTTTAAGACTAATTTGGGCAATATTACTGTTAGTGCTTCCCCATGCTTCATATATATAATCTTTAGTAATATCACCTGTGCCGTCGTTCTTTTGAGCCTGCACCGTATCGGTTATAAAGGTAAGACTGATATCTTTTGCCTCATCTTCAACGCCCGTGAACGTTATATTGCCGCCCGTGAAAAGCTCTGCCGTCCTGTGGTTCGGCTCAAGCGCATACTTATAATAATAGTAGCCGTCAGTTCCCTTGTACCAATATTCCGTGTTAAGGTTAGTATCAAGAATCTTAGCTGTCGTAAGCTCCTCATATGCAGTTCCGGCTGTGTCTGTACCTGTCGGACCGGTAAACACCGGCAATACACGGACAAAAACAGTCTTTTTACCTTGATATCCGGGATTTTCAACACGTACGTCCTTATCATTTATCGTGCGCACCCAATCGGTTGGCTGCGGCGCTGTTTCATCGGTTATCACTGTCGAATATTCGCCGCCCTCCGTCGTAAAGCCAGTTCCGTGCTTCTCCACAATCGCTGTATTAGTCACGGTATAGCCCTTAAAGCTGTTCAACTTTCTTTCAGTCCCTGCCGTCAGAAACGCAGATGACACGGCTACCGTTAAAACGCTAACAGCAGCTATCCCCACAATTCCCAATGAAAATTTCAGCCGCTTTTTCGCTCGCACACCCTTAAATTTCGTGAGTACATTCAATACTTTCACCTCTATTCCGATTCATCTGTCTGATTTTCCCCGGTTTCGCCGCTGCTGCGGTTTGAATACTTCTCTATGAGATTATTCGCAACCAACAGAATTACGAAAACCGCAATGTATGTGATTAACAATATCTTCGCAACAGGAGAAGATGCCATACTTAGCAGACTTCCTGCAAAAGGTATTGAAAAATCAGATGCTTTGCCTATGACCTTGCTGTACGGTATTCCGCTTTCATTCAGCCCGATTGCATTGGCTATGCCGTGTGTCGTAAGCGTTTTATTTTCCTTATCTATATCCACGACCATGTGGGTCACTACAAAATCGTCGTCAAGCATATATGTTATCGCATCACCATTCTTTATGTCCTCAAAGGCTATCGAATGTACATATACAAGACTTCCCACATCATAACCGTGTATATTCTCTATCCCGTATTCTTCCTTGTAGTACTGCCTGTCGCTGTCACTAACACTCGAAAGAACCATACTTCCGCTTCCGACGGCTTTCGGATCGTAGCCGAACATCTTAGGTATATAGTAGATTCCCGCAACGAGAATGACCGCCGCCGCAAGCAAAACCGTCATAACGTTTTCTAAAATCTTCAATGCCTTCAATGTTCGACTCACTTCCTTTTTACATTAACTTTTCTCAACCTTAATGGTATTCTTGATAGACGACATATCACTTTCGATATCTTTGTTATCGGTTTCGTTACGTTTATTATAGAACGTTACCGTAGCTTCTGCAAGGTCTTTCACAGTATTTTTGTATTTTACTTCAATACCGTTGTTTGCTCCGGATGTAAATGGAGCAGCATTAAATGTAGCGATTATGTTGTCCCCATCATCGGTTGCAAAAGCAGATGATGCAAAATCATATCTCCAACCGAGTCCGTTTTCAACGCCAAGCTCCGTTACCTTGTAGATAAAGCCGGGTTCAACCTTAACGGTAGTACTGTCAGTGTAGTAGTATGACGTATCCGTTGTATCCGATACCGGATTAATCCTTGTCGAATCTTTGCCAAACTTCAAAACAACATAGCTTGTGCTTATCGGAGCGAGTTGCGGGCTTAGTCCGAGGTCCGCATTAAGAGCATACTTGTCAACCTTGAATACGAAACTTTGTTCTGCTTCCGTATAGCCGAGATAACCGTGCGGGTCTTCTGGTGGAGATTTCGTACCAACACCAATACTTGCAGGGAAGTTATGCGGATTATCATTCTCTGCGTAATACAGCTTGTCTATATACTTCTCGATTGTGAGGTATGCCGCAACTCTTTTATTGGTAACTTGGATTTCACGAGTAGTGGTTGTCGACGAACTACTACCCTTATTATACTTAAGCTTATTTAATGTACCTGCACTCTGTGGATTCCAAAACGTATTATCGTCTGGACTTAGTTCATATTCTCTAGGTATCGGCATTACACCCTGGTCTAAAGTTAGTTGATTATTGGTAGTCAAATACTCAACTTTTTCGCACGTCCAACCCTCTTGTGGCTTCTCGGTTAACTCCCATATCGTTCCTATAGGAACATTACGGATAGTGCATGGAGTACCCTTACTAAAAGTAATTGTTATTGTGCCTTTTTGACCGTTTACATTTTCCAGTTCGAACTCACTTTCCACTCCTGCAACATCTTTTGTAAACTTATGAACAGCAGGATCGTATCCGTCAGGCAGAGCCAAAGTCACTACTGCTTCAAATTCTATATCATCATCACCCGGCTGGGGATCGGTGATTACTTTTGAAATTTTCAGGTTTCCGAGATTTGGTGTATTTTCTACGGTAACAGTCTCATCACCTTCAAAATTAACCCACATTGTAGAAGTGCCTCTTCTAAATGTGTGAGAAGCATTATCAGACGTTACATTATTTGTCCAATTTCCCGCCTTAAGCCCTGCAAGTTCAGAAACCACCTTACCATAGTCTTCCGACACATCTTCCTCATACACATTGTATTGTATTCCCACAGGTACGCCTTCTACTGTCACAGGCTCATTCTTGCTAACTTTAACCCATGCTACACGAGCAGTAGTCCCGTCTGGAATAATAGTCAGTGATTTACTCTGCCCCGAACCTACTTTATATGTTATATTAGAATTATCAAGATCATCAAGAGTAACACTACTACTACTACCTTTACGGAAAATTATTTTAATAGGGAAGCCATGATCGTCATAACCCAATGTACCTAAATTAGAATTTAAAGCCTTTTCGATTGTCAATGTGCCGGTTTGAATAACTTTCTTTTCATTGGTTATTTTTACCGTTTCTTGCTCATGGTCGAAAACATCGCTATCTTTTTTGTCAGTAGTACCGTCCTGCTCAATTTCGGTTTTAGTCTTTGTCCATCCGTTAGGAACTACTTCGTCAACAGTGTACTTTACTCCATATGGAATACCCTTAACAGTTTTTGAAGCGTTTGCCGTAATACCTGTTACCTCAAAAGTAGCCGTATCACTCATGGGATCGCCCACATAAGTTAGATTTACCTGACTACTATCAACTGTTATTAAATCTTTCCAGTAATCCCAGTCGAACACTTCGCCCTTAGCGGATTGTAAAGTAACCTTGAAAGCAAACGTTTGACTTCGATCCGCAGTTTCTGTAACATTGCTGCCAAATGCTTTACTTAATATGAGTTCACCTGTCAATCTCTTATTGGTAACAGTAACTTTATGGTCAGGACCTTCGGTAACTTTTATATTTGTATTGGGCGTTATCGTTTGTTGTGTCCAGTATTTTCCGAAACCACTCTCTGTTATCGTAACTACCGTACCAACAGGTATGCCGCTGATCGTAACCGTATCTCCGGCTTTCATTTTAAATGTACCATTGCTATCAACTGTGTTGCCGGTCGAAGCGGACGAACCATCTATTACAAGACCGGAATAGTCGTCAACGCTCCACCCTGCTGAACCAAACACGTTTGTTATCTCTACTTGCATGGTAAACTCATCGGCTGTCGACTTACTTCCGTCTGCCAGTTTCTTTTCTACGGATATGCTTCCGGTTTTTACCTCTCTTGTGTAAATGGCTTCTATCTGCACCTTATTGTCATTAGCAACCTTGTTTACATCATTAAATTTAAACGTGTCAGTACCGTCTGAACCTCGTACTGCCGCAGTCGGATTACCGCCGGAAGTACCTGAACCGTATTCCAACTCGGGCTCTGAAATGTTGTAATATGTTCCAAGCGTCCTCGATGATGTATTGTAAGTCGGTAGCTGCGTACTACTGTTTACACTCGGTTTATACAACGTATCAGACTGCTTTATCTGCATTTCAGAACCAACCGTAAACTGTCCCGTAAATACTGCGGACTGATCATACATAAGATTAAGTGCGCCGCTACTACTTGTTTGCTCTGCCGTACTTGATGTTGCATACGAAAGCCACGGTCTTGTAACAGATGTAGATCCGGTATTCTTTCTTTGCGCTTTCGGATCGATAAGTTCATAGTTGGTTGTCGCTACTGCGTGGGCAATACTTGAATTAAAGCCGACATCACTCGCAAACTCATTCAAATATTTCTTATCAGACTGGTTACTTGGTCTTGTAACTTGAGTTGTATATTGAGCTGCCCCGTCGGACGTCCGATTTTTATAAAATCCATTGTTATCTTCCTTTGTATCAAGTATATTAAAACAGTTTACGTTCGAGCTCATTTTAGAACTTATGTTACTATTTGTTGGAGTATCCAACGTTAGATTATAGAATGTACCATTATTATTCCAATTTATATTATTCGGAATATCACCTGTCCTAGAGGGATTGACTCGAGCAACTATAATATTTTTAAATGTTCCGTTATAATCCATTCTGTATATATCGTTTCCGCAACTATACAAACTACCCAAAGGAGTCCATTTTGTACCACCAGTTCCACCAAACGTATATACATATGTTACTGCATCAGTAAACCACCACGAACTAACCTTAGAGAAATCAATATAGATATGCCCCCTATCAAAGACCCTCTGTGTTGTAGCCGCATAGCCGGAACCATCCGCCAACAAAACTGTCTGTCCGTAATTTTCATTAACATCACCGCCGGTTGGGTGTGTGTTAAAATACTCCCTGTTATATCGTCTGATAACCGTACTACCGGGATACAACAAACCTGTGTCGTGTACCTCACTCGGTTTCGTTCCCTTATTCGATACTGTATAGTTTACAACATCACTATCAGCTATTGCCAATGTCTGACTTTTAAGACCGTCATTTACTCCGGCAACGCTAACTTTATCAGTTATAGTCAGCATATCCTCACTGGGATCTACAGGCATATTGAACTGAACAAAAAGGTTAGAATTTAACATACCACGTTCCATGTAGAACATGGTCAATGTATGTTCTTTTCCGTCATCTAAATGCAATTTTTCAAAAGTGGTTGAAAGATCTTTTTCGCTCTTTTTAATGGCACTTTTAGAAACTCTTATGTTAGAATCATTCGACAAATAATCACCAACATTCGCCGAAAACAAAACTCCTGATTTTTTACTGTTAAAATCAATATAGCCCTCTGCCTGTTTGTGGGCACCGCCCATGTCAAGCACCAATTCGTTATCAATGAAAACCCAAACGTCATCATCACCACGGAAAGTAAAGTAAGCTCTGTTGTCCTCACTTGTACCATGCTCTCCCGACCATTCTTCACCATCAGTTGTTCCGTTTTCGTTCATTTGAAAATTTATGCTGTACTTCACACCGAAACCATAGTTCAACTGTGACCCGTTCGTAATACTTTCGCTATTACTATTAAACGGGAAGAAACCAAAAGTATCTTTCTTTGCACTATCAGTAGATTTTCTGTAATGATCAATATCATAAATCGTATTTGTACCTGCTGCCACTCTTCCGGAGGAATTGACGTAGACACCATTTTTAGAGCTGTCAAATTGATACCCCGGTCCAAACTGCTCCATAATTGATCCACCAGGAGTATAGTTACCGCTATATTGTGTACCTATCTTTACCGACTCCGATGTTGCATAAAAAGGATAAGATTTATTATCATAAACCGTTCCAACTTTATGGCCGTCATAAGTTTTATCTAAAAAGTCCTCATCAAAATACGGCAGATTAACACCATTGGATGTGGGAACCAAATTTCCCTTACTATCCGTGCTACTTCCGTTTACCAATCCTTGTGCTACCGCATAGAACTGCGGAGTTGCTGTACTACCAGTATAACCTTTATCTTCTGTATAATCGCTAGATCTAAAAGCAAGGTTTGCTGCCCATACAAAATTATACAAACTTTTTCCATAATCCTCAAAACCCCCGGCATTAAACTCACTATTGTTGTAGCTTGTTTGTGATTTTGCATTAGATCCTTTATAATAATTTTCGTCGTCAGCCCTCCAGAACTGACCAAAATACAAGGGATAATTCCACCCGTTGGTTCTAGCATAATTAGAAATAGCTTCATTCAGATATCTGAAAGGTCTTTTTAAGTTACCCTGTTCAGAACCTGTTCCGTTACCGGTAACCATGGCATCATTGTAGTAGTCATAGAAATCTGTATCAACATACACAATCTCTCTTGACGGGTAAACTGCCTCTACTTTCTGATTGCTCTGCGCTACCCCATACCAAACGAGTCCCGAAAGCAGGACGGTAAGACTGAGGACAAAGGCAAGAGCCCTATACCTCTTAGTGTGTACATTCTTAAATCTTATGTTCATAAAAAATCCTCCCTTTCCGGAAAGTCAATCTATTTCTGCTGTAAACCCCTTAACAGCCCCGTGTATGAACCCTGTGTGCCGTTCCATATATCAAGCCAAATACACACGACCCCATACTTTATCTAAATTCATTGTAGCACTTAATTTTTCCTTTGTCAATAAGCCAAAGTAAACAAAATGCTTATTTTTTATGTATTTTTGCCGAAAAATAAGGAAATCTTAACATATTTATACATATTTATATGCATATTACCAAATTCAAGTTTTATTTTATTTCAAAAAGCGTGACCTGTCCCTCTCATAATCAGCAGGAAATTTCTGCCGATATTTTCTTTTTCACAAAAACCGACGAGGATATAATTTATATACCCCCGCCGTGAGTTATAAAAACTACCTTACAAGTATTTTGTTTGTAATACTTGACATATCACTCTCCACATTGTTCGACGCATTATTACGAACGGCATAAAACTCTACTTTCTGTACGGCATTGATAAGCGTATCTTCGTAAACAACTTCAGCCTGCGGTTCAGCCAATGCAACCGCAATCATACTCGTGCCGCTGACCATATCCGGAACGGTCACGCCCGTGGAAATATACCTCCAGCCGAGCCCTGCGGCAACATCCGGTTTCTCCGATATGCCAACCTCCGTAACAGCATATATATACCCCGGCTCAACCGAAATGTCCTTGCTGTGCATATAACGGTAAGTCTTGCCGTCCCTGTTTTTGACCGCCTCAAGCGGCTGATCATCTGCGCCAAAACTCATAACCGTATATGAAGTTCCGACAAGATCGCCTTTCTTGTTGCCCGCAGCCTTTTCGTATTTGTCTATTCTGAATACAAAGCTCTGCTCTGCTTTCGTCATATTCAAATATCCGTGTTTGTCATCATCGTTTATCGGCTTCATAACCGTTGTTCCAGCAAAATTGTGCGGGTTGTCGTTTGAATTATAATACAAACTGTCTATATACTTCTCAATCCTTAGAGTAGATACCTCTCCTTTCGGTCTGAACACGGCATAATAGGTCTTATCACTGTCTATGTCCCCTATATTTCCGTAGCTTATTGCCGATACAGCCGATACAGCCTCACCGTCGCCGTTGGGGTTATCAAACCAACCTAAGAATTTACACTTGTCGGTCGGATATTCCAAAACGTTCGAGCCGCCAATCTCCGCAGCATTCTGAACGACCTCCATAGACCTCGAAAGTCTTACCCCGCTAAGCACCTCAACGGCATATTTTGAATCGGACGGTATGCAAGCCGCCGTGTACTTCACCGAAAAAGTCTTTCTTTCACGGTAATATACATTTATAACGTTATCCTTAACCTTGTCCACACTAACAGGCGCACCGCTTCCGTCCTCCTCAACATGAATATCGAGCGATACCGTTTCATTGCTTAATCTGTCATAGGTCTTTCCGTTTTCTATAATAACACTATTGGCTTTCCACTCTACGGTACTTCCGAGCAGATGTTTCTCCACGCTGTCGCCGCTTGCAAGCCGATTTACAGGGAAATCATACTGTCGGATAATATCGCCGCTGTCCGCATCAACGTACTTTACGACATACGGATAAAATTTCCTGTCATAGTATATATCTATAACAACATATCCCCCACTTCCGGGATTAACATCAACCGTACCCGTATGTGTCGTCTTTTTCGTATTAACACTATATCCCGAAGCCAATAACGTGCTTGAATACATACTTTCCACATCTATTGTCGAATCATTCACAGCAAAAGTCTGACCCTGCCAAAGTTTGTATGTGCCGTCAAGGTTCTGCGCATAATGATTTACTTCAAATATATTCTGACTTTCATTCATTGTATAATAGAATGTTATAACATTCATTGAAGTTTCTTCACTCTTAGCGGCATCACTGTCAGTTTCCTCCGAGGCGGTAAGCACAAGTGATTTTGTCACCTTGTCCACGGCATACCCGCTTATATGCAGCGCTTTTTCGGTTACAACGCCGTTTGACGTCTGCTTTTCCACACTCTGGTAATCTGCAAATTCCTCGTTTGTGGACATATCCACATACCTCACACGATACCACACACTCGGCTTGTTAATATACTCAAAAGCGAACGTATTGTCAGCTTCACTTTCACGCATAAGAATGGAATGACTCGGAACGGTAGGCCACCAACCGCTTTCCTTTAAATCACTTCCGCCCTTAGCCCCAAATGTCTTTGTCGTAGACACAAACGCTTTTCCGTTTGTCGGCTCGGCAACCTCATTGCCCGTACCTTTCTCCAAATACTTTACAACATACGAAGATACCACATCGGACTCCCAACCGGCATACAGCTTGAGGTCACTCATTATCGGCATCGTTGACGGATCAAAACGTACCGTGTTCCCGCTGCCGTCAACATAGTATCAACCGGAAAATCTCGCTCCCGTAATCGGTCCGCTTAATGTTATTTTCGGAATGTCGTTTGTATTGACAGTATCTCCCCTCTCTACCGTAACGGAGCTTATAGACCTGTCCGCAATATACGACTCCATGTCATTATAAAAGGTTACATTATATTCTACCGGCAGCCACTTCGCATACAAAACACGACCGCCCGCAGGCATTTTGCTGCTGTCATAGTCAAACTGCGTGCCATCAATGAAATCGGGCGATGTAAACCAGCCGCCAAACGTATAATAACTGCTCAAATCCGTATCATAATAGGTAATACTTTTTTCCCGTTCCCTAACAGTATCTCCCAACGGACTCTCAAACGGCAGACTTAACGCTGCATGACGTCCGTTTCCGTTTCGCAGTATCAAATTATAGTTGTTTCTTGAATAAAAGAACCTTGCCGTTTTCCATGGTTCATTTATGTGCTTTTGGTTTGTAGTGCCGGAGGAATCCGTCCATTCATAATCAAAACCGGTACCCTTAGACAACTCTTGCGAATCTCCATATGAATAGCCTTGCAGTGTCGGGTACGTAACATCAACTATACTATTACTTGTTGTGAACATATCATAGTCCATAAGCAGCTTGTACTTTTGACCGTCTTTTTCGATAGTACCCGTATCATCCTCTCCGTCACGCAAAGGAACATAAATTTCCTGTGTCCATCTTGTAAAGTTGTTTTTAGTAGTCACACTCCAATATGCCGCAAGATTTACTTTTGTTTGTTCTCTGCGGACATTTGAGTCATCAAAAAGGATTCTTTTATCAAATCTTTCGTAGAATGTAGCTATATTTTTATTCGTTCCGCCAACATCTTGATCTTCATGCAGTACCCAATAACTGTCCTTCGGGCAAGCCCATGTTGAAAAGAACAATATATCCCCGGCATGAACAGGGTTTGCCGAGCTTCCGCTGTTACTTGCGGCTGTGCAGGGCTCCAGCTTTTCGAGCGGCCACAAATTTCTGATATCCTGACCGTACTTTGCCGTAAACTTAATATAGTAAAACTCTCCCTTCGGACGTGAATCGGGACTGTACAGGTCAAACCCCGTTTCATACTTTTCTTTATCTTTGACTTGCGGAAGTTTTTCCACCATTACTTGATCTACGTCAGCCATATTATAAAGCCTTTTCAAATCCTCAGGTGCTTCACCTTTATAATAGTTTTCTGTTTCAATGGAAATATAGTAATTATCGTTTTTCTTCCATGCATAATAAAACTTTATATCATATTTTTTTCTGTCATAATAAACATTGATAATGGTAGAGCCGTCACCTTCAACCGCCCTGTCCTTGTATGTTCTGTCACTGTTAAATACCAAAAAGTCCTTTTCGATCTCACTTGACATATCGCTTTCATGGTTTGCGGCAAACTCCTCATCGCTCCACTCGTCTTTTCCGGAAACCAAAGTGCCTGACAAAGCTGTCTTTTTAACACTGTATGCATAGCTGTAACCGTCATCATCTGCATTCTGTACACTATAAACAACGGTATATTCGGTATTCTCCGCTTTCCAAACAGCCTTATAATATTCATCGCTTGCGGGAATTGTTCCCGTAGTAAATTTCTCACAACTTCCCTCTGCCCCGGTCTTATCGATCTTTTCGCCGTCCTTATTGATGTAATCTCCGTCCTCATTTGTACGTGCCCAACCCGAAAAAACATAACCGGATTTAACAGGCTCGGCAATCGTGTATATACTGCCGTATTTTGCATATACGGGCTCTACACCGTATCCGCCGTCAAGATCAAAATTTATAAGGTTATAGTTTCTGTCGTAGTACACCTCAAAAACAGTCGAACCGTCGGCAGCTATTTTGTCCTCATTATAAAACAGTTGTGTAAATCCCTCAAATGTTTTGAAAGGATCGGGTTCGCTGCCCGTCAGACCCGTACCCTTATAAAAATCTTCATCAAGCGAATTATTTTCCGTATAGAGATCATCAGATATATTTTGGAAGAAATACCTTACCTTATACGGAACTTTGCTTGGAAGATAATATACCTTTATATTATAATCACTTGAAATATTATTGTATTTCAATTCCGTCACGGTTTCGTCTCCGTCACGGTTTCGTCCGCAGCATCTTCCTCAAGTGACTTTTTCGGCGTATATCCCAAAACTTCCGGATTTCTTACGGTCACATCAACATTTTCACCTTTTTGGAAAACAGCAACATATGATTCATATGCGGGTTCACCGTTACTATATAGATACTCAACTGTAACCGTACAATATTCCTCTGCAAATGTAATCATTGACGAAATACAAAAAACCGTTGTAATCATTACTGTTATAAAAGCAAATATTATCGCCGCCTTCATTTTCCTACCCATATGAAACACTCCCTAAAAAATATTACAAAAGTTCAGAATATCCATACGAACACAGTGTTATTATAACATCAATCAATCTTCGTGTCAACAGCTTATGAGTATAATATCTTCACTTTTGCCACACAATCCCTGAAAATAGTTTCCAATACAAGAAAAAACGCTCCTATCCCTTTTAAGTGTTACTGCTATCGGAAACCGAATCTTTACTCACCGGAAAATTGAAATAATTACGTAATTAAATTAAGAATATTTTAATATCGGTTGAAAATTTATTGAGAATAGGTTATAATAATGTGTATATTGTTTTAATTTTAGTAAACAATTGCTATTTATATAGTGTGCTTTGCGGAAAACACTGCATACGTTACCGGCAGATACTGAATTTATACGCAGCATTTACGACCCGAAACGTACAGCGGTGATACACCGCCGAAGTCACACCGAAGGAAGGGGAAATTTAATCATGTCAAAATCAAAACTCACACCGAGCGAGATAAGAGAGCTTATAATTGCAAAACTCTCGCACAACTTCGGTGTAACACCGTCAGATGCAACTGACGAACATTACTACAAGGCAATAGCACTTA
Source organism: uncultured Clostridia bacterium (assembly GCA_947589415.1). Lineage (GTDB taxonomy): Bacteria > Bacillota > Clostridia > Oscillospirales > Acutalibacteraceae > UBA1213. The sequence continues at coordinate 85,424 of CANQBP010000006.1, forward strand.
TTCTCCGTGATATCATGCGTCAGGAGTATAAGGATTTCAGCGATGCCGCAGTAAAACAGAACAGCAAAACGGTTTACTACCTCTGTATGGAATTTCTTTTGGGACGTTCGCTGAAAAACGACCTGTATAACCTCGGTCTTGAAGAACCGGTAAGTCAAGCCCTCAAGAGCATGAATATAAAACTTGAGAACATATATGAACAAGAACCCGATGCCGGTCTCGGAAACGGCGGTCTTGGCAGACTTGCGGCCTGTTTTCTTGACGGTCTTGCAACGCAGAACTACAACTCAATGGGATATTCACTCCGCTATGAATACGGCATATTCCGACAGAAGCTCGTTGACGGCTGGCAAACGGAGCTTCCCGATTTCTGGCTTCCGGGCGGATCAGTATGGCTTCAGGCTCACCCCGAAAAAAGTATTCCCGTATATTTTGACGGAAAAGTAATAGAAACATGGCATGATAACCATCACGCTATATCAATAGAAAATGCAACGAAAATAATTGCAACACCGTATGATATGCTTATTCCCGGTGACGGCGGCAATGGTGTCAGCAGATTAAGACTTTGGGCGGCAACATCGGATAATTTCGACATGAAGCTGTTTAATTCAGGAGATTATGTGCGCTCAATGGAACAAAAAGCTCTCGCCGAAAGTATAACGAGAGTACTCTACCCCGAAGATAATCATTCCGAGGGAAAAAGTCTGCGCCTCAGTCAGCAATATTTCCTTGTTTCAGCCACGATACAGGATATAATTCAACGTCACCTCAAGAATTATAACTCACTTGACAATCTTCCCGACGTTGTTGCCATTCATCTCAATGATACGCACCCGGTTCTTGCAATACCCGAACTCATGCGTATAATGCTTGACGAATGCGGATATGATTGGGATAAGGCATGGGATATCGTAACACGTACCATAGCATATACTAACCACACGGTCATGAGTGAAGCACTTGAATGTTGGCAGGTAGAGCTTTTCCAAAGAAAACTCCCGCGTATCTATCAGATAGTGGAGGAAATCAACCGCCGTTTCTGCGCAGAAATGCATCAACAAAATGTTGACGGATATAAAATAGGCAGAATGGCAATTATAAATGACGGTATTGTAAAAATGGCTAATCTCGCAGTTATTGCCTCACATTCCGTAAACGGTGTTTCAAAACTCCATAGCGAAATTCTCAAGGATTCGGTATTCAACGATTTCTATACCGTGACACCCGATAAATTCAAAAATGTTACAAACGGCATAGCGCATAGGCGTTGGCTTAACCAGTCAAATCCCGGTCTTGCAGATCTTATAACCGAACTTATCGGTGATAAATTCAAAAAAGATGCAAATGCCCTTGAGGGACTTATGGCATATAAGAATGATGCCGCTGTTCTTGCAAAACTCGCCGTTATCAAGAAAAAGAATAAAGAAAGAATGGCAAAGTATATTCTTGAAAATAACGGAATAAAGGTAGATACCAATTCTATCTTTGACGTACAGGTAAAACGTCTGCACGAGTATAAACGTCAGCTTCTGAATGCGCTGCATATATTCAGCACATATCAATGGTTAAGGGACAATCCCAATGCCGAATACAAACCCAAAACCTATATTTTCGGTGCAAAAGCCGCTCCGGGATATTATTTTGCAAAACAGATCATTCAGTTTATCGTTGCACTTGCAGATAAAATAAATAACGATCCTCGTGTGAACCAAAAGCTCAAGGTCGTATATCTTGAAGATTACCGTGTATCTGTTGCCGAAAAGCTGATTCCTGCCGCTGAAATAAGCGAACAGATATCTCTTGCGGGAACAGAGGCGTCCGGTACTTCAAATATGAAATTTATGATAAACGGTGCAATAACTCTCGGTACACTTGACGGTGCTAACGTAGAAATACATGATGTTGTGGGAGATGATAACTCACTCATTTTCGGTATGACTACACCCGAAGTTAATCAGCTTAAAAGGCAGGGATATAATCCGAGTGTTCCATATAACAACAACCATATCATTAAGGCAGCCGTTGACGGAATATGTGCAGAGTTTGGCGACCGTTTCAACGAAATTGCCCATTCTCTTTCAACATCCGACCCGTATATGGTTCTGGCTGATTTTGCCGATTATGCAAATACTCAGCAAAAAGCCTCACGTCTTTACGAGGAAAAGAATACATGGAACAGAATGTCACTTATCAATATTGCCAAAGCCGGAAGATTTGCTTCGGATCGCAGTATAAGAGATTATGCCGATACGATTTGGTACGCTAAACCCGTTATTCTTGAATAACAGATAAAAAATATGTCAGCCGCACAAAAAATTTACATTGTGCGGCTGACAACTTTTATATTTTCATTTACCGATTGGAAACTGCAAGCCTTTGAAAGTGCTTAACCTAAAACTAATGCTTACCCACCATGAGTTTTTCGCGGTGTATTCAACCTCACACCGACAGGTAAGGTTGTTATTGCGGAAACAGACTCCCCCATACAAAAGCCAGAGCGAACGCAAGTGAGCGTAA
>CANQBP010000007.1 GCA_947589415.1 uncultured Clostridia bacterium
GATAAAAACGAAGATACGTCGAATGAGGTAGAGTCGGATAAAAACGAAGATACATCGAATTGGGTTGAGTCGGATAAGAACGAAGATACATCGAATTGGGTTGAGTCGGATAAGAACGAAGATACATCGAATTGGGTCGAGTCGGATAAAAACGAAGATACATCGAATTGGGTTGAGTCGGATAAAAACGAAGATACATCGAATTGGGTTGAGTCGGATAAAAACGAAGATACATCGAATGAGGCTGAGTCAAATAAAAACGAAAAAACATATATTGAGGGCAGTGTCCCGGCTAATGAACCTGCATATATCTTGTCTGTTAAGAATATATGCCAATACAGTGAACCTGCATTACCGACAGGCTGCGAGGTAACGGCACTTTCTTGCTGGTTGAGGTATTACGGTTTTGACGTAAGTAAAAATATTATTGCCGATAAATATTTGCCAAAGGGTAATCTTTACTATAAAAATAATGTACTCTGCGGGCCTGATCCGTCAACAACCTTTATCGGTTCTCCCTATTCGGAAAATTCCTACGGCTGCTATTCCGACTGTATCGTGATAACAGCCAACAGATACCTGACAAGTGTCGGTTCGACAAAAAAAGCCGTGAATGTAAGCGGGCGGAATATGACAGATTTATTTAAGTATCTCAGAAACGGAGATCCCGTTATAGTTTGGGCAACCATGGGAATGAGCCAAACGGTATTGACAACCTCCTGGAAAACCGTCAACGGAAAAAATGTAGTATGGAAAGGAAACGAACATTGTTTTGTGCTTGCCGGGTATGACTATGGCAAAAATATCGTTTATGTTGCCGACCCCATGAAGAATACGGAAAAGCTGACCGAATACGATCTGAATCTGTTCATGGAGAGATATAATGAACAGGGGCATAATGCGGTTGTTATCGAATATTAAACGGATATAAAAAGAGGCTGTCAGAGGAGCTTATAGCTTGACTGTCAGCCTCATTTTAATTCGGATTATCTTATCCTGCTTCCGGGAGCTATTCCGTCAACAAATATTACCTTGACATTTTCTCCCTCGTCGGCGGCAAGGATCATACCGCTGCTTTCTACCCCGCAAAGTACTGCGGGTTTAAGGTTGGAAACAACGATAACACTTCGTCCGATAAGTTCTTCGGGCGTATAAAATTCTGCAATTCCGCTTGCAACGGTTCTTTCTTTTCCCGAACCGTCATCAAGTGTGAGCTTGAGGAGCTTCTTTGCCTTTTTGATGTGTTCGCAGTTTGTTATTTTTGCAACAGTAAGCTCAATTTTTGAAAAATCATCAATGCCTATCATTGCAAGTCCTTCGGTATTTTTAGTTGTGTTATTTTCTTTTACTTCACGGTCTTTTATAAGTTTATTCAGTTCGGTTATTTCTTTTTCGACATCAATTCTCGGAAAAATTATTTCTCCCTTGTGTACTGTCACATTTTTTGGAAGAACACCGAACACGGCAGTATTGTCATAAGAAACGTCACTTTCGGAAGCTCCGATTTGCTCAAATACTTTCGGCATGGTTGTCGGCATAAACGCCGAAAGCAGCGTGGAAATAATCCTTATGGTTTCAAGCAGATTATAAAGTACTGTTGCAAGGCGGGCTTTTTTTGTTTCATCTTTGCCGAGAATCCAAGGAGTTGTTTCGTCAATATATTTATTAGCGCAGGATACAACTTTGAATATTTCCTCAAGAGCATTATTGAGTCTGACTTCGTCAATATATTTGTCTACCGTATCGGAAAGAGCAACCGCACGGGAAATAAGTTCGCTGTCAAATTCACCCTCTTCTCTTTCTTCGGGCAGCGTTCCTCCGAAATATTTTTCAACCATTGCCGTCGTTCTTGAAACGAGATTGCCAAGATCGTTTGCAAGGTCAGTATTTATGCGGTTAATCATAATTTCGTTTGAAAATGCGCTGTCCGAACCGAGAGCCATTTCCCTCATTATGTGATATCGTATTGCATCAGCACCGTAACGTTCGCCGAGAATGAACGGGTCAACAATATTGCCGAGGGATTTGCTCATTTTTTGTCCGTTAAAAGTTATCCAGCCGTGTACGGCAAGGTGTTTCGGCAAAGGCTGTTCAAGTGCCATGAGCATTGCGGGCCATATTATGGCATGGAAACGCATGATGTCTTTTGCCACCATGTGAACATCGGCAGGCCAGAATTTGTCATAGTCGTTATAGCGTTCGTTATTGAATCCCATAGCAGTTATATAGTTTGAAAGCGCATCTATCCACACATATATAACGTGTTTTTCGTCAAAGGTCACGGGAATACCCCATTTAAAACTTGTTCTCGAAACACAAAGATCCTCAAGTCCGGGACGTATGAAGTTATTGACAAGCTCGATTGCTCTTGTTTTCGGCAGTAAATAGTCAGTTTCCGTTAGCAGCTTTTCTATTCTGTCGGCAAACGGCGACATTTTAAAGAAGTATGCCTCCTCCTTTGCTTCAACAACATCTCTGCCGCAATCGGGGCATTTTCCGTTGACAAGCTGCGAATCCGTCCAGAAGCTCTCGCACGGAGTACAGTATTTACCGCTGTATTCACCCTTATATATATATCCCTTGTCATACAGTTCCTTAAATATTTTCTGAACCGCCTCGATATGGTAGTCATCGGTTGTGCGAATATACCTGTCATATTTAATATTCATAAAGCTCCATAGCTTTTTAAATGTTTCTACTATTTCATCGACATATTCCTTTGGGGTAACACCCTTTTCGGCAGCCTTCTGCTCTATTTTCTGTCCGTGTTCATCAGTGCCTGTAAGGAACATTACGTCATATCCCTGCATTCTGCGGTAGCGTGCTATTGAGTCGCAGGCTGTTGTCGTATAGCAATGACCTATATGCGGGTTACCCGACGGATAATAGATCGGTGTGGTGATATAATATTTTTCACCTATGTGTTTATGCATTTTTATTCCTCCAACTTTCTTTTTGGTATAGTGTTATAATTATACCATTTCTACATAATAATTCAATATCTGTTTTGTTAAGTTACCGATTTTTTTCGAGTTTGGCAGCAGTTTTTTCCATAAATCGTTCAGCCTTTACGGTAAATCTTTCGTGTTTTCCCGTTGCGATGACTCCCGCATTATCTCTTGCCGTAAGCTCAAAGGTATATTTTCTGTCCGTAATATCCGTCAGTTTGGCGAGTGCGGTTATTTCAGCTCCGAGAGGGGTAGAACTTATATGGTCAATGCTTATCATAGTCCCGACCGTTGTAATTCCCTCCGGGAGGAAAGGCTGAACAAGCTCACAAGCTGCTTTTTCCATAAGTGCGGCTACAACAGGCGTTGCAAGTACTTCCAATGTACCGCTGCCGACATTGACTGCAAGCATTGACTCGTCTACATTTACCCTTATCTCTTTGGTAATTCCTATACTTATGTCATTCATTTTGCAAATTCTTCCCTTCTGTCCTTGATAAAAAATAATTTTGCTGTTATAATATCTTACATAAGATACTTATTAGTATAACACATAAATACAGGAAATACAAAAATAAAACGTATATTCAGTATTAAAAAAATCGGAATATTTCCATTGAGGGGGAGGAGCGCTTGGCTGAAAAAAAAGTTGAAACAAAGGCTAAAACTAAACCTAAAACAAAAAAAAGACCGAGGATATATCTTCTTGATGAACTTAGAGGGTTTGCAATTATCTGCATGGTTTTCTATCATGCATTCTATACGGTCGGGATATTTTTTGACTGGGGCTGGGGGAAAATGCTGCTTGATTTTTTTGCTCCTGCCGAACCGTTTTTTGCGGGACTGTTTATTCTTATATCCGGTATATGTTCAAACTTGAGCCGTTCAAATATAGAAAGAGGAGCAAAACTGTTCTTTATAGCGTATATTCTTACGGTTGTCACGTATTTTGTCGTGGGAAACGACTCTGCGATAAGATTTGGCATTTTGCATATGCTTTCGATATGCATGATGCTTTACGGAATACTTTCGGGTATTTGTAAGTACATACCTATGTGGATAGGAATTATTGTGAATGCGGCGATGTTTGTTTTTACATTCGGAGTCACTTCCGGCTATGTGGGAATACCGTTTGTATGGACTTTCAGGCTGCCGATTGAGTGGTATCAAACCGATTTCCTTTATCCTTTGGGATTTGTGGGAAGTGGTTTTTCGTCGGGAGATTACTTTGCATTGTTACCGTGGCTGTTTCTGTTTTTTGCGGGCGGATATTTCGGACGGCTTGCGGCGCAGAATAAATTTCCCAAGGCGGCATATAAGAACCACATACCTTTTCTATCGTTTCTCGGTAAGTATTCGTTGATAATATACCTTGCACATCAGCCGGTTATATTCGGCATTTGTGAGGCAGTAAAATATATTGTAAAGTAATGAAAAACAGGGAGGTTTCAGTATGAAAAAAGAGATATCTGATGTAAATGCAGAAAATACGGAACAAAAAGAAAATGAGGTTTCGGAACATGACAAGGTTTCCGATTTGCTCAAAAAAAATTCATCATACAAATTCGGCAAAAGACTTTATGACACGGGTCTTGCGGTTATGCTTTTAATAGTGCTGCTTAATCTGTTAATGAATTTTATGAAAATAGAGTTTTACATAGGGGGAACAATATGCACGGGAGCCCTTATTTTCCTGTATATCATTCCTTGCGTAATGATGATAATTGGTCTTGTGAAGTCCGTTAAGGCTGCCAAAAAGGCGGGTGTCAAGGAAAAGGGAAGCGGAGTTTGTTTTATCATATCGGCATTTCTCTTGGCATTTGTAATTTTTGCAGGGACTTTTGAAACGATTTTACCGTCATATCATGTATATGAGCTTGAAAACGTGACGGCATCTGACGGAAGAGAGTTTTTGGCTGCCAAAAGCGAAACCGTAAAGATATTCGGGGAAAGACATGGTGAAATGCCGAGTTTTTATGACATTGATATATATGACGTACACGGGATTTTTGCAAAAAGAGTCGTAAGCTGTTCGGCACATACGGGAGAGTATAAAATTGAAAAAACGGATAACGGAAAATATAAGCTCATCGTTTCATTCCTCGGCAGAAATGAAGGTTATCCGTTTGAGGGGTAGGCATTAAAAAATGAGGAAATACGATATAGCGTTATTTGATCTTGACGGTACGCTGAGCGAATCGGGCAAGGGAATACTCGACTGTGTGAGAATGGTTTTTGAAGAAACAAAAAGACCGATGCCGAACGATGAGATAATAAGAAGTTTTATAGGTCCGCCCATGTATGACAGTCTTGTAAGGTGCGGATTTGAACATGAGGCTGCGCTGAAAGCGGTAGAAATATATAAGAGGAATTATATTCAAAGCGGTATTTATAAAAACAGGCTCTATGACGGAATGGGAGATGTATTGAAAAGTCTTAGAAATGAGGGTGTAAGGCTCGGTGTTGCCTCATCAAAATATCAGAAATTTACGGATAAAATTATAAATATGCTTGGTATATCCGAATTTTTTGACGTTATCGGAGGTTCTACTTCCGTTTCGGGCAGAACGGAAAATGAGATTAAACCGAGGCGGAATAAGTTGGACGTTATCAATTATGTAATTGATAATATGCGAATGACCCCGACCGACAGAATAGTTATGATAGGCGATACGGGGTTTGACGCCGAGGGTGCGTCTGCTGCGGGAATTGATTTTATCGGCTGTCTTTTCGGGTACGGTACAAAAGAGGATATGCAGGAGCATTATACCGTCGGGACACCGATTTTTGCGGAATTGCCGACGGATATAATGTCAAAGATTATTGCATAGAAAATTTACGGGAAAATAAATATCGGGTCATATCACAAAACTTTAGCGGGACTTTAGAGTACTTTAAAACTGCCGAGTCCGGATTAAACAGGAGTGCGGGAGTTTGTCACTTGGTGATATTTATATTTTGATAGTAATGATTAAGAATTTCTTTGTAATCGGAGCCTTGCTTTGCCATTCCCTGCGCACCCCATTGACTCAAACCGACACCGTGACCGTACCCCCTTACCGTGAACGTGAACTTATTGTCGGAATATTCGATTTCAAATGCTGCGCTTCGGAGTCCGAAAGCCTGACGGATATCCGAGCCCGTGAATTTCTTGTTTCCTATGACCGTTTCCGTGACCGATCCCGAAGCGGTACGCTTTATTTCACCAATGTATGTTTCGGGGTTTCCGTTTAGAATTATGTCTTTGTTGAGAGATGTCATTTTTTCTTTAAATTCAGAAGCCGAGAAACTGCATATTGTCAGATAATCGGGTGCAGCTGTGTCTGTCGGACTTGCAACGGCAATAAGGTTTTCGCTGTCAAATCCGAATATATCCTTTGCATTTTCGGTCATACCGCTTGATACGGCATGATAACAGGCATCTATTAAATCCCCTTTTTTATCTGTAATAACTTCCCCGAAAACAGAGTCAACCGCAGAATGTATTTTTTCTTTGCTTTCATTATACAGATCCCCCCACTTTTTCTTTAATTGTTCATCGTTAAGATAAAACTGTCCGTCAGATATATCAGCCGAAAAATCCGCCCCTTTAAGCTCCTTGTCGGGAGTTTCTTTTTGTTTATTTCTTAATCTGCAAAAATGTGTATATAGTGCAACGGTTTGTGCCTTTAATGCCTCTTCTTCAAATGACGGCGGCATTTCATATGCTAATGCACCGTAACAAAATTCTTTATCGTCAACAGATATTATTTTTCCGCTTGATGTGTCAAGAATTTTAAAATTATTAGAAATTCTGTCATCGGCGGCGGAAATGTCACTGTCTTTTGTGCTTATTACGCTGCTTTCTGTTTCTGCTTCACTTTTTCCATAAGGATCAGAACGGCTTGCGGATAATGTGGCAGACACACCGCCGCTTGGCATGATTATGCCGTTTTTTGCCGAAATAAGCGGCAGAGCCGCCATTATAATAAAACAGAAAAACGCCGGGATCATTTTTTTTCTCATACCGTACCTCACATTTTTTTAAATAAATACTTGCCTTTCTTGACATAATACCAAAAAGAAGTTAAAATATATATCAGGCGATGGGACTGTCGGTTCATTGTCTGAATGATATGGAGTATTTATATACATTACCGCATATATGTTATTTTATGATTTTGTGCGGTTTTGTATGCGCCTTTGGCAAAACGGATAAAAAGACAAAGGATGTGGCGAAGAATGAATAATGATAATTTTTATGACAGGTTTGCGGAACTTTGCGATGAGTATCGGCGACATAACGGGTTTAACAGCGAGGACTATCAGACATACGGCGTAAAAAGAGGACTTAGAAATCCTGACGGTACAGGTGTTATGGCGGGGCTTACAAACATATGTAATGTGCATGGTTTCCTTATTGCAGACGGAGAAAGAATACCTGATGAGGGAAAGCTGACATACAGAGGTTATGATGTAAGCAGCATAATTGATGCCTGCATAAAAGAAGACAGGTTCGGATTTGAGGAAACCGTGTGGCTGCTGCTTTTTGGGGATTTGCCCGATAAGACACATTTGAACCGTTTTAAGGAAATACTCGGTCACTACCGTGAGCTTCCCGAAAATTTTGCCGAGGACATGATATTGAAATTTCCCTCGGAAGATATAATGAACAAACTGGCACATTCCGTGCTGGGGTTATATACAACAGACCCCAATCCCGACGATACATCACTTGAAAACATAATGCGCCAGTCGATACAGCTTATTGCCTCTTTGCCGACGATTATGACCTATGCATATCAGGTAAAGAGAAGAGCCTTTGATAAAAAAAGTATGTTTTTTCACCCCGTGGATCTTAAACTTTCCACGAGTGAGTCTATATTGCGTGCCCTGCGTTTTGATATGAAGTTCACTGATTCCGAGGCGAAGCTGCTCGATCTTTGTATGATACTTCATGCGGAGCATGGCGGGGGAAATAACTCTACCTTTACGGCAAGAGTGCTGTCATCATCGGGAACGGATACATATTCGGCAATCGCAGCGGCAATAGGTTCGCTTAAAGGACCTCGCCACGGCGGAGCAAATTTGAGAGTTCGTACCATGATGAATGAGCTTATGGAAAATGTGAAAGACTGGAAGGACGAGGAACAAATATATGACTTCCTTGCCTCGGTTGTACGAAAGGAAAAAGGGGACGGATCGGGACTTATATACGGTTTTGGTCACGCTATATATACACTTTCCGATGCCCGTGCCGTAATTCTTAGAAAAACAGCGGAAAAAATTGCAGCCGAAAAAAATATGACAGATGAATTTGAGCTTTACAAGACTGTCGAAAAGCTGACACCGAGAATTATGAAAGAAGTAAAGGGAAGCTCGAAAGTCATATGTGCTAATGTGGATTTTTATTCGGGCTTTGTATATGATATGCTCGGAATACCGAGTGATCTGTTCACACCGCTTTTTGCTGTATCAAGGATAGCGGGTTGGTGTGCCCATAGGATTGAAGAGGTAATATACGGCGGAAGAATAATTCGTCCGGCATACAGGTCAATGGTTCATAATAAGGAATATGTTCCGATTTCCGAAAGAACTTATGATTGACAAGGTATGCTGCCGAAACGCAAAAGTGCGGACGGCAGCATACGGCAAAGTTTCCGACAGACGGAGTCATAACGTTTTATCCTAAAAAGGGAGAAGTAAATGTATGAAAATTAAAAAATTATGGATACCTGCCGTTATAATAGGTATTATAGGCGGGGCAGCGAAAATTTGTGATACACTTTTCAATTATACGGGAAAGGGTTTCTTTCTTGATAAGGTAAGCTGCAATGTGATATTTATTATATCAATTATTGCTGTTTTGGCGATAGGTATCGGAATGTTATTCGCTGACAGAAAAACAGAAATTTACAGCGCACCGACAAAGAGCATACCGGCAGCGTTTTTCGGATTTATTGCGTCAGTGTCGATAGTCGGAAGCGGGGTTATTTCCGTTTTGTCTATCGGCTCGACAGAGTATCCGCTCGTTACTTTCATAAATATTATTTTGGGGTTGCTCGGCGGTGTTGTCATGCTCTATGAGTCTTGTATATGTTTTACGGGGCAGAACGGAATAAAAAGGATACCGTATCTGGTTCTTGCACTCCCCGCATGGTCGTGCGGCAGACTTATCTCGCTGTTTGTGGAGTATTCAAAGATTTCGCTTAATGCAACGGAAATGTTTGATGTTATATCCGTGGCACTTCTTACTATGTTCATGTTCTATCAAGCAATGTTCCTTGCGGAAATCGACCCGCAGAAATGTGTAGGAAAAACCGTTCTTTACGGTTCCGGTTTTATGTTATGTACTCTGATAACAACAACAGACATAATATTAAAGATGATAGTACCCGCAAAAGATACCGTGAATGTAGATACGTTTATTGTTCTGCCGACCCTTTCGAGAATACTTACCTGCACTACCGATATTGCATTGTGCGGTTTTGCCTTGTTCTTTATGATAAGCATGGTGAAGAACATTGATGTTGATGATGCGGAAGAAGAGGAAAGTAATGAAAGCATGGGAGATGACGAGTTTTTCGGCTATCTCCCGACAGGTGCAAAGGAAAATGTACAGGCTGATGATACCGAAGTCGCAGAACCCGTGGAATTTAGCGGATCGGCTCTTACTCTTGAGGATACGTTGTCAATCAGCAGGAAAGAAATAGAAAAGGCAGCAAAAGAGAAAGAGGAGGCTGCCAAATATGATGAGTCTGCAGACGAAACCGGCAATAATCAAATGACAGAAACGTCGGAATATTCGGAAAGCGGTTTAGAGTCTGCGCCGGATTTAAGTACTGATGTCGGAGATGATCGGGAGGAGGAAAAAACGGAAATCCAACCGAGTGAACCGATCATCGGGACAGAAGTTCAATCGGACGGCGAAAGCCGGTTTGAAGAAATTGATGTGCAGGCAGAAGAAAATAACGAAACAGCCGTAAACTATGAGGAAAACGGCGATATTTCAAGCGACAAGAATACAAGCCGAGGCGGGTTTGAAAATATCTTCGCTGATGTAAGCGGTGATGATGATTATGAGGATGTCTGCCGTTTACTTAACGAGATAAGCGAAAATGAAAATTTTTAATAAAAAATTTTCGCAAAATTGCCGTAAACACTTGTAATTTTTTCTAAAATGCTTTAAAATATAATAAGTAAAATATTAGGAGGTAATTTCCAATGTCAGTTAAAGTTGCTATCAATGGTTTTGGCCGTATCGGTCGTCTTGCATTCAGACAGATGTTTGGTGCAGAAGGTTATGAGGTTGTTGCTATCAACGATCTTACAAAGCCCTCAATGCTCGCTCATCTTCTCAAGTATGATACCGCACAGGGCGGATACATGGGTAAGATAGGTGAGAACCTGCACACAGTAGAGGCTGATGACGAGGCTAATACCATAACAGTCGACGGCAAGACTCTTACAATCTACGCTAAGGCTAATGCTGCCGAGCTTCCGTGGGGAGAGATCGGTGTAGATGTTGTTCTTGAATGCACAGGTTTCTATTGCTCAAAAGAGAAGTCACAGGCTCATATTGATGCAGGTGCTAAGAAAGTAGTTATTTCTGCTCCGGCAGGCAATGACCTTAAAACGATCGTTTACAGTGTAAACCAGGATACACTTACGAAAGAGGATACGATCATTTCCGCTGCATCTTGTACAACTAACTGCCTTGCTCCTATGGCTAAGGCTCTTAACGATTATGCTCCCATTCAGAGCGGTATCATGTCAACAATCCATGCTTACACAGGTGATCAGATGATTCTTGACGGTCCTCACAGAAAGGGCGACCTCAGAAGAGCAAGAGCAGGTGCTGCTAACATAGTACCTAACTCAACAGGTGCAGCAAAGGCTATCGGTCTTGTTATTCCTGAGCTTAACGGCAAGCTCATCGGTTCTGCACAGCGTGTACCGGTTCCGACAGGTTCAACAACTATCCTTACAGCTGTTGTTAAGGGTGCAGATGTAACAAAAGAGGGTATCAACGCTGCTATGAAGGCTGCTTCTTCCGAGTCTTTCGGCTACAACGAAGATCCGATCGTTTCTTCCGATGTTATCGGCATGAAATACGGTTCACTCTTTGATGCTACACAGACAATGGTAAGCAAGATAGCTGATGACCTCTATGAGGTACAGGTTGTTTCATGGTATGACAACGAGAACAGCTACACAAGCCAGATGGTTAGAACAATCAAGTATTTTGCAGAGCTTTAAGTGGGGAGTGGGGAAGCCCCCACGAGCGTGTTCGGTGGGGATGCCCCCACGGGCGTGTTCGGTGGGGATGCCCCCACAGGCGTGTTCGGTGGGGATGCCCCCACAGGCGTGTTCGCGTATTCGCTCACTGCGTTCGCTCGTTCTGTACTTAGATAAGTTTATTTCACGCGGCGGCAGTTTGCCTGTCGGAAACAGGAAAAATGACCCGTGAGCGCCTCTTTCGAGCCGCTCCGTATTGAGTTGTTGAGTGTGCGCCGTAGCGGTAAATAGATATTTTTGGAGCATTATGCCCCGACCGTGTTATTTATTCATGGTCGGGGCGATTTGTTATATAAAAAAACATCTTCTATAAATAGAAACTTTATTTTGGATATGATAAAATAGCCTTAGGCTAAAGATATGAACTTATCCGTAGAACAGCTCACATTTTAGTGCCTGTATAGGGGCGGCAACAGTAGTATTATATCATAAATTTTCACTATATTGGATATTTTGTGGTTTGAATATTGTTTTTTATTTTTGTTATGATACAATAAGTCTTGAAAAAACCGAACAAGGCAATCCACGAATTGCAAAACAACCCCCGATGAAGTCTGCTACACTCTGCCTGGGGTTTGTTCATTCCTCCATTAAAGGAACAGCTGAAATAAACCATAGGTTCGTTAATGTTTTCTATTGTTGACAAACCAAGATTTAAGGAAGTATAATGTATGTATTATGATAAAAAGGGGAAGAAAAATGCTTATTTCTGATACCATGAGGATAGGAACCAAACTTCTTGAAATACGTACAGAAAAAAATCTCACTCAAGCGCAGGTTGCAGAATTGGCTGAAATATCCGATCGAACGTATGCCGATATAGAGCGTGGCAATGCTAATATGCGTGCGGGTACGCTGATAAGTATATGCAGGGCGCTGAATATTACTCCCGATGATATTCTCACGGAGCAGGACACGGACCAACCTAAAATTGATGAGCTTTTTATAAGGCTTGAATCATGCGGAAACCATGAAAAACAAACCGCTGCGAGGCTTTTGGATATTTACCTTTCTTCTTTGGGAAAATAAAGGATTTTTCGGGTAAATACAATAAATTACGGTCTTGTTGCGCCGATTTTTAAAAGTCGGTTGTCGGGTTGTAAATAAATAATTTTCGTGTTATATAAAATGTGTTATATAAATGTGTTATATAAAATAAATAAATGTGTTATATAAAATAAATTTTATGTTGTAAATGAATGATTTTTGTGTTACACTAAAATAAATTTTATATTGTGGGGAGGATAATCATGAAAGTGAGAAAAATTCTGACGATTGCCCTTTGTTCCGCACTTGTTGTTTGCGGTACGACAACGTTTGCGGGCTGTAAAAACAGCGGAGAATCCGAGGAAAGCTCTAAAACATCGGTAACTTCACAAAATTCCGAAAAAGGTGAGGAGAGTGCCGAAAAGAGTAAACAGGAAGAAAGCAGCAAACAGGACTCTTCTTCCTCATCTTCAAAGGAAGTTACGGAAGAGGAATTAAATGCTGTAAAAACGGTTGATAGTGCTATTGAAAAAATGAAAAACTCGGACGAATACAAAAACGGTGACTATTCCGAGAAAAAGAAAATTGCCGAGGAGCTTATGAAAGAACTCAAGGAAAAAGGGCTTATTACGGAAAGTACTGTCAATGAAGATGACGGTGTGTTGAGTTTTTCGTATAAGGACGGCGGCTCATCGGGAAAAATACAGCTAAACGATAAAGTCGAATCCGACACGAGCAGAGAGGAGTCCGAAAATATACAACAAAGCAGTACACAAACGGAGAACAGCAGCAGCGAACCCGAAAATAATACGAATAATACGGTTATAACCGCCGATTTTGAACTGACGGAGAGTGAAATAAAACTTTTGGGCAAGAAAACATTTGAGGATTTCGAGAAAACAGCAGTCAAGTCAAGTGATAATGTAAGGGGACTTTTCAAAAATTATTTTACAGGCAAGACAAATCTGTCGGAAACACATTGCAGGATCTTTGCGTATAATAATGTTACGGATACCGATACCGATAGTTTCTCTACAAGCTATATGGATTTTCAAAAATCGGATAATAAAGCATATATGAAAAACACCATAAAAATATCGGGTATGGACGGTTATAATGCAGATGAGGATTATATTTTTAAGGACGGAAAAATATATGCACTATACCCTAAGGTGAAAATGTACACGGTTTATGAGGGTGACGGCGAAAGCCAAATTCAAACAGTAACCAAACTTGGGGAAGCGGTAGGAAAAATTAAGGAAAGCGGAACTTGTGAGCTTGACGGAAAAAATATGTATTATGAGTTTTTGGAAGATGATTACGGAATAAGGACAGTTGCATATTTTGATGATGATAAATTTTATAAGGCGGAGGTTTATCGGAGCATTTCGGAAAGCAGCAGTGACGAATTTGTGCTTTTGGGATATTTGTATGCATCATTTGATTTGGATATCGACAACAGCCTTTATGATATTCCGGCGGAATACAAAAATTCAAATTCATATACAAATTAAGACTTGAATTAGTTTAAGATTACTATTGGCAGGAGGGAATATAATGCGTTTTAGTAAAATTATTACGGTATTGCTTTGCGTACCGCTAATGACTTGTGGTGCGTTACTATTGACCGGCTGCGGCAGTGATAAGAAAACGGAGGAAAGTTCAAAGGGTACGGAAAGCTCCGTACCCGATGATGTGACGCAGGATTCTTTTGAGGAGGGTGATCCGAGTGAAACCTCTGCACAACAGGATAGTTCCGAATCTGACACCTTTACTGACGAAGAATTGAAAGCTATGGAGATAACAGACGAAAAATTGGGGAAATTAACAAATACAGACGAGTTTAAGAACGGTGATTTGGAAACCAGAAAAAAACTTGCCGAGGATACCTTGAATGAACTTGCCAAAGACGGATATGTCATTAAGGATTCAATGTACGTAAGCGATGACATGATAAGTTTTTCCTACAAGGGCGGTGCATTGGGAGGTATTCAACTAAAAGATTTTGACCCCTATATGAATGGCACAAAAAATTAAACTTGACATACCTCCGTTTATATTTGCGAAAAATTATTATTAAATACTGCACCGCAGTAAGTACGTAAAATACACAAACGGATCATACGCCGCGAAATTCCGAGGATATGAGTGAAACAGCTCTATCCATAGCCTCTGTTTCGTCTGTACCGTTACATTTAAGATCAATTTCGGTTCCGCATTTTATGTGGGCGGTCATAATACTTAAAATGCTTTTTGCATTTACCTCATCATTATCCGTTATTATGGTTATCTCACATTCATATTTTCCCATTTCCTCCGCAAATACAGCCGCAGGACGCATATGAAGCCCTTCGGGATTGCGTATTGTTATTTTTCTTGAAATCATTTTTTCCTCCTTTTAGTGCATATATGTATCAAGCAGTCTATGACACGGAAAAGATATTTTGCCTCTAAGACTGCCGTGAACATTTACCGTATCGAACCGGTTTTAGTCGAATGCCGTTTGCCTTTTTAATCAGTCATAGATATGCCGATATGAGAATGTTTTGCATAACCTAATTATAACATATTTTTATTAAAAAATGAAGATGTTTTTGGATATTGTGATAGGAAAATTCCTAAAAATCCCGAAAAAATGTTTTCATGTCTTGCAATATAAATTAAAAAGGTTTAAAATATGGTGTATAGATAAATGGAAAGATAACAGGGGGAATTTGGAATGACAACAAAATTTGACAGAATATCCGGAACAGATGAGATTTTTAACAATAAAGAATATCAAGCTGATTCCGTTATATTTAATTCCATAGAATCCGCAAGGATTGAGTACAATTATGATATGTATTCGGATCACAAAAATGTAATAGTGATTACGGCAAAAAAAGGTCATAGAGTCTGGTTATGGACATCGTCAACAATAAAAGACGATACCGATAAGCTGATAGATATATGCCGCTTTATTCGTGATTGTAAAATCCCTCAAGCGGAAATATACCTCAAGCATGATGTTGCGGAAAATTTTTCGGATCTTTATGCACTGACAACATTAGAGCTTAATTATGTTGTGAAAGATGAGTATTCTCTTGCCGTATATGAATACGACGGCGAAAAACTCGATGAGCCTGCAGGCAGTGATGAAACTAAAATTATCCGAATCGACAAGGACAATCAGCAGCACGTAAAGTTGGTAACGGATTTTTATAGGGCATTATCGACCGAATTCGGTTGGGATAATAAGTTTGAGAGAAAGGTTAATGAATACCTCAATATGGAACACTATGCTCTAATTAAAGACGGCAGAATGATTGCCAATGCAGCAATAGGAAGTCCGACAGAAAAATATCTGCGGGTAAAATCCGTCGCTGTTCTTGGAGATGAGCGCAGAAAAGGATACGGATATAAGATGTGTGTGTTCGTTGTTAATAAGATAAAGGAACGTGAACTCACACCGATGCTTTATGCACACGTTGGAAATGCTTCTGCGGTCGCATTGTGGAATAAAGCGGGATTTAAAGTAAAAGATAAACTCTATCTCTTGAAACTTGATAATAATTGAGTTTCGGTTTTAATGAGGCTCCTCGTTTCAATCGGGCGGGGAGCTTTTTGACTATCTTCCGATAAAGCGGTGAATATCATGTTTTCCGCCTGTTTATAATAAAAACGGGTTTAATAATATTTTAAAATATTACTGTAACGTGCCTGCGGGCGGCTCGGTAACATTTTACGTATCGGAAATAATATGTCGGGCGGGATTGCCTGCGGTTATTGAAAATTTAATACGAATTTCACTTTTATATCCGTAAAATATATGATATACTATACTGTATGATATTTAAAAAGATTGGAGATGTAGGAATGTCTGAATTTGTACAAAGAAAAATCTGTAACGGTGTTACTTTCGGAAGTATTACGGACGACAGATTTAAAATAGGAAGATTGAGTGCAACACTGCTGGTGCCGTTAAGCAGACAGACGGCGGCTGCAAATGCTCTGCTTTCATGTGTTTTAACACGATCATGCAAAAGATATCCTAATTTTACTGCCCTTAGCAGGAAACTTGACAGTCTGTACGGGGCGGCACTCTATCCGTCGGTCAGACAGATTGGGGATTATCAGGCGCTTACAATAGCTGTATCGGGAATAGATGATGCATATGCCCTTGACGGGGAATTCGTTTCCGCCGAGCTTGCCGATTTACTTTCTTCTATAATATTTGAACCCGATGTAAACGGCGGTCTTTTCAAAGAAGAGGATATAGAACAGGAAAAAAGACAATTGCTTGAAAATATTGATTCGGAATATAACGATAAACGTTATTATGCGGTAAAACGCTGTATTGAGAATATGTGCAGCGACGAGCTTTATTCGATAGGTCGATTTGGCAGCAGACAAGATGTCGAGTCGCTCAAGAATGCCGATGTATATGCCGCATGGGAAAGACTTCTTTCCGATGCCCGTGTTGAACTTACCATGCTCGGAAATACATCTCCCGATAAGGCATATGAGGGATTTGTAAAATATTTCGGAAGCAAACCGAGAACGATAGATGCTGTCGAACACACGGAAATCGTGCCGAATGAGGTCAGATATGTTTGCGAAAATCAGGAATTGTCACAATCTAAGCTGGTCATGGGTTTCAGATGTAATTATGATAATGACGATGCGGCGGCACTTGAAAATTCACTTATGTCTGCCGTATTGGGGGGAACACCTACATCTAAGCTGTTCCTCAATGTAAGGGAAAAACAAAGTCTTTGCTATTATTGTGTCAGCCGTGTGGATAATAATAAGGGAATTATGCTTATAGACAGCGGCGTTGAAACGGAAAATATTGATAAGGCAAGAGATGCCGTTCTTGAGCAGCTTACACTCCTCAAAAACGGAGATATAAGCGATGAGGAACTTACCAATGCAAAACTTGCACTCAAAAATTCGCTGATGTCGTCACTTGATAGTCTTGCTGCACTTCAAAGTTATTATATCGGCGGTGTTTTGAGAAAAAATCAGCTTACACCGTTGAAAGCGGCGGAGCTTACGGACAAAATTTCCAAAGAAAGAATAGTTGAGCTTGCGAATAAGGTACAGCTTGATACTGTATTTACTCTTAGGGGTAACTGATGAGGAGGTGTTTGCCGCTTAGGCGGCTGCTGTATGGAATTTACAAAAATCACAAATAAACGTATGAATGAAGAGTATTACCGCATAAAGCACGGTTCGGGACTGGAAATTATTGTATATCCCAAAAAGGGTTTCAATTCTGCCTATGCAAGTATAGGCACAAAATTCGGTTCGATATATTCAAAATTTATTTTTGACGGAAAAGAGGTAACAGTCCCCGACGGTACAGCGCATTATCTTGAGCATAAACTGTTTGAAAGTGAGGACGGAGATGCTTTTTCAAAATATGCAAAAGTAGGTGCTTCGGCAAATGCATATACATCTTTTGATATGACCTGTTATCTTTTTTCCTGTACAGATAATTTCAAGAAATCGCTTGAAATACTTTTTGATCTTGTTCAATCACCGTATTTCACCAATGAAACGGTGGCAAAGGAACAGGGGATCATTTCCCAGGAAATAAAAATGTATGATGACAGTCCCGACTGGAGAGTCATGATGAATCTTTTTAACGGACTCTATCATAATCACCCGATCAATAAGGATATAGCAGGAAGTGTTGAAACTATTGCAAAAATAACTCCCGAAATACTTTACGAATGTTATAGCGCCTATTATAACCTTAACAATATGGTTCTTGCCGTTGTGGGAGCAGCCGATCCCTATGAGGTTCTTGCAATAGCAGATGAAAAGCTGAAACCGAGCAAAAAGGTTGATACAAAAGTTATATTTCCCGATGAGCCGTATGATATAGTAAAGAATTATACGGAACAAATTCTGCCCGTCGGTCTGCCCCAATTTGAATTGGGATTTAAAGAAAACGGTGCAGACGGATATGCGACAAATAAAGAGCTTGTAACCACGAGCATACTGCTCAATGCCTTTATAGGCGAAAGCTCCGAACTTTACCGCAGACTTCTTGATGAAAAACTTATCAATTCGGGGTTCGGAAGTGAATATCTTGAGGGTCTTGGCTATCGTTCGGTTATTTTTTCGGGTGAATCCTCCGACCCCAAAGCCGCTGCGGAAATGATACGTGATGCCGCTGAAAAAATTCACAAGAACGGAATATCCCAAAGTGAGTTTGAACTGGCAAGAAAGACGATCTACGGCAGACTTGCAGCGGGTTTTGACCACAAGGAGAATATAGCGTCGGAACTCATAAACGGTCATTTTACAGGAAGAAAAATATTCGAGTCGGTGGAAGCCGTTGCGAAAATAACGCTTAATGATGTAAATGAACGTCTTGAACATCAGCTTGATGCCGATAACAGTTGTTTGTCGGTTGTAAAATCAAAGTAAAACGAAACTGCCGTAAACGGAGGATTTTAAATGTTTAATGTCAGCTTCCCCAAATTGGGATTAAGTTTTAATATAAACAGGGTTGCTTTTTCGATTGGCGGGTTTGATGTGTATTGGTACGGTATAATAATCGGTGCAGGCTTTTTGCTTGCACTGCTGTTTGCCGTGTTGAACCTTAAAAGATATAAAATAGATGGTGACGGCTTTTTTGATTGTGTGCTTGCAGGTCTTATATTCGGAATAGTCGGAGCGAGATTGTATTATGTCATTTTCAGCTGGAGTGATTATGCGTCAAATCCTATGGAAATATTTGCGATACATAAAGGCGGACTTGCAATATACGGCGGTATAATCGGTGGTCTTGGCGCAGCCTGCATTGTTGCTAAAATTAAAAAAATGAATATCCCGGCAATACTCGATATAGGAGCTATGGGTTTTCTTATCGGTCAGGGAATAGGCAGATGGGGAAATTTTATAAATCAGGAGGCTTTCGGCACGCAGACGGATCTCCCGTGGGGTATGGTCAGTGAAAATACTAACGGAGTTGCCGTACACCCCTGTTTTTTGTATGAATCGTTATGGTGTCTGATTGGGTTTGGTGTATTGTTTTTGATAAGTCTTAAATGGAGAAAATTTGACGGACAGATGTTTATTTTATATCTGATATGGTACGGTTTTGAGCGTATGATAGTTGAAGGACTTCGTACGGACAGTCTGTACGTACCGTTTCTCAATTTAAGAGTATCACAGATTTTGTCGGCAATTCTTGTAATTGTCGGAATTGCCCTTCTGATAATAAATCTTAATAAGGCAAAAAAGGAAAGTGTTTCACACAGCGAATACTAAAAAATGCAGTAAAGGGGATTTTAAAAAATGGCTAAGATAATAAGCGGAAAAGAGGTATCTGCAAAGGTACGTGCGGAGGTCAAGGCTGAGTGTGATGAACTCAAGGCAAAGGGGATAACGCCCGGACTTGCGGTTATAATCGTGGGTGACGACCCTGCATCGAGGGTATATGTAAACAATAAGAAAAAAGCCTGCGCAGAGGTCGGTTTTGTATCCGAGGAATATGCACTCCCGTCAGAAACGACACAGGAGGAGCTGCTTGCACTTGTTGAAAAACTTAATAATAAGCCGGAAATAAACGGAATACTTTGTCAGCTTCCTTTACCGGGACACCTTGACGAAAAGGCGGTTATAAACGCTATATCACCGCTGAAAGATGTTGATGCTTTTCATTCGGTGAATGTAGGAAAGATAATGATAGGTAATTATGATTTCCTTCCCTGCACACCTGCGGGAGTTATGGAAATGATACACACAGAGGGAATAGATGTAAGCGGAAAAAATTGTGTTGTAATCGGCAGAAGCAATATAGTAGGCAAGCCTATGGCAATGCTTTTGCTGCATGAAAACGGTACGGTAACAATATGTCACAGCAAGACGAAAAACCTCAAGGAGATTTGTTCAAAAGCCGATATATTGGTTGCCGCAGTAGGCAGACCTAAGTTTGTTACGGCGGATATGGTAAAGGAGGGTGCGGTTGTTCTTGATGTCGGCATAAACAGGGACGAAAACGGTAAACTTTGCGGAGATGTCGATTTTGCCGCAGTTGAGCCAAAGGCATCATATATCACACCCGTCCCCGGCGGTGTAGGCCCCATGACAGTTGCTATGCTTATGAAAAATACTCTGAAAGCAGCTAAGGTGCAAAATGACGAGGATTGACGTGATGCATTATGTTTGAAATGAATAATGTCCCGCAAAAGCTCAAAGAGATATTACACAATAAAAAATATAATGTAGATAGTGTGGGAATGTCCGATTCAAATGTATTGTTGTTTGATGATATGGTTCTTAAAATACAAAAGCAAAGTTATGAATCGGCTAATGAATATAAGGCAATGCAATGGCTTGACGGCAAAATTCCTGTTCCGAGGTGTCTTTACCATGAAACATACGACGGTATGTCGTATCTGCTCATGTCGAGGATAAATGGTGAAATGCTCTGTTCCGACAGATGTATGAAAGACCCTGAAATGTTAGTGTCACTTCTGTCGGGCGGATTAAAAAAATTACAGGGCATAGATATTTCCGATTGTCCGTGTATCAATACGCTTGATGTAAAGCTGAAAGCGGCACGATATAATGTTGAAAATAATCTTGTTGATATGAATGATGTTCAGCCGGGGACTTTTGGAAAGGACGGATTTAAAGATCAGTTTGATCTTTTGGAATGGCTGGAGAAAAACAGACCCGCGGAGGACTTAGTGTTTACGCACGGTGACTGCGGTTTGCCCAATGTGCTTATGTCGAACGGTGTTATAAGCGGATTTATAGATTTAGGGAGAGCGGGAATTGCCGATAGGTGGCAGGATATTTCTATATGTTACAGAAGCCTTAGGGATAATTTCAGCGGCAGATATAACGGAGGTATTTCTTATAAAGGGTATGACTCCGATATGTTGTTTAAAAATCTCGGAATTAAACCGAATTTTGAAAAATTAAGATACTATATTTTGCTTGACGAGTTGTTCTAAATATAAAATACTTACATGGAAAGGCAGGTTTAATTATGAAAATACCATTTTCACCGCCTGATGTGGGGCAAGAGGAAATTGACGAGGTTGCGGCCGCCTTGAGAAGCGGTTGGATAACGACAGGGCCGCGCACAAAAAAGTTTGAAAAAATGATAACCGAATTTTGTATGAGTGAAAAAACCGCTTGTTTCGACTCATGTACCTCGGCACTCGAAATGACTCTGCGTGTTCTCGGCGTTGGGGAGGGTGATGAGGTAATTGTGCCTGCATATACCTATACTGCCTCGGCAAGCGTTATTTGTCATGTGGGGGCAACACCCGTTATGACAGACTGCGGGGAAAATTCCGTTCAAATGGATTATGACAGGCTTGCGGACTTGATTACGGAAAAAACTAAGGTTATAATACCCGTGGATATCGGCGGAGTTCCGTGTGATTATAACAGAATATTTGATGCCGTTAATTCAAAACGCCCGATATTTCACGCAAATACGCCTCTTCAGGAGATTTTCGGGAGAGTAATAGTTCTTGCGGACGGCGCACATTCTTTCGGCTCAAGGAGATATCAGCTTATGTCCGGTGCTATTGCCGATTTTACGGCATTTTCGTTTCATGCCGTAAAGAACCTTACGACTGCCGAGGGCGGTGCGGTTACATGGAAAAAACATGACGGACTTGACAGCGAAAAGCTGTATAAACAATTTATGTTGCTGTCGCTCCACGGTCAGTCGAAAGATGCGCTCACGAAGACGCAGCTTGGCGCATGGGAGTATGATATTGTCGGGCCGTATTACAAATGCAACATGACTGATATTACTGCCGCTATCGGTATTGCACAAATGAAACGCTATTCCTCCATGCTGAAGCGCAGGAGGAAAATAATAGAATGTTACAACCGTGAACTTCAAAATATTGGAGTTTCTATGCTCAAACATTTTTCCGATAAGGATAAGATTTCATCAAACGGACATTTATATCTTGTTAAAATTATCGGAAAAGACGAAGAATACCGCAACAGGATAATTGAGATTATGGCAGGTTTCGGAGTTGCGACAAATGTACACTATAAACCGCTGCCTATGCATACGGCATATAAAAAACTCGGTTTTGATATAGCGGATTTTCCTAATGCTTATAATATGTACAAAAATGAAATTACTCTGCCGCTTTACTCAAAACTTACAGATGAAGAAGTTTATTATATAACGGATTGTTTTAAAAAGGCTCTTAAAAATTGAGGTGAATTGATATGTCAAAAAGGGGATCTGCCATACTTCTTGTTATCGCTGCGATTGTGGTAACGGGAATTTTTGGCTATTTGCTTAATGATTTGATACATTTTAATTATATTAAAGAAACGGGAATAAAAACAAAGGCAACCGTAATAGCCGTAACAAGTACTGCCATACACAACAGGCACATATCAAAGTCGGGTATAGCGGTATATTATGATAAAGAAGGGTATGAGCATGAATATCATGGCTATATTGGAAGTTCCGGAACAGGAAAAGGGGATACGATAGATATAATCTACGATAAGGACAACCCTGACGAGGTTATAAAGCAGGGTGATGAATTGTGGCTGCAAATATCTACGGTCGTTTCCGGAACGGTTTCTTTGGCAATGATTATATTTACCGTATGGGCTATTACACATAGAATTGATAAGAAGCAGATAAGGTGTGTGCATCAAAACGTCACCAATGAGGAGCTTGCAAGAGTTGTAAGGGAGTATATGCCGCAGACGAGAGAAAAGTTTGCCAAAGAGAAAAAGAAAAATCGCAGGATAGATAAAGTCACGGCAGATGAGTATGTTGAGAATATGCTCCGTTCGGGTGACGGACTGGTAAATTTTTACAACAATTTCAAGAATATTACCGAAAACGGCAGCGTATATCTCGGAGCAATCATAAGACCGCTTGATAACAGTATTTTTAGTGAATTAGGCGATAGTGCAAACGAAAGGTTTACAACGCCTGCGTATGTTGTTTACAGTACCGATGATTGGTTTACGGAGCATCCTGAAGAGCTTATCTCCATATCTCAAGGTTTATGTGCATCTCTTTACGGGGGACAGTTTGACAATCCCGACGTACAGCTTATAAACGCAATTGCTTCAAATTCATTTCGTCCGTTTAATTTAGAGTATTGCGGAGCTCTTTCTCACGGCAGAAAAATCTATATTTCTACGGTTGTGTTAAGTAAATTTCAGCTTTGCAATCAAAAATTGTGTAACAGACTTATTTACATAGTGGCAAATCCCTCGGTAACGCCGTATGCGACGGTTCTGCCTGCATGGTACTGGTCAATGTGGGAATTGAGTGCCTTTTGAAAAATAAACGCCCCCTCGGACAGACTCCAAGGGGGCATTTTTTGTTATTATTTATGGCACAAGTATCTGCCGTTTTAATTAAACCCTCATAATAATATTGAGCATATCTTTAAGCTCTTTGAGGACATCAACCGTATTCGGACTTTTATATCCGTCTTTAGCGAGTACATCGATCTGCTCCTTGAGAGTCTGTATCATCTCTCTTCGAGGATCGTTCTGTTCCGCATATTTTGTCGGCAGAACTATATCGGGTGTATTTTCCGAATTAAAGCTGTTTAGCAGAACTAACAGACTTTCCGCTTGTGCTTCGGACATTTGTTCGACAGCTGCAATAAGAGCTTCTTTAGTGTCCATGTTTTTTCCTCCTTCTGCATTATCAACGGACGGAGGATTTCCGGTCAGACAAATCGTATGTGCATCGACGGAAATCGCCCGACCTTTTTTCAGCAGTCCCCTTGCCCTTTTGGGGTAGGTAGTACCAATATAATTTCCGTTAATGTCTTTGACAATAATGTTTTTTGTTATGGGTGTCATCCCCTTTGTCATTGATCGTGCAGCAGTACTGCATGATTGGATTATAACATCTTTAATTCCCCTTGTCAATAATTGTCGGTTAAATTATCAATTATTTTTAAGTTAAATTAAAAATTGAGTTGTAAATTGATACAAATTATGATAAAATTTATGCATATCGTATTTTTAGTTTATCAAATATATTGAACATTGGGGAAAGGTGCTTTATCCGTAATGCAGCCTCAATTTTTAAATTTTGCGTTTAAGATGTTATAAACTCACTTTCTGTTATGTTTCGCGTCCATTTACCGTTAAAACGGCCTGCCTAAAAAACAAGCCGATTTCCGACTATGTTATAAATAGTCGGAAATCGACTTTCGCTAGCAAGAGTCACCGCCGGAATAAGCAGCTACTTGTATATATCATGTTTTCCACCCCCTCTATGACTTATTATACATTAGAAAAAATGAAAAAACAAACAAAAATACAAAATAATTTTGCATACGATTTGTGTTTTAATTGCACATGGGAGGCGGTTCTGTATGCCATTTGATAGAGAGTTTTGTTTTTGTGATTTGTTAAAATATTTAGATGGTTATGAATATTTGCTTACGTCCAGTTTTAGAGAGCGTAACATTACAGATATGATTTCTAATGTTTTGGGTGATGAACTGTTTAACTATGCATTTCATTATGGTGAACCCAGATATATGTCTCCGATATTAGAAAGAAGGGAAAACAAGTCCATACGTAATCCGACATATCGTTTTGTCAGGTGTTTAGACGATGCAATTCGGAGGGGTTTCAATCAATTTGAAGAGCAAATCAGACGTATAGTTTCCGTCAAATATTACGGCAAATTGTCTTTTGAAAATATAGAAAAAACCGGAAGACTGTACAGGGCAAAGGAAATTATTGACTTTTTTTTAAATGATCAGGAAATATGTATTTTTGACAATCCCGGAAAAAGTGAGCTTGCACGGATGTGGATTAGCTGTTTAAATGACAGAAAAGAATATTCATTGTGTATATTATGGATACTGATTATTTCAATTTATCCTAAATCTTTAAAATGGCAAAAGTTTGAGAGGCTTAATGATTATTGGCAGTATTGTATGGGTAATTTTGCCGTTTACGGGCAGAATACCGAACAAATTGAAAAAAACAACAATCCCGTAAATACACTTTCACTAAAAGGTTTGAGGGACTTTTTATCACTTATTGGGAACTCTCAATTGGGGGTAACAGACGAGGACATAAACAAAATTATTGTGGAAAGAAAACCGTTCTTTGACAGTATGCCCGGTTGTGTTTTTGAATTGGCGAAAACTAATAATAATTTTAAAAATGCGGTTATTGATGCAGTAAACAGCTTGCAGGACGATTTTTACTTTTGTTTGAAGATTTTGCTTTCCGTTTCAAAATGTGATACCGGGCATCAGGGAGTTAATTTTATACCCGTCCCCGAACTGAAAATAGATAATGTTCTGTTAGTTAAAATGCAGGGCGCAAATATCATTTTACCCGACGGCAATTCTTACGTGTTGAATTACGGTTATTTGCTCGTATTTGATTTTCTTCAAAAAATAACTGATGATTTTACTTCTTTTGAGGAGCTTGCTTCGATATTTCCGAGCATGGATTTTTCTAAGCTCGGTTGTTTTAGTTACGATTATTATTCGGGCAATTGGAATAGTATTCTGAAGGTGTTTTTTATATCTGACAGATACAGAGATGTCCTTGACTCTAAACAGAAAGAGGCAGTATTATCACAAATCAGATTTCCTGATGTTATGGTGAAAGATATTTATATAAAATCAACGTGGAGGGTTATGGAAAAATGATTACAGATGTTTTTGACTCTGTCAAATTTTCGGAAATTGAAAACGATTATGATACAATTAGAATAAATAAAATTCATGCAACCGCAGCGCTTTATGAGGCACTGATATTCTGCCCCGAAGGTGTTCTTATGCTGTCAGCACCGCAGTTTTTTGACGGATTGGCGGCAGTGGATAAAAAGTGGAGAAGTGTTATATTTGACCTGATTAAAAAGGGATTTGTGAAAATTGCTCTATACAATACACCAAACGGAAACGGCGGAATACATAATATAAAAGAATATCTTTCAAAATTTGTAGCCCCGAAGAAATTCATTTATTCTTCAAGACCTCACCTTTCTAAGATGCTCGCCGAAGGGGACAGGTTTATTGAGGAGCACACTAAGGCGGTATGGGATCATATACTGAACCGTTCTCCCAAGCCGTCGCTCGGAACAGATCCGATTTCGGAAGAATTGAAAGATTTGATTTCATTTTTTGATGAGTTTTTTAATTGTGTCGGTAATGACAGCGACATTTATTCCATACAAAATTCTCAATATGTTTCGTATAAAGACTATATAAACAACTCGTTTTGTGATGCGGAAAAAATTTCGGATTTTAATCCGTATGTGCTGTTTAACCTGTTTGCGGTCAAGAGGAGAGATGAATTTCTGTATAGTTTGAACAATTGTGCCAACAGAACCGAATTAAATGATTTTCTTGACGAAAATCCTTTTAATATAGATAGTGAAACAATAAGGGATATAAAACGGATATATGAGGTACTGTATAATAAATTTTCATTGATAACTTTTAACAATTCTAAAATTCATGTGCCTGTCATTGAGGGAGAAGATCGGAGGAGATACTTAAATATGTTGGTTTCTGCCTCTAATGTTAATCACCCTAATAAATATAAGTATGAAAATACCGAATTGATCCGAAAGGCAACCCGCAATATTACGGCACTTTCGTTAGATGATGTCATAGGTATGCATAATGAAATAAAGGAACTTAAAGATTTGGAGCGTATACCATGGAATGATGCGCTGAATAAATACAAGGATAACTTGCGGCGTACTTCCGAACTTGAATTTGATGACAATTTCTATACTATGGTTGTGTCAGACAGCAGTAAAAATTCAAAGTATCTTTTTACGTCCGTTGATGTTGAAAATGCGCTTGATGCTGCCATAAAAAATGTATTTTTGGATAACATTGATAATTTACTTCAGGAGGATTCGTATATATGACAAAAGAGTTAAAACGTTATTATGAGCTTATGGAAGAACGACCGCAGGAATTTTTGAAATCGGAAATTATTGATATAATTACAGATGAAACAACGATTGAGGAATTTTGCCGTAAAAATAATGTTAAAACCGGTGTTGTTTATGAAAGCAAATACCACATAATGGTGGTTGACGTTGTAAAGGATAAAAACGGCAGAATGTTTACGTATGAACGCATTTTGAATACCGTTCCGGGCGGAAGTGTTGTGATAACAATACATAATGATAAGTTTGTTCTGCTTGAACAGTTCCGTCATGCCATGAGATGCCGACAGTACGCTTTTCCGAGAGGTTTCAAAGAATTGAAAATAAGCAATATTGAAAATGCGAAAAAAGAATTAAATGAGGAGATCAAGGTCAACAACTCGGATAATGTTTCGTACCGATTTATAGGAAATATTATTGCAGACAGCGGTTTGTGCGGAAACGTGGCAGATGTTTATCTTTGCACGATCACTGATGATGAGGACATAAGTGCAAGGGCAACGGAAGGAATTGTAGGAACGAAAGAAGTGACTCAAGACGGGCTTAATGATATGATAAGGAACGGAAGTATTGATGACGGATTTTCTTTGGCTGCGTATTCCTTATTCTGCGCAAAAACCGAGAAACAATCTTAAATAAACAAAAAAAACGCTTGAAATACCCGAATGTAAGGTTTTCAAGCGTTTTTCTGTCAAATGGGGCATAGAGTCTTTTTATAATGCGACGGACAATATCAAGGAATTAAGCGTTTTACAATGAACAAACCATGTTACGCTTTTTAGTTTTCTATTCCGTCAGTTTTATAAATAAATTTTACCTGACCGTCGGTATTATCGTCAATGCCCGCAAAACTCTTGTAATTAAGCGATACTTCCTTAGTTGCACGTATTCTTGCAACTAAATCTTCGAAATTATTGTTTACTATATCCGCAAGTTTTTGTATACCCTCTTCATTAAATTTTGAAAGACCGTCTTTAAGCTGTTCAGAGCCGTCTTTGATCTGTTTAATGCCGTCAATAAGTGCCGGAACGGAGTTTTTCATTTCTATCACACCGTCATACAATTCGGCAGAACCGTCTTTAAGCTGTTCGGTACCGTTTTTAATTTCTTCTGTTCCGTCTTTCAATTCGTCTGCACCCTCAGCAGCCTGCGAAACACCGTTTGTATATGCTTGTAAGCCTGTATAAAAAGTATTATAGTTGTCGAGAGATGATTTTAGGGATATCACGGATTTTGCACCCTCCGATGCTGCAGCAAGCTGCGACTGCACCTCATCTGATGCCATATTGTCAGATACAGCTTTCTGCACCTGTATTTCCGTATTTGAAATAATTTGTTGTTTAACGTTATCGGTTTCCATTTGTTTTGAAACATTATTTTCAACAGTTGCCTGTATTTCTTTGGTATTCATTTGTTCTTCGGTTTTAGCGTTTATGGTCTGTAATACGGCATCGCTTTTCATTTGCTTTTCTATTTCGTTTTCCACGGCCTTGCGTGTCTGCTCGTCTATAATACCTGCTTTAACGGCAGCGTCATATTTCGATATATCCGTGTTCATTGCTGCAAGCACCTGCATACGGACGTTTTCACGTACAGCCTGCGTAACTTTGGCGGCAACCTCTTTTTTAACGACTTCCGTTACCTGCTTTGTTACTTCTTGGCGGACTGCTGCTGTAACCTGTTCCGTAATATACGGACGCTTTTTCTCAACTTCGGTCTTTACGGTATTTACGGCTTTATTGTAAACTGCATTTTCGTCAAGAGAAGAGATTACATCGTCCAGTACGGTAGAATAGTTATCTATGGTAAGTAACGGCACTTCAAGACCCGCAGCGGCAAGCTGATTGTTTGCAGTAGAAAGAAGTGTTTCAAATACCTGTTTTGCACCGCCGTTAAGTTCACTGTTTTTATCGGAAAGAGTATTCAGACCGTCATACAACTGCTCTGCACCTGTCTTTAGGCTTGCTGCTCCCTCGTCCAATTTGTCTGTACCGTTTTTGAGTGTTTCAGCACCGTCGGCAAGACGATTTGTTCCGTCCGTAAGCTCTCCCGATTTATCGAATAATTCCGAAATACCGTCATAAAGCTCCGATGAGCCGTCGAGCAGCTTATCCATACTGTCGGTAAGCTCTTTCATTGAATCCTTGAGATCATCTGCTTTATTAAGACCGTCCGTATCAATTTCATTGAAAAGCTCGTTTGCAGCAACTGTCAATGTCATTCCAAGCTCAAAATTTTCCGCATCGGCGGTAATCTCTACATAATTCGGAATTTCAAGGTCTTTTTCCGAAATTCCGAGATTTTCCTGCAAACCGGGGAATGATACTCCGACAACGGCAGTTCGGCTGCCGTCGTTAATCAATTTGCCGTTTTTGATATCAACATTTTTGAATATATTATTGTCAAGAATAACTCCCGTAATCATGGTGTAGGGAACATATATCTTCTCTTTTTTGCCGTTTATTTCTTTATATTCAAACTGTTTGTTTGTGTAATCAAAGCGTATCGTTACCTTACCGCTTTTTCCTTTAAGCTCGGAGGCGGATATTTCCCTGTCGTCCAGCTTATATGAAATTTTCATATCAACGGGAAGCTCCTTATCTATATTTCCCTGATAGTAAATATCGTTTCCTTCGGAATCCCATACTTTTACGTTGTCATTTCCGTCAGTAAAGGTTTCATCACCCTTTACATTCTCAATGTCAGACAGCTCCGTTCTATCCGTTATGGATTTATCCTTGAGCCTGTTTTTTATCCAGTCGCTTACAATTATCTTATTGGCAGATCCGTCGGCATTTGCAAGGATATAT
The DNA here is from genome assembly GCA_947589415.1 of uncultured Clostridia bacterium. Taxonomy (GTDB): domain Bacteria; phylum Bacillota; class Clostridia; order Oscillospirales; family Acutalibacteraceae; genus UBA1213. The sequence goes on from CANQBP010000007.1 coordinate 29,928, forward strand.
ACCGTTTCGTCTTTAAAAGCGGAGTTATCTTTGCTTTCTTTTTCGGTGGAAACCGAACTGCTTTTCTCCGTATTATTATCATTATTATCCGTATTCAGAGATGAGGCGGTAAGAACAACACCGCCGAACGATACAGCCGCACAAAGACAAACGGCTATTATTTTAATTATGGACTTTTTCATTTATAACAGCCTCCTGTTTATTATAAGATTTATAAATTTTTCCCATACCCCATGTTGTGGCGCAAACAATTCTGTCACAAAGCACCAGTAATGCAGGAAGAATCAATATTACCGATAACATACTGATAACAGCACCTCTTGCCATTAGCATACACATTGAGCCTATCATATCTATGTCGGAATAAACACCCACACCGAACGTGGCGGCAAACAACCCTACTCCCGAAACGATAATAGACGGAATTGAAGTTGAAAGTGCTGTTTGTACAGCCTCCTTTTTATTGTGTCCGTGAATACGCTCGGACTTGTATCTTGTTGTCATAAGAATAGCATAATCAACGGTTGCGCCCAGTTGTATTGTGCTTATACATATAGGTGCAATAAAAGGAAGGCTCTGTCCGAGATAGTGGGGAAGTCCGAGATTTATGAAGATTGCCAGCTCAATAACCGAAATCAATATAAACGGCAGGGAGATACTTTTTTCAACAATTCCTATTATAACGAATATGGCGATTATTGATATCATATTTACGACTTGAAAATCGTGTGATGTGGTTTCTATCATATCCTTCATACAAGGACCTTCACCGATCAGCATACCGTTTTCGTCGTATTTTTTTAATATCGTATTTAACTCATCGATCTGCCCGCTTACTTCATCGCTTGCCACCTTATATTCCGAATTTATTAAAAGCAGTTCCCATTTATCGCTTTCCAAAATATTCCTTACCGAGTCGGGGATAACCTCCTCCGGTATTCTTGTGCCGACCAGTGATTCCAGACCGAGAACATATTTAACTCCGTCAACTTTTTCCATTTCATCTGTCATAGCTTTAACCGTTTTCGGTTTAAGTTTTGCGTCGGTGAGAATCATATGTGTAGATGCAATATCAAAATCCTCCGATAACTTACTGTTTGCGATTGCATAGTCCATATCATCAGGCAAACATTGTGCTATATCGTAATAAACTTCGTCATTCGTTTTTTGGTATCCGTAGTATGCCGGAGGAACGAGCAATACAAACAAAACGAGAAATACCGGGAATATACGGACTATACCCTTTGAAAAACCGTTCATGTTCGGTATAAGGGATTTGTGTTTCGTTTTTTGCAGCGGTTTGTCAAAAATAAGAATAAGTGCAGGGAGAACCGTAACGCAGCCCAAAACACCAAGGATAACACCCTTGGCCATTACAATGCCGAGATCACGTCCCATTGTAAATGCCATAAAGCAAAGTGCAATAAATCCCGCCACGGTTGTTATTGAACTTCCGACGACCGAGGTAAGAGTTTCTTTTATTGCTACTGCCATTGCATCGTTTTTATCTTCGTATTTATCCCGTTGTTCATTGTAGATGTGCCACAAAAAGATTGAGTAATCCATTGTAACGGCAAGCTGTAAAACTGCGGAGAGAGCTTTGGTTATATAGGAGATATCCCCCATAAAATAATTGCTTCCGAGGTTAATAAGTATCATCATTCCAATGCTTATCAGGAAAATAAACGGTATAATCCAATTGTCGAGGAAAATAATCATTGCAATGCAGGCAAGTAATACGGCAATACCGATATATATAGGTTCTTCCTGTTCGCAGAGATCTTTCAAATCCGTTACCATGGCAGACATACCCGAAACGAAACATTGTTTTCCGGCAATATCACGAATTTTCCTTATTGTGTCCATGGTAATATCGGACGATGTTGAGGTATCAAAAAATACTGCCATCATGGTCGAATGATCCGTATTAAATTCGTTATAAATTTTATCGGGCAAAATTTCTTTCGGTACGGATATATCAGCCAATGAATCATACCAAATTACATTTTCGACATGGTCTGTCGCTTCTATTTTCTTTTTCAATTCCGACACGTCTTTATCGGGCATATCCTCGACAATAATAAACGAAAATGCCCCCTTACCGAATTCTTTCAGAAGCTGTTCCTGTCCCTTAACGGTTTCCATATCCTCCGGCAGATAGGTAAGCATATCATAATTTATTCTCGTCCCTATCATACCGAGTACCGACGGTATTAACAGCACAACAGCAATAATTAAAATCGGTATCCGATATTTAACTACCGTTTTTGAAAAACGCATAAACTGTCACCTTTCCTTTTCTTTGATCATATCGACGGATATGTTCTTTGAGGTTAAACCGAAACCATATTTCATTCCCCCTCTACCCATAACATTATATTTATTACTTATGATAACGAAAACGGACAAAAAACGCCCCGTGCCTGTTTTTTAGGCACGGGGCAGCTTAATGTCTGAAATTGCGGCAGTATCGTCTGTCGGATTGTTTACTTTATTTCACACCTTGAAATCATTTCTTCGAGCATTCCTCTTTTTATTTCACATATTCTTGAAAAGAATGTTTGGATATCGGTTGTCATGCCTGCCGTAAGCCATGCGGATATCATTCCGAAACCGACGCTTTCAAGATATTTTTTTATCACATAAAAATCATTTTCGGATATTTTTCGTCCGTTGAGTATAGTGTTAATGTACGAGCTAATGACATAATCACACACTTTCCATAAATATTGTTCATATATTTCTCTGTTAGTCGAATTGTATATATGCAACACTGCTTTTCTTTTTGAAATGGCAGTTTCTATAACGGAATTAAGGCAGTCTTCAACTTTTTCAACTGTCGGATATCTGCGTATTATTTCGTCGGCATCTTCGGTCACTATATCTTCTATAAGTGTCGGTATATCGTCAAAATAGTAATAGAATGTGTTTCGGTTGACACCACAATGATTAACTATATCCTTTACGGTTATTTGGGCAAGCGGGCGTTCTTCGAGCAATTCAATAAATGCTTCTCTTAGTGCCTGTTTTGTGAAAGTAGCCATTAAAGACCTCCTTTAGTTTAGCATGGGTTATGCCGAAAATTATATCACTTAAAACGTAAAAAATACCTGACCCGTATAATAAAAATCAGGCAAACGTCACGACTTCGGGTTTACTCAAAAAGCGGATACGGTTAATAAAATTATCCGAATGGGCAGCCGTACTGACAAACAAGGCAAGGGTCAGAACCCTTGCCTTGCAGTAATAGTTGAAGTTGCGGAGGCTGGACTTGAACCAACGACCTTCGGGTTATGAGCCCGACGAGCTACCATCTGCTCCACTCCGCGATATCTTCTTGAAAGTACTTTAATATTATATCAACAAACTTATGCTTTGTCAATACCCAAAATAAATTTTTTATCTTTTTTATGGCAGGAATAAAGACTGAAAAAAGTATTGGCAATACTACCAAGTATTGGTACGACAATATGGACAATTTGACAAAAGAAACGGATTTGCTTGACGGTGTTATCACATATGAGTATAATGAATATTGATGTATGACCTTTACAGGGATTGCAAAATGCATTAAAATCGTGTATGAAATATTATGCATCGTTAGTCCCGCATGGTATTAGGGTATGATAAGGCGGTCAATGTCATACATGAAATGTATGGAAAACATTAAATAGGCGGGAAAACGGGGATATAATATGAATTTTAATAGAAAAACGAAAATAACCCCTTGAGGTGTTAGGGACAGATAAGGCGTAAAGTGAACTTTTTGTTGAAACTGCGATAATGGGTTAAGGAAATTGTAAGGTTTGGCAGGGGGTGTTTACAAATAAGAGGAGTCTTTTACAACATTTACGGAAAAGTATTTTCTGAATGAATATGACGTTCCGAAAGAACTTTTGTAATATGGTTATGTGTTAAATTCTGCAAAATATACCGAAAGGTGTGGTGTTTATGGAAGAATATATATTGAGAACCTGTAATTTGAGTAAAAGTTTCGGTTTGAAAGATGCAATTCGGAATTTGAGTATCAGTATAAAAAAAGGTGATATCTACGGATTTATCGGGCCTAACGGCTCCGGTAAGACTACCGCCATGAAAACTGTACTCGGACTGCTTACACCGGACAGCGGGACGGTTGAGCTTTTCGGAGAAGAAAATAATAATAAGGCATTGAAATGTGTCGGTTCTCTTATTGAATCTCCGGGACTGTATACAGATTGTTCCGCATACGAGAATATGAAGCGTTTTTCCATTATAAGCGGGGGAGATGAGCAGCAGATAAACAGTTTACTGCATTTTGTCGGGCTTGCAGATGCAGGCAGGAAAAAGGTAAAATCTTTTTCGCTGGGAATGAAGCAAAGACTCGGAATAGCGGTAGCACTCCTCGGCAAGCCTAAACTGCTCATACTTGACGAGCCTGTTAATTCTCTCGATCCCATGGGTATAAAGATTATCAGGGATATGATACTGCAAATAAATAAAGAAATGGGAGTTACGTTTTTTATATCAAGTCACCTGCTTGGGGAATTAGAAAAAATATGTAATGTGTACGGTATCATAAATATGGGCAGGCTTGTTGAAGAAATTACTGTTGAAGAGTTGAACGAGATTTGCGGAAAGCGTATCAAAATAACCTGTGACAGACCCGAACAGGCTGAAAAACTGATAAATCAGCATTTTAATAATGTGAAAAAGATTACAACGAATACCGACAGCATAGAGGTTTCCATTGACACGTCATATATTTCCGAAATGAATCAGATGCTTGTACTTGCAGGAATAAATATAACGGAGATAAAAATTATTGCTGTCAGCCACGAAGATTATTTCCTTGAAAAAATGGGAACATTTAATGTTGGAAGAGGGGTTGGTAAATATGCGTGAACTTCTGCATTTTCAATTTCATAGACTCTATAAAAAAGCTACTCCGTATATTTTTCTGGTAATTGTGTTTTTTATAACGTTGTCCGAGTTGGATAGGTGTAACAATATTTCACGTTACTATAACTATATTGACGGACTCTCGTATTACAGCAGGATACACGAAAATTTAGGAATGAATCAAATAATATTTAGCTGCTTTTACAAACTTGAATTGATTGTATCATTATTGATTGCAGTATTTGTCGGAATTTTTGTAACGGAGGACAGAGTCAGGGGTACAATAAAAAATATTTATTCTAAGGGCTATTCAAGGGTGAAAATATTTTTTTCAAAGTACATAGCGACAATATCATTACCTGTTCTGTTATTTTTTTTGATTTTGATAATGGGGTTTATAGGAGCGTTAATATGCGGTGCAGAAAATAAAAGCGCTGTAACGGCTTCTTTTTCGGAGGATACGTTTGTTCTGATAACTGTTTTTTTCAGATATATAGCACTTACCACGTTTTTCTTTATGCTCAGTGAGCTTGTATCTTCCACGGGCGGAGCTATTGCGCTTAATATATTTTCCCCTGTTACTATAATGATTATATTAACGATGCCTGTCATGGGAAGTCTTTCCGAGCAATTTTGGAATTTTTGGTTAAATATTATGATTGTTTTTATGTCCTTGGTATCAGTCATGGATACAATACATTTTAGTTCTCCGGGTAAAGTAGGAATTATTTTTGTCGGCTTAATAGTGATTACGCTGTTATCCGGGGCTTTATCATTGCTTATTACGGTCAAAAAGCAAATTAAAAGCTGAATGTGGAGAACATGGGACTGTCGTGAAGTAATGAAAGAGAATTGTCTTATTATTGAATTGACGGGTAGTTGAACGAACCGATTTTAGTGCTGAAATAATTATTTATTTTTGTTCGTTCATATTTCGGTTATCGTGCCGAATGGTTATGATATGACTGCAAAAGAGTTAAAAAATCCTGTTTTTACGGACAGGATTTTTTAATTGTGATTTCGACGCGGGTATCTGTTACTGTTATGTAACAAAAACGGATGAACGATCATTGATTGCTGTTTATTCTGTTATCGGGTGATCGCTTGCCGTATGCACCGTAAGAAAGCACATCAAAAATTGATAAGGCATAAATTTTTTCGGTTTATTAACAAAAATCGGATTAAATAACGAATAATACAAACTTATAGGTAAATACTTAATATATAAGTTTCTTATAAACAAGACCGATAACTGTTATACTTAACCCGGTGATAATGATGATTGATTATAAGGCAATCGGCAGGAGAATAAGTTTATACAGAAAAAAGAAAGGACTGACTCAAGCAGCCCTTTCAGAAATATTGGAGGTGTCCGAAAGCTACATAAGTCAGGTTGAGAGGGGTATTGCAAAGATCTCACTTGCACGTCTTGACGAGATATCCGGAGTATTGTCAACGGATATCGCTATGCTTGTTTCGGACTGCGCGGTTTTGCCGGATATGGCGGTCAATACGGAAATATTTGAGATAATCGAAAATTGGGATAAAGAAAAAATCGATTTTCTCATAAACCTATTGATGTGTGCCGACGATCAGTTTTCAAAGAGTGGAAAATGATCGTTCAATAACGTTTACCGGCTTAGAAAAAAAGATATAAGATCCATGAAAAAAAATCTCTATGCATGTTTGCACGTTCCTTTCTTGTGTCGTTATATAATATATAATCCACAAGAAAGAATTTTTGTAGAGGGTTGCGAGTTATCTGTATAAAAATTGAACTCAACTGTAATATTCGTGTTTCGGTTTGGGGGGGTGATGCTTTATTATCGGTAATTTTATTTTGTGTGCTGAATTTATAATGTATTATATTTCCGCCGTTATTCTGTCGGTAAAACTTTTCAGAGCAAAGTTTGATGTCAAAAAATTTGCAATATCATTTTTGTACTACATAGCTTTATTGATAGTTATTATTATCGGATCGGAAGCTGATATAATGCACGATATAATGTGGCTCTCGATGCTTGTAAACGTTTTTTTGACAAGATTTTGTGTTAAGCCCATACGGTCGGGTACGATATTGTCAATATATGTTTTCCTTTTTTTCGTAAATTCCCTTGTGTTGTCGTTTGTGTATATTTTCTTTTCCCAAGAGCAATACGAAAAGATGGATATTTATATTGAATTTATTTTGAATTTTTTATCAATGGTTTGTTGTATATTGGCGGGTTATACCGGTATAAACACAAAGTTGTGCAGGATACTTGACTGTACTTCAAAGGCAATAAAAAGGCTTATCCTCTCGCTTACCGTTTGTATGACGTTTATGGCGGCACTTTTTTTATTCCTTTTGCCCATGTATTTATCACAATCCAAAAAGCCGACGGTATCCGAGATAGTTATGAAAATTTTGTTTATTTCGGTAATCGTGATAGTAATGATAATAGTATTTTTACTGCTTGCATATTCGGTATCGAACAAACATATCAGAAATATTGCGGATAATTTTGAAAAGCAGATAAAAGCGCAGTCCGATTATTATGTCACGCTTTCTAAATATAATTTTGACCTCAGAAGGTTTCGTCATGATTATAAAAATATGTGCATAGGTTTGAGGGCTTTGATATCAGAGGAAAAATATGATCAGGCACTTGAAATGCTTGATAACAATGCCCATGTTTTCGACACGGGTCTTGTAAAATTCGATACGGGGAACGGCATAGTTAATGCCCTTCTTGCCGATAAGCAGAGAAAGGCGGACGAAATAGGTACAGATATAAAGTTTGAGGGTTCGCTGCCCCCGAATATGATAGACCCCGCAGATTTGTGTATAATTTTCGGGAATACCGTTGATAATGCCCTTGAGGCCTGCGGTAAGATAAATACGGAAACCGAAAAGCAAATTCTTATAAAAAGTATATGCAACAGCGGTTTTGTATTTATAAACATAACAAATCCCGTGGACAAAAAGGTCAGCATGAAAGGACATATCCCGAAAACGAGCAAGCCCGATAAGGATATGCACGGCTTCGGATTGTATTCCGTGGAAAAGGCTTTGAAGCGATATCAGGGAAATTTAAGTCTTGATTGTGACGATAAAAATTTTTGTGTATCCATGGAGTTGTGTATGCAAAATGACCGACCCCCGATAACGGATAATTGACAGATCCGTTATCGGAGGCCGGCATTTTATTTTTGTCGGGTTGTTAAAAATTGTCAGTCGGCTTCTTCAATAAGCGCTCTGTATCCGAGAACAAACGCAGCCGCCTCAAAGATAAATGAGAACTGCCATATAGTCGATGCAGTTACGCCTTTGCCGCCCATTCCTAAAAGCATTGATATAAGCTCAAAGACAGCGGTATCATTATTCAAGAATAATATACCGGTAAACACGGCGAGAATTATTCCTATTCCGCCGAAAATTATAGCAGTGATAAGAAGTGGTTTATTCTTCAGCATTGTCTTATTCCCCTTTTTTTTACATAATGTAATATTTGTGATACGGTTCACATTGACTGCGGTGCTGTAATTTTAAACATGGTCAGGACATTGGCTATAACCGTTTTAGTCGCATTACAAAGCGCAAGACGTGCCTGGGTAAGCGGCTCATCATCATTCTTGACATGGCATGAATTATAGAATTTATGGAAAAGTGCAGCTAAATCGTACACATAACGTGTTATCTGCGAGGGATCATAATCCTTTGCGGCAGATATAATTTCGTCGCTGTATGCTGCGAGCTTATTTATAAGTTCTATCTCTTCGGGGGCTGTCAGCTTTGCATAATCATCGGCGGTACATTCTCTTGCCTGTATTCCTTCTTCTTCGAGCTTTTTGATAATACTGCAAATCCTTGCATGGGCATACTGTACATAGTAGACCGGATTTTGCGAGGACTGCTCAACTGCAAGGTCAAGGTCAAATTCAAAATGGCTGTTTGCCTCTCGCAGGTTAAAGAAGAAACGTGCGGCATCAATCGGTATCTCATCAAGAAGTGTTACAAGCGTTATTGCCTTACCGCTTCTTTTGGATATCTTTATGGTTTCGCCGTTGCTTATAAGCCTTACCATTTGCATGAGTACAACATCAAGTTTTGAGGCATCTACGCCGAGTGCCGTAAGAGCAGCTTTAAGTCTGGGTACATACCCGTGATGGTCTGCACCGAGTATATCTATTGCCTTGTCATAATTTCTTGTTACGAGTTTATCATAGTGATATGCTATGTCGGGGACAACATATGTGGGTATGCCGTTTGAACGTACAAGTACGAAGTCTTTGTCAGCACCGAATTGTGAGGCTTTAAACCATAATGCTCCGTCCTGTTCGTAGGTATGTCCTTTTTCCTTGAGAAGTTTTATAATATTATCGACCGCACCGCTGTTATGGAGTGTGCTTTCTCTGAACCAGCGGTCGTATTTTATGCGGTATTTAAGCAGATCTCTTTCAAGTCCCTCAATATTTTTGGGCAGAGCGAAATCTACAAGTGCTTTTCTTCTTGTTTGCGAATCGGTTTCCGTATATTTGTCACCGTTTATTTCCGCAAATGCTTTTGCGTGGTCGATTATATCCTGACCGTGGTAAGCATCATCGGGGAGTTCATAACCTTCCCTGTAAATCTGCATATAGCGGATCTCAAGTGAGGTTGCAAATTTTTCTATTTGATTGCCGGCATCGTTTACATAAAATTCTCTCGATACCTCATAGCCCGCCGCATCAAGTATGCTCGAAAGAGAATCACCTATTGCGCCGCCTCTTGCATTTCCTATATGCATTGGGCCTGTGGGGTTTGCGGAAACAAATTCTACAAGTATTCGTTTTCCCTTTCCGTAATCGGATCTTCCGTAATTATCGCCCGCATTTTTTATTTCCTCAAGAACTTGTGCATAAAAGGAGCTGTCGTAAAAGAAGTTGATAAATCCGGGACCGGCTATTTCACACCTTGACAGATTTGTACCGCTAAGGTCTATGTTCTGTACGATCGCCTCGGCAATTTTTCTCGGCGCACTATGAAATGCTTTTGCCGATACCATGGCGGCATTTGCTGCAAGATCTCCGTGACAGCGGTCGGACGGTGTTTCTATACTGAATTGCGGAATTTCCGCATCAGGCAGGAGTCCGCTTTCTATTGCCCTGCCGAAAGCGTCCGTTATTGCTTTATAAAGATTATTCAGGGATATTGATGCTGTGGACATTGTTTTTTGCCTCCTTAATTTTTAATGTAAGCTCATTAAGACTCGCAAGCTCCGATTGGATATCTATTGAATATTTTACCGTAAGTTCTCCACCGTTATCATCGAGTTTTATATTTACATCTTCGGTATATACCCCAAGTGTAAGAATCCCGAACGGCGTATTATAATTGCACTTATGGCGTTCTCCCTTTTCAAGGATAAGCTGGTGACTTTCCTCGCCGCCTTTTATAACGGTAACTACATTGTCCGGCGTGACTTTTACTGTTGTTCGGTAGTGCTTGAGGGGGGCATCGGGATCATATTCCTTATAGCTTATGTAGCGGTTGCCGTTCCTTTTAACATAGGAAGCAGAGGTTTCAAGCTCTATTTTATCCGTGCTTCCGTCGACATTTTGTCTGCCGCATACGGAAAGAATATAGTTTTTTTCCATTATTGTTATTTTCCTTTCTTAATTTTTACTGTAAAGCGACCTGTTCGATATTTATATGGCGCACCTCGTCCTCGACGCTTTTTCCGAGAAAAATTTCCGCAGTATGCCTAAAACTCTCAACCGTATCCGTGACATAATATGAGCAGCTTCCCGCAGTGCTTTCTTTATTGAGCAAGCCGTTTGTTTTAAGAATATTTGCCGCATAAAGTGCCGTTTCACGTCCGGAGTCTATAAGACATACGTTACTTCCGAGGTAGTCGGAAATAGCCTTAGCAATTATCGGAAAATGTGTACAGCCGAGTATCAGCGTGTCTATGCCGTCTTTTTTCATTTCGCAGAGATAGCGTTCCACAACAAGACGTACAATATCGTCATCGGGCGAAATGAAGCCCGTTTCAACGAGAGATACAAACAGCGGGCAGTCCTGCTGAAATACGGTTATACCGTTATTTTGGCGCAGAATTTCCTTTTTGTATGATCCGCTGTTTATTGTTGCCGAAGTTCCGATAATTCCTATTTTACCGTTTCTTGTGGCATTTACCGCCGCCGTAGCCGTTGGAACGACAACCCCCGTGAACGGGACGGGAAGTTCGGTATAAAGCTCGGTTGCGACCGAGCTTACCGTACCGCAGGCGGCTATTATCAGCTTAACGCCTTTTGAAAGCAGGAAATCGGCGTCCTGCTTTGCATATCTCCGTATTGTTTTTTGACTTCTGTTACCGTAAGGTACTCTTGCGGTATCTCCGAAGTAGATTATATTTTCGTGCGGCAGTACTTTAATTAGTTCCTTGACGGCAGTAAGTCCGCCAAGACCCGAATCAAATACTCCAATAGACTGTTCAGACATTTTTTTCCGTCCTCTCAAAAGCAAGCTCAATCAGCCTTTCGATAAGGTCACTTCCCTCTTGACCGGAAACGGCCATAAGTTTCGGGTACATACTTATCGAGGTGAAGCCCGGCAGCGTGTTTATCTCGTTCAAAAGAACCCTTCCGTCATCGGTTACAAAAAAGTCTGCTCTCGAAAGACCCGTACAGCCGAGAAGCCGATATGCTTTTACAGCCGTCTGCTTAACCTTTTCCGTAAGCTCAGGGCTTATTTGAGCGGGAATAAACAGCTTGGATTCGGAATTATTGTACTTTGCATCATAATCATAAAATTCCGCTGCGGGGGCAATCTGTCCCGGAACGGAAGCGAAAGGCTCGTCGTTTCCCAGAACGGCACATTCAACTTCTTTGCCGATTATGTTTTCCTCTATAAGTATCCTGCTGTCCTCCTTTGATGCCTTTATGACGGCAGCCTTGAGTTCCTCTCTGTTTGATGCCTTACTTACTCCGACAGATGATCCGGCATTTGCCGGTTTTACGAAAACAGGATAATCGAGCTTGGTTTCAACATCGGAAATGTATTTATCGGGTGATTTGAAATAATCCGAAGAATAGAACCATGTAAATTCTGCCTGTTCTATACCCGAATAGCCTAAAATTATATTTGTAACGATCTTGTCCATGCAGTCGGCGGACGAAAGCACTCCGCAGCCGACATACGGTATCCTTGCAAGCTCAAGGAGTCCCTGTATTGTTCCATCTTCACCGTTTTTACCGTGCAGAACGGGGAATACACAATCGAGCTTTATGATTTTGCACCCGCTGCCGTCCATAACGACAATTCCGCCTATTGACGGAGCAGGAGAAATAAAAGCCGTCCTGTTTTCGGGATCGTTTTCCCATGAACCGTCGGCGATTTTTTCCGTATCACCTTTGTACATAAGCCATCTTCCGTCTTTCGTTATGCCTATGGTCACAACTTCATACAAGTCCGCAGGTATTTTGTTTATTACATAAGATGCCGATACCCTTGAAACTTCATGCTCTGATGATCTGCCGCCAAAAATAACGGCTATACGTTTTTTCTGCACATTAACCACTCTCCGTAAAAGATCGGGGATCATTCCCCGTATATACTTTGATTATACTTCCACAATTTATTATATTAACATATATTATGCTTTCGTGCAATTAGATTTAAAAGAAAATCATTATTCTAAGTGAGAAGTTGGGGATTGTTTTCGTGTGTTTTTGTGCAAAGTGACAAATATTTCTTTGATTTTTTGATAAATCGTAAAAAGACTTGATTTTTACATTGGGAAATGTTATTATCTATTAAGGATTTGTTACAAGTTTGAAATAATTTATTTCTGTTAGTCAATTTTATTTTGAAAACTGTAATTGATGTTAAAACTTTGAAAGGAGCCTATTTTAAAATGGCGAAGTTTATGAAAAAAGTTATTGCCGGTGCTATGACGGTAAGTATTGCCTCGGCAATGTTGGTATCGGGTACATTGACTGCGTCAGCAGAGTCGAGTACCGGTGTGGGATTGTCTGCCCACGCTCTTACGGCATACCGTGAGGGTTGGAGTTATGTATGGGGAGGAACTTCCTATGGTGCTGTTGACTGTTCGGGACTTATCTGGACATATAACGGAGTCGGAGGAATGCGAACCGATATGCTCGGAGCGTCGTCCTCATGGGGCTATGTGAGCAACGGTATTCCTAACATACACGGTCTTGGTCTTCATATGCCGGGTCATGTCGGAGTATATATCGGTTCGGGAATGGCAGTTGATGCAAGAGATGAATATTCCGGTGTCGTTTACCATAATGTGTATAGTAAGAATTGGGTAGAATGGTTTAAGGTTGCGGGCGTGTCCTATCCCGAAAACGGTTGGGTGCTTCTCGACGGAGATTCGTTCTATTATGAAAACGGCGAGTATCTTACTAATACCTCAAGAACTCTTGACGGTGTAACATACAGCTTTGACGGTGCGGGCGTATCTGATATGGCACCGCCGTCGGAGGCTTATCAGGCAACCGACTATTCTTATGCTTCGGCTGAACCTGCCCCGGAACCCGAACCTTCGTACGAGCCGGAGCCGTCTTATGAGCCGGAACCTTCTTATGAACCCGAACCTGAACCCTCTTATGAACCGGAATCGAATATTGAAAGCGAAGAGCCGCAGGAGTCGGAGGAAATAGAGGTTTCCGAACCTGAGTCTGAGCCGGAGTCCGAATCCGAATCCGAGCCTGAGTCGAGCGTTGAGGAAGAGAAGCCGAAAGAAGAGTCGGTATCCGAGCCGAAAGAGGAGTCTAAGGAAGAAGAAAACAAGATTGTTGCCTCTTATGGTGATGAGGACAGCGGTAAGAACAAGGCGGTACATAATGTTCAGACAAGGCTGTATGAACTCGGATATCTCGACGAGAAGGCTTCGGGATATTTCGGAAGTGATACTGTAGATGCAGTAATGCTCTTCCAAAACTATAACGACCTTGAAGTAACGGGTATAGTTGACGAAAAGACATATGCAAAGCTGAAAGACAGTAAGGCAAAGGATAACTTTACGGCTATTGAGCCTGATACATATGATGACGGGGAAACTCTCCCGATAACGGCACTTCAAACAAGACTTGCCGAACTTAAATATTATTTTGACGATATAACCGGTTATTACGGTGACGTGACAAAGAGTGCCGTTAAGCTGTTCCAAAAGGACAACGAAATTAAGGAAACAGGTGTCGCTGACGTTTCAACACTTAAAAAACTTTACAGCAGCAAAGCTAAGGAAAATCCCAATGCGGATAATCTTGTTCTCGGACAAAAGGGTTCTCCGGTTCTTAAAATGCAGAAAAGACTTTCGGAGTTGAGATATCTTGCGGGGGTAGTTGGCGAGGAATTTTCAGATGACGTACTCGCTGCCGTGAACCTTTTCCAAAAGACTGCCGGTTTTGAGGAGTCAGATGTAGTAACTCCCGATCAGCTTGATGTACTGTATTCGGACACCGCACCCAAATCACCCGATTATGATGTACTGCAATACGGATTTAGCGGTGATGATGTAGCGCAGCTCCAGTCACATCTTGCAATACTCAAGTACTATGACGGTAAGGTTTCCGGAACGTTTTCCAAAGACGTTGAAAAGGCTGTAAAGCAGTTCCAGGGAGATTATAAACTCGAGGTGACAGGTATTGCCGATGAAGAAACACTTCAGCTTATAAAGACCGAGTCACAGCGTGAAAGCTCAAATATCGGCGAAAGCCTTATAATTAAAACGGCAAGCGTATCGGACAACGCTCTTGCAAGTCTTGCACAGGCAAAGGCACAGTCAAAAGTGCCCGGAGATGTGGCTGTTACGGATTACAGCGGAGTTGAAAAAATAAAGACCTTTGTTATCCTCGGAGCCGTTGTTGTATTTACAATATTCCTTTCTGTACTCTTCATTGTTGAACTCAAGAGAAGAAAGCAGGAAAGTGTATCGAAAATTGATATCAGTGACAGTTATATGAGAAAACTGTAATAAACTTTAAGCAGGAAAGATTGAAGAGTCTTTCCTGCTTTTTTGATATATGAAAAATTTCATTCAAATTTTTTTGTTGTTTTATGTTTATAATCGAATATTAGTTTGTATTCGACATAAGAAATATGATAAAATAAGTTCCCTCGGACATGATTAGTGCCATTGTTATAGCTAATTGTTACTTTTTAATGGATTTTCATAAAAAAACGCTTAAAAAGACTTGAAATTTGGATAGAATTAAGCTATTATATAAATAATAAACAGTATTTGGTAAAAAGGAGTTGTTATATTATGCAGCTTGAAAACAGTACAGGCAATGAACGCTCGGAACTGGATTTATTTCACAGCGGAGAAAATTACCACGCTTATAAGTATCTGGGAGCGCATAGGGCAACTGTCAACGGTATTGAAGGCGTTATGTTCCGTACATGGGCTCCTAATGCTAAGACCGTATCGGTTGTCGGTTCTTTTAACGGTTGGGATCGAAATCAACACAGAATGAACAGAATATCTGACGGCGGTGTTTGGGAATGTTTTATATCCGAAATTGTTGAGCCATTCGCAATATATAAATACAGTATAGAAACGTTTGATGATGTTTGTATGATGAAATCGGATCCGTATGCCTACCACTATGAAACACGTCCTAATAATGCTTCGGTATTTTTCGATATAGACGGGTTTGAGTGGCACGATCAGGATTGGGAAAAAACTAAGCATGAGCATGAGTCGTACAGCAGCCCTATGAATATATATGAGGTTCATGCCGGTTCATGGAGAAAATATAAGGACGGAAATTATTTTTCGTACAGTAAGCTGGCAGACGAGCTTATACCGTATGTTAAGGAAATGGGCTACACTCACATTGAACTTATGCCGCTGACAGAATATCCGTTTGATGCATCATGGGGATATCAGGTGACGGGATACTTTGCCGTGACGTCAAGATACGGTGCGCCGTTTGATTTTATGGAATTTGTCGATAAATGCCATGCTGCCGGTATTTATGTCATTATGGACTGGGTGCCTGCACATTTTCCGAGAGATGCATTCGGACTTGCACGTTTTGACGGTACACCCTGTTATGAGTATGCCGATCCCCGCAAGGGCGAACATAAGGATTGGGGAACACTTGTATTTGACTACGGAAGAAACGAAGTTGTAAGTTTCCTTGTTTCAAGTGCGATATTTTGGATGGATTACTACCACATAGACGGGCTGCGTGTTGATGCCGTTGCCTCAATGCTCTATCTTGATTACAGCAGAAGGGACGGAGAATGGGTTCCGAATAAATTTGGCGGAAAGGAAAATCTTGAGGCTGTTGCGTTCCTGCAAAAGCTGAATGAGGCAGCGTTCAGATATTACCCGGAGGTTCTCATGATAGCCGAGGAGTCTACATCTTGGCCCATGGTTTCAAGACCGACATATTCGGGCGGACTCGGATTTAACTACAAATGGAATATGGGCTGGATGAACGATATGCTCCACTATGTGTCGCTTGATCCGCTTTACCGTCCTTTTAATCACGATAACCTTACTTTCTCGTTTTTCTATGCTTTTTCGGAGAATTTCATACTTCCGATATCACATGATGAGGTCGTTTACGGAAAGGCTTCGCTTATAAACAAAATGCCCGGCTCGTATGAACAGAAGTTTGCGGGAGATAGGACATTTGTTGCATATATGATGGCGCACCCCGGTAAAAAGCTCACCTTTATGGGCACGGAATTCGGTCAGTTCAAGGAATGGGATTATGCAACGGAACTTGATTGGCTTTTGCTTCAATATCCCGCACATAATGACCTTAAAAACTTCTTTAAACAGGTAAATAAATTCTATCTTGAAAATTCACCGTTTTGGGAAGTGGATTACTCTTGGGACGGCTTTTCGTGGATTTCCAACGATGACTATACACAAAGCGTTATCAGTTTCAGGCGAATAAATAAAAAGGGTAACGAAATTATTGTTGTATGTAATTTCCAGCCCGTGCTGCGTGAAAATTATCGTATAGGTGTTCCGATTGACGGTACATATTCCGAAGTATTCAATACGGAGTCAAAGGAATTTGGCGGATGCGGAATAACTAACGGTTCGTCAATTGTTTCCGATGAGATAGGTATGCACGGATTTGAACAGTCAATATCACTCACCCTCCCGCCGATGTCGGTGCTTTATTTGAAATGTGTGCGTAAAAAGCCGAAGAGAAAACCGAAAGTCGTTTCGGATGCCAAAACAAAAGAAACCAAGAAGGTTACGGCAAAGGCAAAGTCGGAAAAAGTGACCAAGCCTAAGACAAAAAAACAAAAAACGACCAAAAAAGAGTCGTGATACATAAGTCTTTAAGATAAATCAAGAAATGAGGAGGAATACTAAATGTATCCAAAACAGGAAGTAGTTGCCATGCTGCTTGCGGGCGGACAGGGCAGCAGACTCGGAGTGCTGACACAAAAGCTGGCAAAGCCGGCAGTACCGTTCGGCGGAAAGTACCGTATAATTGATTTTCCGCTTTCAAACTGTGTAAACTCAGGCATTGATGCTGTGGGCGTTTTGACGCAGTATCAGCCCCTTGTACTTAATGAGTATATCGGAAACGGTCAGCCGTGGGATCTTGACAGCAATAACAGCGGTGTCAGCGTACTTTCACCGTATCAGCAGGTAAAGGGGGCGGATTGGTACTCCGGTACCGCAAATGCAATTTATCAAAATATAAATTACATAGACAGATATAACCCCGACTATGTTGTTATACTTTCCGGCGACCATATCTACAAGATGGATTATTCAAAAATGATAGCTGCCCATAAGGAAAACAATGCGGACTGCACTATTGCCGTTATAGATGTGCCTCTTGCAGAGGCTTCAAGGTTCGGTATTATGAATACTAATCCGGACGGCTCGATATATGAGTTTGAGGAAAAGCCCGCAAAACCGAAGAGTACGAACGCTTCAATGGGTATTTATGTTTTCAGCTACGATAAGCTGCGCAAGTACCTTATTGAAGATGAGGAGGATCAAAATTCAACGCATGACTTCGGTAAAGATGTGCTTCCCAAAATGCTTAATGACGGGCTTAGAATGTTTGCTTATCAGTTCCAGGGCTATTGGAAAGATGTCGGTACGATAGACAGCCTTTGGGAGTCGAATATGGATCTGCTTGACCCGAATGTACCTCTTGACCTCACGGACGAATCATGGAAAATCTATTCAAGAAATCCCGTTGTTCCGCCCCAGTATATTTCGGACAGCGCAACGGTACAAAATTCTCTTATCGCAGACGGCTGTTCGATAAGCGGTTCGGTCGATTTCTCCGTGCTTTTCTCAAATGTAGTCGTTAAAAAGGGAGCAGTTGTACAGGATTCTATAATAATGCCCGGTTCGGTCATTGAAGAGGGAGCAGTTGTTCAGTATGCGATTGTGTCCGAGAATACCGTCATAGGTAAAAATGCCGTTATCGGAGCTCGTCCCGAAACGATAGAGGATAAGGATAAGTGGGGTATTGCCGTTATCGGTGATAATCTTAAAATAGGCGACGGTGCAAAAATAGCACCTAAGACAATGGTTTCAGAAAATGTAGAGGGGGTTGATGAATAATGCGCGGAAACAACATCATGGGAATTATCTTCGCCAATCTGCATGAAGATCTTGTCAGTTCGCTTACAGACGTAAGAATTATGGGTGCAGTTCCTTTCGGCGGAAAATATCGTCTTATAGATTTCCCGCTTTCAAATATGGTAAATTCCGGTATTAACAAGGTCGGGGTTCTTACAAAGAGCAATTACCAATCCATAATGGATCATCTCGGAACAGGTAAGGCTTGGGATCTTTCGAGAAAACAGGGAGGACTTTTCATACTTCCTCCGTTTACAAATTCTAATGATTATTCAAACAGGATAACAACTCTTAACAGTATTCTCCCGTTCCTGCAAAATTCCACTCAGGAATATGTTGTTATATCCGATTGTGATACCGTATGCAATATAGATTTCCAAGATGTGTGCAGAAAGCATCTTGAAAACAATGCGGATATCACGCTTGTTTATAAAAGAGATGTGCTTCCGGAAAAGCTTCATGCACCTGCCGTGCTTTCGTTTGACAGAAACGGAAAGGTCATAGATGTTCTTATTACGAATAATGTTGAAGGCTCATGCAGTTTCTATATGAATATGTTGTTCATAAAGAGGGAACTTTTGATTGAGCTTGTAAATAAGTGTGTAAGTAAGAATACGCTTAATTTCAAGAGGGATATACTCCAGGTTGAGTATAAGAATTTAAGTGTTTACGGCTATGAATTTAAAGGGTTCTCACAAGTAATAACGTCCATGAATGATTACTTTAACGCAAATATGGCACTTATGGAGTCCGAAGTACGAGCAGATCTTTTCAACAGCGATCACCCGATTTATACGAAGGTAAGAGATGATATGCCGACAAAATACGGTCTTGGTTCAAAGGTTAGAAATTCGCTCATCGCTAACGGCTGTACCATTGAGGGCGAGGTAGAGAACAGTGTCTTGTTTAAGGGTGTGCATATCGGAAAGGGTACGAAGGTTTCCAACTGTGTTATCATGCAGGATACAAAGGTCGGAGCAAACAGCAGTTTGAGTTATATTATAGTCGATAAGGACGTAACTATCGGAGATGAAAAAACTTTAATGGGTACGCTTTCGTATCCTCCCTATTACAGTAAGGGAAGCGTTGTTTGAGCTGATCTGATACATTGATCGGAGGTGCATCAGTAAGATGAAGGTATTGTTTGTTGCAAGTGAAGCGCAGCCTTTTGCTGCTTCGGGCGGACTTGCGGACGTTGCGGGTTCACTGCCGCACGCACTGCGACAAAGGTTGATAGGCTGTAGGATTGTTATGCCGTTGTATGATGAAATTCCGCAGAGCTTTAAGGATCAAATGCGTTTTTTGACCAGTTTTTCCGTGCCGGTTTCATGGAGGAGGCAGTATTGCGGCGTATTTGAAATGAGATATAACGGTGTCATATACTACTTTATTGATAATCAGTATTATTTTCAGCGTCAGGGATTGTATGGACACTATGATGATGCAGAAAGATTTGCATATTTTTCACGAGCCGTTCTTGAGATGCTTCCGTATATTGATTTTAAGCCTGATATAATCCATTGTAACGACTGGCAGACAGCACTTGTTCCTACATATTATAATCTGTTCTATGCACAGAATGATTGGTATAGCGGGATAAAAACTATATTTACGATACACAATATTCAGTATCAGGGCAAATACGGTACGGAGCTGTATGATGAGGTTGTGGGAATACCTCCCCACGGCAGATCAATACTTGATTGTGACGGCTGTATAAATTACATGAAGGGTGCCATAGAAACGGCTAATCGTGTAACAACGGTAAGTCCGAGTTATGCATGGGAAATTCGTAACCCGTGGTTTGCGCACGGACTTGACAGTATGCTTAATGCAAGAGCGTGGAAGCTGCGAGGTATTCTTAACGGAATAGATACAACGTCGTATAACCCGTCAACCGATATACAGCTTTACGAACATTACAGCGCCGATGATCTTTCGGGCAAGGCTGTAAATAAGCAAAAACTTCAGGAAAGACTGGGATTGGAGCAAAATGCGGATATTCCCATAATCGCTATGGTTACAAGGCTGGTTTCGCATAAAGGACTTGATTTGGTTAAATATGCACTTGATCAGCTTATGCGTGAGGAGTATGTGCAGTTTGTAATACTCGGTTCGGGTGATTGGGAATATGAAAGTTTCTTTCGTTCAATGCAGGACAGATATGCCGGCAGACTTTGTGCTTGTCACGGATTTATTCCCGAACTGTCCCGAAAAATATATGCGGGTGCTGATATTTTCCTCATGCCGTCAAAATCGGAGCCGTGCGGACTTTCACAAATGATTGCACTAAGGTACGGTACTATTCCGGTAGTCCGTGAGGTCGGCGGTCTGCGTGACTCAATACAGGACAGCGGAACAGGCGAAGGAAACGGTTTCACGTTTTCAAATTATGATGCTATGGATATGCTCGGCTGTATCAGGAGAGCAATTGCAGGATACTGGCAGCGTGACGGTTGGAAGATACTCGTGCAGCGTGCCATGAAATGCGATAACAGTTGGTCTAAATCCGCTACCGAATACATCAATCTCTATCGGGAAGTAATAAATGAATAGCAGCGGTGCTGCGTAACGTGTTGACAGCGGTTTTTAATAAGCCGCCGCATACCGATATGAATTTAAGCAGATGTTCTTTAAGAGGGCATCTGCTCATTTTTTTAGGATATGTTAAAAGAGGGATTGCAGACAAAACTGCGGGAGTGTCGATTATGACGAATGTATAAAATAATCGGGATTTGAGAGAAACACAATGCGGGCGATACCCGAAAGGAATTTCCACGGTAAAAACAAGACAAAAGCATAGTATATTACACCGGCATAAAACGGAATATCGGCTCAAGACGGCTAATAAGCCTGCCTTGAGCCGATATTTTATATCAGTTTTTCCCTGCTGTTTAAGCCTCTTCGTCTATCGGTATCTTCTGAAAAGCAACTGATATTTTTTCCGTTTTAACGGATTTTTTTCTATTTCATTTTGCTATATTACTCGTTGATTGACAACTGCAATTCATGGCTATTTTTTGAAAAATATGATACAGTAGTTTTTAGCAGATATGTCCAACTTACACTAAAATATGGAAGGAGGTTATCCGAAATGAAATACTTCTGCTTTAGAGATTCTGTCAAATCTGATAATTTAGAATACCCCGGTAAAAATATCCGGGCATCGGACAAAACCGTGCTGCGGGAACGGAACCGGAATAATTTACGAAGTTCAGATCCCTTTATACGCCGTGCGTAAAAGGATAATGGATATTTGCTGTTGAAGTATATGATTTTTAGTGTGAGTTTCCTTTTGAACATACTGTACTGATGCTGCCGTGCAGCGGTAGATCCCGCTGTTTGAAAACAACAATACTTTACAATTTTGAGGAGGAATTTATTATGTTTAATCCTGTATTTATTATATTATTACTCGGTATGTTGGTTTTGGCTATTGTGGGCTTGGTAAAAGAAAACAGGATACACATGAGATACAAAAAGGTTTTCGGAAGAGTCGCATCTTATTTATTTGCGGATTTTATATTCGTGGGTGTATTTTCAATTATTGCAACGATAATATCACCCCTTATACCCGAAGTTTCAGATATGATTGCGGGGAATTATCTCCTTTATGCGGGTATGGGAGTTTTAGTGCTGTTATTGGGAATTGCTATATACCTTTTTGTGCGTATGAAATGTCCGACATATCTTAAAAAGTCATTATTTATAAATATGCTTCTTGACGGATTGGGTATTGCATTAAAAATAAGTTTGTTCTTCCTGCCTTTTATTATTAAATATTTAAAAACCGAACTAAGCTGCGCGCAGACGTTTATTTTCGATCAGTATTGCCTTCCCCAATATACCATATGCTTTGCGGGTTTGCCGCAGCACACGCATACATCGCTGAGGTGATCCTCAACAAAGGGAATACAGCGGGATTTTACTCCTCCGGTTTCGTCTTTTAACCTATCTTCGCAGGCACTGTCGCCGCACCACATAGCCTTTATGAATCCCGGCTTGTTTGCTGCAATATCAAGAAATTCCTCATGTGTGCGGGCCTCAAAAGTTTTGGCTTTCAGATTTTCAAGAGCCGCATTGTAAAGGCTTTCGTGTATGTTGTCGAGCAGAGCTTTAATTTCGTCCTCAACATTATCGAGAGAAACAAATTTCTTTTCTCTTGTATCTCTTCTGACAAGGACACATTGGTTATTTTCTATATCCTTAGGCCCTATCTCAAGACGTACGGGTACACCGAGCATTTCATACTGACTGAATTTCCAACCGGGAGCTTTGTCGCTGTCATCGAGTTTTACTCTAAGGTCAGCGTCGATAAGCCTGTTTTTAAGCTCCGCAGCCTTTTCGAGTACACCCTCTTTTTTCTGCGCTATCGGAATTACGGCTACCTGTACGGGTGCGATTTTAGGCGGAAGTACAAGACCGTCATCATCACTATGTACCATTATTATCGCACCTATCATTCTTGTAGAAACTCCCCATGATGTCTGGAACGGGTATTGCAAAGTGTTATCTCTTCCCGTAAAGGTGATATTGAAACTCCTTGCAAAGCCGTCGCCGAAGAAGTGTGATGTACCTCCCTGAAGTGCAACACCGTTATGCATCATAGGCTCAATTGTATATGTTTCTTCTGCTCCCGCAAATTTTTCCTTTTCGGTTTTTCTGCCCGTTACTGCCGGAATGGCAAGAGTTTCTTTGTAGAAGTCCGTATATACCTGCAGCATTCTCAAGGTTTCCTCACGGGCCTCCTCGGCTGTTTCGTGCATGGTATGACCTTCCTGCCACAAAAATTCGGATGTCCTCAAAAACGGACGTGTGGTTTTTTCCCAGCGTACTACCGAACACCACTGATTATAGAGTTTCGGCAGGTCACGGTATGAATTTATTATTTTTGCAAAATGCTCACAAAACAATGTTTCCGATGTCGGGCGGACACAAAGCCTTTCGCTCAGATTTTCACTTCCTCCGACAGTCACCCACGCACATTCCGGTGCAAAACCTTCAACATGATCCTTTTCTTTTTGCAGCAGGCTTTCGGGAATGAACATAGGCATATATACATTTTCATGTCCCGTTTGCTTAAATCTCTTATCGAGATCATGCTGAATATTTTCCCATATAGCATAGCCGTGCGGGCGTATAACCATGCAGCCTTTAATTCCCGAATAATCGGCAAGCTCGGCTTTTTTTACTATATCCGTGTACCATTTTGCAAAATCCTCATCTCTTGACGTTATAGCTTCAACGAGCTTTTTCTGTTGTGCCATTTCCTTCAATCCTTTCACTCTTTATAATGAACATTTTACGCTCACGTTATTTCTTTTTGAAACCGCTTTTAATGTATTGTACCGTATGCGGTAATTATAATTTTACGTCCGAACGGCAAGTCAAACAAATCCGACAGGCGTGACATATTACTGCCGCAACCGTATTTTGACCATATGCGGGTGATTACTTAACTGTCGGGTCAAATTATATAGTCATTGGAATAATTTTCGTTATGCCTATCTAAAATATCCTGCAAGGTTATACCGTCGAGATATTCTGTTATGACCTTATAAAGCCCCTGCCATACCGAAAGAGTCGGACATTCGGCGGCTCTTTCACATTCTACGGGTGTGTGTTCTACACACGACACGGGCGCCAGACTTCCCTCTGTAAGCCGCAAAATCATTCCGACCGTGTATTTGTTCGGTTCTCTTGCGAGCATATATCCGCCCTGATACCCTCTGTTGGTTTTGAGAATATCGGACTTATTCAAAATAGGAACGATCTGTTCAAGATATTTTTTTGAAATACCCTGCCTTTTTGCAATATCCTTCAGTGCAACAAAACCGTCATTTTTATGTTCCGCAAGGTCAATCAACATTCTAAGTGCATATCGACCTTTTGTTGATATCCTCATATATAAACACCTCGTATTCTATGACCCTATAATAACATATATTTTATAGGTTTTCAAGTACGGAATAGCATTTTAGTGATTTTAACAAACGATCGGGAATTTTCCCTGCGGTTTGGCGGACATCAGGCATATATCTTTTTTAAAAAAATGTTTTCACATATGTAATATATGCTGCATTATATCAGTACATATACTCATAGGGGAACGGTTTGCATTGACCGTTATATCCGCAGCCTCACGATAAACGGGAAGACGTTTATTATATAATTCCCGCATGACCTCGTCTTTGTCCTCACGGTTCAGCAGGGGTCTTGTTTTATCGTTTTGGAGTCTTGAGGCAATATTCTCGACAGGTATGTCCAGGAGGATTATTATACCGCTTTTTCGGAAATTATCCGTATTTTCTTTGAAAGTAAGCGTTCCGCCTCCGGCGGCAATTATTACTCCCCTTTTCTCGGAAAGTTCTTTTACTGCTTCTCTCTCAAGCATACGGAAATACTCCTCCCCGTTATCCTCAAAAATTTGTGCTACGGTTTTGTTTTCCTTTTTTTCTATATAGTCGTCAAGGTCTATGAATGACATACCGTTTCTTTTGGCGAGCAGTGCGCCTACGGTGCTTTTTCCGCAGCCCATAAAGCCGCAAAGTATTATATTTTTCTGTTTCATTTTCAATTCTCCGTTCATAATGGTTTTACGGCAGTATTATCCGTTTTTTAGAAAAGTTTTTTAAGTTCTTTTGAAGAGTCCTCTATAAGCTGATTTATATCGTCTGTATTATACTCGGAACCGTCCCATATTTCGTGGGAAACGACAGCCTGCCATACCAGCATTGACATTCCGCCGACAGAACGCAGTCCGTTTGCCTTTGCCGCCTGCACCAGCTTTGTTTCAAGCGGATTGTATATTGCATCGAAAACACTCTTACATCTTGTTATAACGTTCTCGGACACGGGCATAACGTCTGTTTTAGGATACATACCCACGGGTGTGGCGTTTATAAGCAAATCAAAACTGCCCTCTCTTTCGATATCGGAAATAAGACAGGTATCAATATCGGATATACCGGTCTTTTCCTTAACGTCTTTCACAAGAGCCTGTTGTATTTCCGTATCTTCAGGGCGTACAGATACGGTTATTCGGCAGCCTGCAAGGGCAGCTTCATATACAAAAGTACGTGCGACTCCTCCGCAGCCTATAATACATATATCTCCGTCAAGAGGTATATTATTTGCCGCAAGTGCTTTAAGAAAGCCGTCGGGGTCGGTAGTAAAGCCCTTGCGCACGCTGCCGTTTTTTACGGTATTGACCGAGCTGTATAATTCTGCCTTTTTGTCAAGCTCGTCAAGAAACGGTATAATCACCTGCTTATTGGGTATTGTGACATTATATCCCGCAAGCTCGTTAAGGGCGGAAATTTTTTTCGGAAATTCCTCCGGCGCAACGTCCAACACGGTATATACGCCATTTTCCCCCGCAAGTTCAAATAATCTTTTGTTGATAAACGGCGACATAGTATGACCTATCGGGTGTCCTATAACTGCAAATTTTCTTTCTGACATAACATTACCTCCGTATTTTTTATATAAAGCTATAAGTAATTGAAGTGTTTTTTATAAAATATTTATAATTATTGGAAAAATATAAATAAATTGTAATTTTCTTATTGACAAATCATTAAATAACTTATAAGATTTAAGTGTAAGAAGTTGTGTTCGGCGGTGCTGGTTCCGCATAACATATTGTAACATAAACGATATGTTTTTGTCCACAGCGGAAAGCGTCGGACGCACATTTTTTATTGATTATTTTATATTTTTAGGAGGATTTATTTATGGTACTGGAAAAGGTTAAGTCAATTCTTAGTGAACAGTTTGACGTTGAGGAGGATTCAATTACTCTCGAAACATCAATTATTGATGATCTCTCTGCTGATTCTCTTGATGTTGTTGATCTTCTCACAACAATAGAGAGTGAGTTTGGTGTTGAGGTTCCCGATGATGAGGTGGGCAACGTAAAGACCGTTGAGGATCTTGTAAATTATATTGAGGCACATCAGGATTCTGCCGACTGATTTTTATTAAACTGAAATATTCAGCCCGACCGTCAGGTTTTACTCTTACGGTCGGGCTGATATTTATATACTGTTGTGATTTAACGACACCAACGTTAAGCACGGCATCTATTTGCGTCAGGTTTTATATAAACGGCTGCGTTATTTCGGATCAGCTGTTCATAATTTCATCGTATGCTTTTTTGAGGGCAAATACCTTACGTGCCACCTCATCAAATTTATCGGGCGTAAGGGACTGCGCTCCGTCAGATAAGGCGTGTTTGGGGTCGTTATGCACCTCTATCATAAGACCGTCTGCGCCCGCTGCAACGGCGGCAAGGGACATCTGCTCGACGAGTGCGGCTTTTCCCGTTGCATGACTGGGGTCTACGATGATCGGGAGGTGGCATAGTTTTTTCACGACAGGTACGGCGGAAAGGTCAAGTGTGTTTCGAGTTGCGGTTTCGTATGTCCTTATACCTCTTTCGCAAAGTATAACCTTGTCGTTGCCGCCTGCCATGATATACTCGGCACTCATTATCCATTCCTCAATAGTATTAGCAAGACCACGTTTGAGAAGAATGGGTTTGTTTATTTTGCCGAGTTGTTTAAGCAGCTCGAAGTTCTGCATATTTCTTGCGCCGACTTGAATTATGTCAACACCCTCGAACATATCAATATGTGATGCACTCATTATTTCGGTTACTATGGGCAGACCCGTTGCCTTTCTTGCACCTTTCAAAAGATCAAGACCTTCCGATCTCAGACCTTGGAACGAATACGGGGAAGTGCGGGGTTTAAATGCGCCTCCTCTCAGGAATGATGCACCGGCGTCTTTGACTCTTTGAGCAACGTAATTTATTTGTTCCTCCGATTCAACAGAGCAAGGGCCTGCCATAATGCAAAGACTGCCGTCTCCGATTTTCTGTCCGGTAGGAAGTTCGATAACGGTATTATCGGGGTGAAATTTACGATTGGCTTTTTTATAGGGTTCTTGTACACGTTTCACATTCTCGACTATTTCCTGTGCGCTTATCCAATCCTCATCAATCGGTGTGGTATCTCCTATAAGTCCGAGTACTGTGGACTCCACGCCTACCCACGTATTCACCGACACGTTATATTTTTCTTCCAGTGATGCTTTGAAGAGTATAAGCTGTTCTTTCGATGTATTCGGTTTAAGTACGATAATCATGGTTTTCCCTCCTGTAAATTAAAAGACGGGATCCGCACGGACTCCGTCTATCGGCTGTAAATACGATCGTTATATACGAATCGCACCGTTCAGGTTACACACAAGACCGCCGTCGTGCGGAAGAGCCTGCACAAACGGGCGGGAAAATACTTGACAAACCGCAAAATGCGGAAATTTAGTATTCATGTGTTTACCTGACAATATCCGATAATAATGATAACACCATTGCTTTAAATTGTCAAGGCTTTAAATCATAAAAGTGCGCAAAATAAAATGACCCGAAAAATCAAAAATTACAGTTATATTTCCAAAACCGAAATTAACTTTATTTATGACGTTTGAACGGTTTTTAAAATTTATATGCTCATAAAACACAATATAATAAATTGCCGTTCCCACTTTAATATGTCGGAAAATTATGCTATAATGAATACAAACTAAAAGTCCGACGGAGTGATAGATTTGCTTAATGTATTTCATTTGACAAAAAAATATCATAGGTTTGTAGCGAACGATAATCTTACATTTACTGTGAATGACGGAGAAACGGCAGTATTGGCAGGGCCTAACGGTGCGGGAAAATCGACTGCAATAAAATGTATTGCGGGTCTTTTGCGCTTTGAGGGAGAAATTGAATTGTGCGGTTATAAGAATAAAAGTACGGAGGCAAAGAGAATACTCGGATATGTTCCCGAAATACCTGCTCCGTTTGAACTTCTTACCGTGTGGGAGCATATGGAATTTATCGCACGTGCATATAATCTTGAAAACTGGGAAGACAGAGCGGAGGAACTTATGTACAGGCTGGAGCTTAAAGATAAAAGGGATAAGCTCGGAAAAGAGTTGTCTAAGGGTATGCAGCAGAAGATAAGTATATGCTGTGCGATGCTTATTGAACCGAAGATACTTCTCTTTGATGAGCCTCTTGTGGGGCTTGATCCCCATGCAATAAAGGAACTCAAGCTGATGCTTTCGGAAATGAAAGAAAAGGGTACAACGATCGTAATCTCGACACATATGCTTGAAAGTGTCGAGGGCGTATGGGACAGAGTGTTTATAATGATGAACGGAAGAATTGAGGCGGAGCGAACACGCACGCAGGTCGAGAAAAGCGGGGAAAATCTTGAGGAGCTGTTTTTCAGCATTACAGAAAAGCCGGCGGTAAAGTCTGAATGAAAAAGGGTATACTAAAAAGGGTAAAATATGATATATTTCTTGTCGGCATACTGATTACGGTCGGGGCTGCCGTATTGTTGACTGCTGTCTTTAACGGACAGGGCGGGGAATATGTTTGTATAAAAACGGACGGAGAGGTAAGTGCGGTATATCCGCTTACGGAAAACAGGAGAGTTGTCATTAACGGGGCAAACGGTACGAATTTACTTGTTATAGAAAACTGTCAGGCATACATTAGTGAAGCCGACTGCCCCGATAAGTTGTGCGTAAGGCAGGGGAAAATCAGCATGAAAGGTCAGTCCGTTATATGTCTGCCGCATAGGATAGTTGTAGAAATAACGGGGCAGGAGCAGAAGGATAATTCCGATATTGATGTGATTGTAAAGTAGGGTTATGAATAAAAAGAGTAGAGTTAATGTAAAAAAAATATCCGTGTACGGAATGATAACGGCTGCCGCAATTGTGTTAAGCTGGCTTGAGGCACAAATTCCCCCGTTTTTTCCTATCCCCGGAATGAAGATCGGGCTTACTAACATTATCGTTGTTATTGCGCTGTATAAAATGGGAAGCGGCAGCGCTATGGCTGTAAACGTTCTTAGGATATTGCTTGTGTCGTTCCTGTTCGGAGGCCCTTCGGCACTGATTTACAGTTTGTCGGGGGGGATGTTGTCGCTGCTTGTGATGATATTACTTAAAAAGACGGGTAAATTTAAAATGATAAGCGTAAGCATAGCAGGCGGGATTTTCCATAATGTGGGGCAGATACTTATTGCAATGCTGATGACCGATACAACAAGTATTTTGTGGTATCTTGCCGTATTGTGGTTTGCCGGTGCGGTTTCCGGCACACTTATAGGGATATTGGGCAATACGCTTTTAAAACATCTGCCGGACAGTATTTTTAAATAGGAGTAATTATGAAAAAGATTTTCGGTTTATTTTTAGTTTTTAATTTAGTATTTGTTTTATGTGCTTGCGAAAGCGAAACTAATGCGGAGAAAGACGGTATGATCTCCGCAACAAGGGAAATTTTCGCCATGGATACATATATGACCGTGACGGCATACGGAGAAAATGCCGACAAGGCGGTTGAAGCTGCGGAAAAGGAAATATACAGACTTGACAGTCTGTTGTCAACGGGAAATACCGACAGCGAGGTGTATAAAATAAACAGTACGGGTGAGGGCAGCCTTTCCGAGGATACCGAAAAACTTATAGAAAAATCGGAATGGATATATGAAAATACAGACGGTGCGTATGATATAACCGTATATCCGCTTATGGATTTGTGGGGGTTTACGGGTGACAAGCAGGCTGTGCCTGATGATGAGGACATAAAAAGAGTCGCAGATGTATGCGGGTTTGATAAGCTGACATACGCAGACGGTTTTATTAAGCTCGGAGAAAATATGGGTATAGATTTCGGAGGTATTGCAAAGGGTTATACGAGCGACAGCATAATGCGTATCTTTGAGGAGTACAACATCACATCGGGTATTGTATCACTTGGGGGAAATGTTCAATGTTGCGGAAATAAAACGGACGGCAGTATGTGGAAGTGCGGGATAACCGATCCGGACAATCATAACGACACGGGAAGTCTTATGGGGGTTATAAGTGTGAGTGACAAGGCTGTAATAACATCGGGCGGGTATGAGAGATTTTTTACCGATGAAAAAAGCGGAAAGACATATCATCACATAATGGATCCGAAAAGCGGATATCCCGCCGAAAGCGGTCTGAAGTCCGTTACGATAGTAAGCCGTGACGGAACGCTTGCGGACGGACTTTCGACTGCGTGTTTTGTTATGGGAAAAGAACGTGCATTGGATTTTTGGAGAAAGAATAGTGATAAGTTTGATATGGTGCTTATGGACGATAACAGAAAAATTTTTGTGACAGAGGGGATAGCGAAAGATTTTACCTCGGAATATGATTTTGAAATTGTGAAAAAACGGCAAAATTGTGATAATTCGTAATCTTAAATGACGAGTTGTATAATTTGCGTGGTTGTTGTTTATTGTCAAAGAAAGCGGTTTGTCGGCATATGAAAGCATTATGAACGCTCTTACATATGGTATCGTTAATTTCACTTAATTACACCGTTTCGGTTCAAGCAGAAGTTTGTAATCTTTATAAATTACTTTACATTCAAGAAACCTTTTGCCGAGCCGTTAGGAAAATTCGTTTTTGTCAGCAAAACCTGTATGTACGGGCATATTGACCGCAATCAATTTGACGATGAAAAAATCATGTGGTTCTAAATACTGATTTTCATAATTATGGTGTTTGTTGATTTTTTTGTAAATATTTTGGCGGGTACTTGATTAAAAAACATAAGTTTAATATAATAATTGTACGATGTAAGACTTGTTTAAAAATAGGAATAGGGAGATATTATGAACAGGCTGACGGATATATCATATGTGAAAAGTGTTTTGTCAAAACACGGCTTTACTTTTTCAAAGGCATTGGGGCAGAATTTTCTTATAAATCCTAATGTATGCCCGAAAATGGCGGAGGAATGCGGATGCGGTGCGGATGTGGGTGTGATAGAGATAGGGCCGGGAGCGGGTGTGCTGACAAATGCACTTGCAGATGTTGCATATAAAGTTGTTGCAATAGAGCTTGATAAAAGACTGATATCGGTTCTTGAGGAAACGTTAAGTGAGCATAATAATGTTAAGATAATAAACGGCGATGTTATGAAGTTGGATATCGGGAAAATTATAAGAGAGGAATTTGAAGGGGGAGAGGCAGTCGTATGCGCAAATCTTCCGTATTATATAACCTCACCGGTAATAATGAAATTTCTTGAGGAAAGACTTCCGATAAATTCGCTTACGGTCATGGTGCAAAAGGAGGCTGCGGACAGAATATGTGCCGTTCCCGGCACGAGGGAATCGGGTGCAATAAGTGCGGCGGTAAATTATTACAGTAAACCGGAGATTTTGTTCCGAGTATCGAAAGGCAGCTTTTTGCCTGCGCCGAAAGTTGACTCTGCCGTTATAAAACTGAATATACTGAAAGAGCCTTCCGTGGGTGTGGGGGACGAAAAAATGTTTTTCAAAATAGTTAAGGCTGCGTTTTCACAAAGAAGAAAAACACTTGCTAACTCGTTAAGTTCGGGATTATCAATTTCAAAGTCGGAGGTAACACAAATTCTTGAGCGTGTCGGTATAAATCAAACTGCAAGGGCGGAGGAAATGACAATGGAGAATTTTGCGGCAATTTCCGATGAATTTCTCAATTAAAACTATGATGTCAATATATTGAAACAGGGGATAAGTACATTGCTTTTCCCTGTTCTTTTTTTTATAAAGTGAGATGAATTCGGGAACGGATAGCGTATATATTTTTTGAACGGGAAAATATTTTGGAATAAAATGTGTGATTTGTACTTTTTCTATAAAAATATTTCATTTTTTTTACATTTTGAGTTGATTTTTACATAAATATATGTTAAAATACATTTACAGTAAATTTTCATGCTTTAGTCGGTGAAAGTGTTTAATCTGAATTTATTAGAAATGGGGAGTTTTAGATGAAAAAAATCAAAAAGATCACGAAGAACGTCGCAAAAGTGTTTGGTATGTCAACAATCGCTGCGGTTACCTTGTTTTCTGCGGCAGTAACGGTTCAGGCTTATTCTGTGACTATTTTAGGTAAGTATTCGGTATCCCTAAATACTGATCGCACATTTAACCCGGCAAGCCAGATGTATGGATATTTTGAAACGAAAAATAGTCAACATGGGCCAAGGGCAGGTACGCATTTCAATCCCGGTAGCCTTTCAGGGGGAGCATACACCGAACTCTATTATCGTACAACTACCTCCAGTGAAGTACTTGTACAACCAAAAGGTTATGTAAGCGGTGGACCTAACGAGTGGATTTGTTCCGAATGGGTAGAGGTTCCTGAAGATTATACAGCAGTATTAAGTCTTGCATTTATTGGCGAGAAGTTTAACAATAATGGTACTATTATAGCGAAAGAAGTAACATATGTAAATAGGTAAATTCCAATTATCTGTAAATGTTTGTAACTTAAACGTTTCATTAGTGTAGATTAGTTTGATGATTTAATAAAATGTGTGAAATTATTGATTTGGATTTTTTTATAAAAATATTTCATTTTTTTACATTTTGGGTTGATTTTTACATAGATATATGTTAAAATATATTTACAGTAAAATTTTTCGCTTTGACTGGTGAAAGTGTTTTATCTGAATTTATTAGAAATGGGGAGTTTTAGATGAAAAAAATCAAAAAGATCACGAAGAACGTCGCAAAAGTACTTGGTACGACAGCAATCGCTACGGTTACTCTGTTTTCTGCGGCAGTAACGGTTCAGGCTTACGATACGGTTACCTTAGGTAAGAAGTGGAACGTAGCTCTTGATGTTGATCAAACATTACACGAGGCGAGTCAGATGTATGGATATTTTGAGACGCATAATGATCAACATAGGGCAAGGGCGGGTACGCATTTTAATCCAGGTAACCTTTCGGGTGCGGCATACACCGAACTCTATTATAATACAAGTTCCTCCAATGAAGAAAAAATTGTATCGGCAAATGGTTATGTAACTGGTAGTCCTAACAGTTGGATTCGTGCAAAATGGGTAGAGGCTCCTGTTGGTTATACAGCAGCATCGAGTATTGCATTTGTTGGCGATAAGATCAACGATTATGGTGTTTTGATAGTCAAAGAAGTAACATATGTAAACAGGTCAACCGTAACGAGGAAGTAAGTTTATTTTAATTTATTTGTAGATTAAATGGTATATTTTATGACAAATAAAGAGAATGTATTTATAAATATTTCTTACTTACTCATTTAAAAAAACGGTTATAATTTGGTTTTGTTTCAAAATATAAAAGCGATCTTTGTCTGCATTTACTTAAAATCATACATTTAAGGCAAAATACTTGTTTTCGTATAGATCAATTTTAGGATTTAATCTATCGGTGTTGGCGTCACCCCGCTGAGTCAACTGCATTCGGCGGGAGTGACGGCAAATATCGCTTTGTACTTATAAGGGGAGATTGATGTGAATAAACTCCGGCTTTTTTTTCAATTCTTTAATAAAAACATATTAAAATCACTTGCATTATTTATCATATTTGTCGGGTCGGGAATTATCATTTCGGATATGGTGAGCCGTGTTGAGTTTAATATGCAGGCAGTCGGTTTTTTTCAAGGGGACGGTATTGAAAATTCGGATGTAGTGTCGGTTTATCGTACATTTGAATGGTGTTTCCTGCAGAAGCAGGAACCGACAGACCAAAATGGTGATACATTTTATTACGCTGCTGATGAACTTAATAAAGCCAAGGCGGAATTTGTAAAAAAAGATGTGTATGCACAAATAAAAAACCTGCCTGCGGTAGATAAGGTTTTCAGCTATACGATTGAGGGTTTCAAGGCTTTTAATTATAAAGATATATCGGTGCCGATGTGCTTTGCGGATATGGATACGTATAACAGATTTTCATATAGGCTTTCGGACGGGTGTTGGTTCGGTGAATATGATAACAGCAGTCCGTATCCCCCGGTGGTTTTGTGCGGATCGGAATTTGACGATTTTAATATAGGAGATGATATTGAAATCAATTATTATGTTTCGGAAAAAAAGCATAAAGTTCATATAATAGGAAAGGTCGCCGCACCATATATGACGATTGATTCTTATAATTTGGGTGATTTTTATAGATCGCTAACTTATGAAAGCAGGGTTTTCATGCTGAATGATGAGAGGACGGTTGCAGAATTTGGTGAGCAAATAAAAAGAAATCCGACTTCAGCAATAGTACAATATAAAAGAGATGCTACTCCCGAAGATATTCAAAAGTGCAGGGATTTTTATTGTTCATTTTTTAGTGAAGAAGATCTTAAGCAAATAGATGTGTACGAACCGTATGATGAGATGTTAGAATACAGCAAGACCTATTTTGATGGGAATGTTAATGCTATATTGAAAAGCGGTCTTTTGTATGCGTTTATTGCTGCATTTATGCTTGTTGTTCTTACCGTGCTTATGTTAAGATCAAAACAAAAAGAATATAACATACACCTTATTTTGGGAAGAACGAAACTGCAAATTTTTATGCAGTCATTGTTCGGAATTTTATTCATAGCAATTGCTGCCGGAATAGTATGTACGATTTACCTTGTATTATTAAATAGCGCACTTTCACACGGATTTATGAACACGTACGGAGAGTTTAATAACAGGTATGCCGGCCCGTTGACGTATTCGGTTCTATGGGGATATATTGTAATTGTTACTTTAATTGCCTCTATTATTCCTTATATTATGGTGTTCAGAAAGAAAATGACACTCATTACCTTGAATAAGCAGAATAAATAGGCATAAATGGTGGTGGAATGTCATGAATATCATTAAATTGGCTTTTATGAGAATAAGAGATGATTTTTTAAATCAACGTCTTTTGATGACACTGTATGTTTTGGGTACGACAATCTGTATTTTTGTGTTTTCCGTATTCTGGAGCAGTATTCCGGAGATGATAAGTCAATACGACAAACTTACGGAATATAAGAGAACTTATACGATTTTTCTTAAATCGGAAGAAACAGTTAATTCAGACGATTTGAATTTTTTGAAAGAGGACGATATATCCAAAATAACCGCTTGTGATTTTAGTCTTAAAAAATATGATCTTCTTGAAAAAAACAAATCATTTTCGGGTATTTATTCGATTGATATAGTATTTTCTCACGAACTTTCTGATGAGGAGAGTGCGGAATTTCTGAAAAAAATAAATGATGATTTCGCATATAAACATGAAATATCTGATATTGGCACACCTGAAAACGCCCCCGAATTTGGTAGTAACAGCAGTCAACTGGGGGAACTGGTTACTAAATTCCTTAACATATCATTGACATATGTTATTTGTTTCATAGCTTGTGCGTATCTGTTTAAGTATGTATTTGATATAAATACGTATGAAAATACGGTATATTCCATTGTAGGGGCGGCAAAGAGCAGCGTGCTGCGGATAGCCTTGACAGAGGCTTTAGTGTTAGTGTTTGGCTGTTCGCTTGTTTCGGTCGGTCTTAATCTGATTTTAAAGGATAATGTCCTAAAGGAAATATACGGCCTTAGCACTGCCTATTCGGTATGGGATTATATTTTGATCATCTGTTTTACGGTTATTTTGTCACTCGCAGTTATGGTGCCGTTTTTCATAAAATATCTGAAAAATCCGATAATCAAAACAAAAATCGATCTGTAAAAGGGAGCATGGTATTATGATTGAAATTAAAGATTTGTCTAAAACATATACGGTCGGAAGAGGAAAAAATAAAAAAAGCATAACAGCACTTGACAAGATAAGTCTGAAAATAGAAGATGGAGAAAGTGTTGCTATTCAGGGAAAATCAGGTGCAGGAAAATCTACTCTTCTGAATATATTGGGGCTGTTGGATTCGTATGACAAAGGAAGTTATTTGTTTAACAATACGGATGTCAATAATTTAAGTGATAAAAAATCCGCAAAGCTCCGTAACTCGGAGATAGGTTTCGTTTTGCAGGATTTCTCGCTGATTGATCAAAAAACCGTGCTGACTAATGTTACACTTCCTCTATACTTCAATGATAAATATACTGCCGAACAGATGAAAGAAAAGGCTCTTGACGTGCTTGACAGCTTGGGTATAAAGGATCAGGCGGACAAAAAAGCAAGTCAGCTTTCCGGCGGACAAAGACAGCGTGTTTCTATTGCAAGGGCTCTTATAACCGAGCCGTCGGTCATTCTTGCGGACGAGCCGACAGGTTCATTGGACAGCGATACAGCACAGGAAATAATGCGGCTTCTTATGGAATTGAATGAGAAAAAGCATATAACTCTTATAGTCGTTACGCATGATAAAAGTGTTGCGGAATACTGCAAAAGGAGAATATTTATTGCAGACGGTAAGTGCGTCACGGAATAGTATTGTAAAAATATTTTAACATAACGGGCAGAAAATCCCGCATTTCTAAGATTGTATATAACTGCTGTCTGTTAATATCCTTTGGAAAACAGAAAAAATTATATCCCTAAACCACACCCCTTTTATTCAAAAATACGGAATAAAAGGGGTGAGATCTTTTATTTAAGAACGATTGTTTTTGCGCAGTACCTCATATTTACGCTTGAAAGCAAAATTTCGGCATAAGAAAAGGAAAATCAACGGCGTAATACCAACGAGGTTATCAAAAAACACCGTTTATCACGGGAAAAACAGCAGACAGTAGTCGTAAATGCTGTTTTTGGAGTACCCGCAAAATACGAATTGCCCGTATAGTTTTTCACTCCGCTAAGTACGGGAAAATTTAATTAAACAGAAATTTTTTTGATTATGTTTGCAGTAGGGGTATTATTGAATTATCAAAATTTGTGCAAATTCCACAATTTACAAACATTATTTTTGTGACACGCTGATTAAGTTAATTCACAATATTTAGTTGATTTCCGTGTTAAAAAGTGGTATAATAAATTCACGGTAATTATTTCATATATATTTGTGATGAATTACTGAAATTGTTAAGAAATCGGGAAACAGAAATGAAAAAAACTGTAAGAATGTTTTTGGACTTTTTTTCGGGAAATATATTAAAGTCGCTTGCACTTATTATAATACTGTCATCGGCTCTCGTAATTATATCCAATCAAATTGCCAATTACAGATATATGATAGAATCAATAGCATATATTGAAAGCGACTATTTTAAGGATTCTATTTTGGTACAGACGGGTGCATTTGAATTAAATTATAGTGATTTTATGTATGCATCGGAAGATGAAGATTTTTTGAAACTTTGCGATAAAGTCCAAAATGAAAAAATACTTGAAAAAAGTAAGAATTTTTCGGCGGTTAAGAGTGTCTACGGGTATAACACCTATTTCGGAAGATATGATATATACCCTGATGATGTTAATGTTAAGGTATCAAATGCCGAAACCTGCCGTGCATTCTGCTATCCGCTTTCCTCCGGAACTTGGTTCGACGGAGCTGAGCAAAACGGAGAATATCCGAATGCCGTTATCTGCGGCAGTATGTTCGACAATGTCAGTGTGGGGGAAAATATAGATATTTTCATACCCGCCCATGATAAAAACCTTAAGATCCATGTTATCGGAAAGGTAGCGGCACCTTATTATAACTTTCGGTTTAGCGGTGGTGGAAACAGTTATGAGGCTTTTGACATCGAAAATAATCTTATTACGTCAAACTCTGTTTTTCTCCTTGATAATGATATCACTAACCGACAACTCAAAGATCTCGGACTTGTGGATAACGGACAAATCGGAGGTTTAGGTGAAAATTTTATTGTCAAGTTTAAAGAAGATGCAACAAAGGAGGAAATCAAGGAATACACCGATTATATTACAGATCTGATGGGTGATGAGAACGAAGTCAGAGAAAATATAAAAAGACTCGGAAACGGAGAATTTTCAGATGAAGATATCATTTACACTCCCCCGTATTTTGAAGTGAACGATATAGTAAGAAACGGAAATGAAAATTTAAACCAAAAGGTTAGCAATAATTTAATTCCGCAGTCTCTTTTTTACATAGTTGTTTCTACTGTTGTATTTTTGATAGTGTCGGTATTTATGGTTAAAAAGAAATTGGACGAACATTTCATATATCATATTTGCGGTTGCAGCAGAAAGAAAAGTTTCGGTATGATGTTGTCGGCAATAATATTGATAGGTGTTATTTCCGCTGCGGTGACATCTGTATATATAGCAATACAGCAATATTTAATATCGGCAAATATTATAAAATACTCGTATATATATTTTGACATTTACTCCTATCTGTTTGTTATCGTATATGTAATTGTTGTTTCTTTGATATGTGTTATCATACCGTACATTGTTTTCGCCAAAAATACACCCGTAGAGCTGTACAGAAAGAGGACTAAAGGTATATGAATACATTAAAACTGGTTTTTTCAAGAGTAAAAGATGACATAAGAAATCACCCTTTTATAATGCTGTTGTATTATATAGGAAGTATTTTATGCGTACTTGCCTTTATAATTTCGTACAATAATGTCCAAAATTCATTTATTTCGTTTCAACATTTTTTAAATTCCATTGAATTTCGTGAGTATAAAATAAACTTAAATGAAGAAGCGGAATTAAAAAAAGAGGATTTTAATTTTCTTTCCGATTACGATATCGAAAATATATCGTGTTCAACGTCTTTTACGGATAATTATGATAATATTTATGAAGTGAGGACATTTTCCTCTATTGAATATATTTATGATGTTGAGTCAAAACTAAAGGACAATAAAACAGTTGCGGAGGTATTCAATAACAGCGAATATTTCAGCAAAAACGTTATTTTTTCCTCCAATAGCGCTTCGGATAAGGTAAAGATGTCGGACGGAAGTGAATTTGAGATTTGCCGTATTCCCGTTACTGACAACTATATCACATTCGATAAGTTTACGGAAAATAATTTAAAAACAACCAATATCGTAATAACAACAAAAACATTACACAACTCATTTGAAAACTCGGAAATAAAGAATTTAATTCTCGAAAATCTCGGACATTACGGAATAACCTCGGTTGAAACCATGAATGACAACAATAGGGCAATGGAGGAATTATATTCGATGATAAACACGTTTGTAGTAGTTTTTTTAATACTGCTTATATGTTTTATCGGTTGTGCCGCTATGTTTAAGTATGTTTTCAACCTCAACAGATACGAAAATGTGATTTACTGCCTGTTGGGAGCTTCCAAAAAACGTGTGACCGCAATAATAATTCTTGAGGCATTTATAATTTCCGTTATAAGCTCGGTTTCCGCAATTATTATCCATGCTGCCGCTTATGATACATATTTCAAAAAAATAGATTACAGCGGACTGGGATATGCGGTATCGGATTATATTATAGTTGCTGTTTTTACTGTAATTCTTTCATTGGCGACCATTATACCG
The DNA here is from genome assembly GCA_947589415.1 of uncultured Clostridia bacterium. Lineage (GTDB taxonomy): Bacteria > Bacillota > Clostridia > Oscillospirales > Acutalibacteraceae > UBA1213. The sequence goes on from CANQBP010000007.1 coordinate 69,692, forward strand.
TTTTTTGTTTCGTATATGAGAAGTCCCGTCATGCAAATGAAAGAAAAATACTCATAAGGAGGTTTTGCTGTAATGAGTATTATTGAATTATCGGATATTTCAAAATATTATAAAGTAAACAAAAAGAAATTTAAGGCGCTGGATAATGTAAATTTGAAGATAGAAAAGGGAGAAAGCGTTGCCGTTCTCGGAAAATCGGGTGCGGGAAAATCTACGCTTATGCATATAATCGGTCTTTTGGACAGATATGACGAGGGCAGCTATAAGTTGAACGGAGAAGAGGTCAGCAAACTCGGAGATTCGGAACTTTCCAAGCTGCGCAATGAGGAAATAGGCTTTGTTTTACAGGATTTTTCCCTTATTGATCAAAAAACCGTACTAATGAACGTCATGCTGCCGCTTTATTTCAATAAAAAATACCCCGCAAATCATATGAAAGAAAAAGCCTTGGATATACTTGAAAGTTTGGGTATAAAGGATCAGGCGGACAAAAAAGCAAGTCAGCTTTCCGGCGGACAAAGACAGCGTGTTTCTATTGCAAGGGCTCTTATAACCGAGCCGTCGGTCATTCTGGCGGACGAGCCGACAGGCGCATTGGACAGTGACACTGCCGATGAGATTATGCACCTGTTGACCGAGCTGAATGAGAAAAAAGGCATAACCGTTGTAGTTGTAACACATGACAAGCGCATCGCAGAATACTGTAAGAGAAAGATATATATTGCAGACGGAAAATGCGTTACGGAATGATGTCATCTGTTAAAAACTAAAAATTCACCCCGTCTTTCCCGATAAGGAAATAAACGGGGTGAGTTTTTATTTGCCGATAATGTCTATAATCGTCTGTTCCGCAAGTGCAGGATCGGCTTTTCCTCGGCTGTTCTTCATAACAAAGCCTACCATAGCCTTGACAGCCTTTTCCTTACCGGCAAGATAATCCTTTACCGCTTTCGGATTGTTGTCTACGGCTTGCTGACAAAGGTCTTTCAGCGCAGACTCGTCAAGTCCGCCCATATCACTTTCGTCAATAAGCTCGGTGGCTTTTTTGCCTGTTTCAAGCATTTTGTCAAGTGTGGATTTTGCAAGGTTCATTTTTATCTTTCCGTCATCAAGCAGCTTAATAAGCTCATTGAGATCTTTCGCCGTTACTCCGACATCAAACTGCTCTTTTTCCGATTCCGTTTCTACCGTTCGGAAAATCTGTCCGATAATAAAGTTGGCGGCTGTTTTCGGATTTTTCGTACCTTTGGCAGCCTCTTCAAAATACTCTGCCACTTTTCTGTACTTGACCAACAGCAGCGTATCAGACTCCGGAAGTCCGAGTTCGTTCATATATCGTTCTTTTTTTGCCTCAGGCAGTTCGGGGAGTGACACTTTAATCTCCTCAACAAGACTTCTCGGCACGTTTATCGTAACAAGGTCGGGGTCACGGAAATAACGGTAATCATTGGCGTCCTCCTTGCCCCTCATACTTGACGTTGTATTTGAAACATCGTCATATCTTAGTGTTTCCTGTATAACCTTTTCTCCGCTTTCAATAAGGTCAACCTGTCTGCCGTATTCATATTCCATTGCCTTTGCTATAAATGCTATGGAGTTCATATTTTTGATTTCGGTTCTTGTTCCGAGAGTTTCGCTGCCCTTCGGACGGACGGATATATTTACATCACAACGCATCGATCCCTCCTGCATTTTGCAGTCGGAAACACCTATATAACGCATGATCGTTTGCAGTTTTTCAACATACTCTTTTGCCTCGTCAACGCTGCGGAAATCCGGTTCCGTAACGATCTCTATAAGCGGAACACCGCCTCTGTTATAGTCAACGAGTGTATCGCCGCGTCTGTGTACCAGCTTACCTGCATCTTCTTCTATATGTATTCTCAAAATACGTATTTTTCTGCCGTTTGAAAGCTGAATATAGCCATGTTCGCAAAGAGGTTTATCATACTGCGATATCTGATACGCTTTCGGCAGGTCGGGGTAACAGTAATTTTTTCTGTCCATTTTGGATATCTCCGCAATCTCGCAGTTTGTTGCAAGACCCGCACGGATTGCATATTCGACTACCCTTTTATTCAGTTTTGGAAGCGTACCGGGAAGTCCTATACAAACAGGACAGCAGTGGGTATTGGGTTCTCCTCCGAACTCTGTCGTACAGGAGCAGAAAATTTTAGTATTTGTGGCAAGCTCTACATGGGTTTCAAAGCCTGCGACTAATTCATATTCCATACTTGTTCCCTCCCGTAATCATTATATACTAATTCCGAAATCGGTCGATTTGAATTTGTTTGCCGCATTTTCATACTGCCATGCCGCATTAAGTATCTTTGCCTCCGTAAAGCTGTCGCCGATAATCTGTACGCCGATCGGAAGACCGTTTGAACCGAATCCGCACGGAACGGAAACTCCCGGCAGACCGCATATATTAACGGGGACTGTACATATATCGGTAAGATATGTTTCTACCGGATCACTTACGGCATGACCGTTTTCAAAAGCTGTCATAGGTACGGTCGGGGCAAGTATCACGTCACATATTTCAAATGCTTTCTTAAAAGCCGATATTATAGTACCTCTTAAATTTTGAGCTTTTTTATAATATGCATCGTAGTAGCCGGAACTCAAAACGTATGTTCCGAGAAGTATTCTCCTCTTTACCTCTTCACCGAAGCCTGTACTCCTTGTTTTCTTTATCATATCATTTACGTCTTTATAATTTTCCGCCTTATAGCCGTAGCGTATTCCGTCATATCGACCGAGGTTAGATGATGCCTCCGCACAAGCAATTATATAATAAACAGGCAGGGCATATTTTAGGGACGGAAGGTCAAAATATACAATTTCCGCACCGAGTGATTTATATACCTCCGCTGCCTCCTCAACAGCCGTACGCACATCATCACGCACACCGTCAAGGTATTCTCTTGCGATACCTATTTTAATTCCCTTTATATCATTTTTAAGATTGCGGCAAACGGGCGCACCCTTTCTGCCTTGTGAAGTGGAGTCCATATCATCATATTGCGATATGGCATCGAAAATGATAGCCGCATCTTCCACATTGGTCGTAATCGGCCCGATCTGATCGAGGCTCGATGCATACGCTATAAGACCGTATCTCGATACAGCTCCGTAGGTGGGTTTAAGTCCTACAATTCCGCAGAAACTTGCAGGCTGTCTAATCGAACCGCCCGTATCGGAACCAAGACCGTAGACAGCTATATTTCCGCCGACAGCGGACGCAACTCCTCCCGAACTTCCGCCTGCAACATGATTTACGTTGTGCGGATTTTTCGCTCCACCGAAATATGAGGTTTCGCATGACGAACCCATAGCAAATTCGTCCATATTTGTTTTTCCGAGTAAGACGGCATTATCCTTTTTAAGGATATCCCATACTGTGGCATCATATATAGGGGTATAATCCTCAAGAATTTTTGAGCAGCAGGTTGTACGTATTCCCTCCGTGGATATATTATCCTTGAGTGTCATCGGTATTCCCTCAAGAAGTCCTATATCCTTGCCGTCAGCTATTTTTTTATCTACCCTTTCGGCAGTTTCGAGTGCCGTATCGGCAGTAACCGTTACATAAGCATTGAGTGTTCCGTTATCACGCTCTATTGCTTCAATGTATTTTTTTGTAAGTTCCGTACATGAAAAATCTTTGTTTACAAGCCCCTCATGCAGTTTGGCAATTTTACTTTCGCTCATTCATTTCACCGCCAATCATTTCATAATATTCTTGACAAGGAAGCAGCCGCTGTCGCTGTCCTTTGCGTTTTGGAGAATTTTCTCACGTTCAAAGGACGGAACAACTTCGTCGTCACGCAGGACATTTGAAAGATTATTTATATTATCAAAATCGCCGCCCTCGTCTGCCGCATTATTTATAGTATCGGCAAAGGATATGATTTCCCCCATATCCTTTGTCAGTTTATCTATTTCATCGTCGGCAACGAACAGTTTGGAAAGTATTGCTATCTTCATTATTTCTTCCTTTGTTACCACATCTGTTCCCCCTTATCTGATTCCTTTACTTAAAATTATTTTTGACGGCAGTATCTCCGACCCGGAAAGCAGCAATCACCGCTGTCGGTTCGGAGGGTCAAACACCGTTTTATATATTACCTTATTTTTATATGAACCTCTCTCAACTGTTGTTCGGTAACTTCGGTAGGAGAGCCGAGGAGAAGATCCTGAGCATTGCTGTTCATGGGGAAAGCTATTACCTCACGAATATTTTCCTCTCCCGCAATAAGCATTAACATTCTGTCAAGACCGGGTGCCATTCCCGCATGGGGCGGCGCACCGTATTTGAATGCGTTGTAAAGTGATTTGAACTTATTTTTAAGAGTTTCCTCATCATATCCCGCAATTTCAAATGCTTTTACCATTACGTCAAGATCATGGTTGCGCACAGCACCCGAACTAAGCTCAACGCCGTTGCATACTATATCGTATTGATAAGCAAGTATTTCCGTCGGCTCTTTTTCGAGAAGTGCCTGCATACCTCCCTGCGGCATTGAGAACGGGTTATGTGTGAATATAATTTCTCCCGTTGACTCATCACGTTCATACATCGGAAAATCTGTTATAAAGCAAAGCTCAAATTTGCTCTCATCAATAAGATTAAGACGTTTTGCAACTTCCGTGCGTATCTGCCCTGCGAGTTTCGGAGCAGCGTCTGCACTGTCTGCTATGAAGTATATTACATCTCCCGCTTGGGAGGAGTTTATTTCAATAAGTTTTTCCCTGTCGCCCTCTTTGAGGAATTTATCAATCGGTCCGTCGAACGTCATATCGTCACGCACTTTAACGTAACCAAGACCTTTCATGCCTATTGACAGGGCAAATTCCTCCATGTTCTTGAACCATTTTTTTGATTGAGCAGATGCACCGGGAACATTTATGGAGCGTACTGTCTTTTTCCTAAACGGGGCAAAATCCGTTTCCTCAAACATGGGGCTTATATCTTTTATAAGCAGAGGGTTGCGCAGATCCGGTTTATCTGTTCCGTAGGTAAGCATAGCCTCGGCGAAAGGTATTCTTCTGAAAGGCGGTTTAGAAACCTCTTTATCCGAAAATTTTGTAAATGCGGCATACAGAACTTCTTCCGCAACCGCAAATACATCGTCCTGCTCGGCAAAAGCCATTTCAAAATCAAGCTGATAAAATTCCCCCGGTGATCGGTCTGCCCTTGCGTCCTCGTCACGGAAACACGGAGCTATCTGGAAATATTTATCAAAGCCGGATACCATGAGGAGCTGTTTGAATATCTGCGGAGCCTGCGGAAGAGCATAGAACATACCCTTATGCTTTCTGCTCGGTATAAGATAATCTCTTGCGCCCTCCGGAGATGAGCAGGAGAGGATAGGTGTCTGTATTTCAAGAAAACCCATTTCTTCCATTTTTGAACGAAGGAAAGAAATAAGCTGCGCCCTCATTACTATATTATTGTGGACTTTCCGGTTACGCAGGTCAAGAAAACGATATTTAAGCCTCACGTCCTCTTTGACCTCGGTCGATGTCTGTACTTCAAAGGGGAGGGCGGTCTGCGATTTTCCGAGAACCTTGATATTCTCCGAATGTATTTCTACCATACCGGTTGAAATTTTAGGATTTAATGTTTCCTCGTCACGTTTTGTAACCTTACCGCTTACCGTTACCGTACATTCCTTATTTATATTTGCGAGGATTTTCTCGTCATGTACAACAACCTGAACCACACCGTAGTGATCACGAATATCAAGAAACATGACTCCGCCGTGGTCACGGATATTTTCTACCCAGCCCGCAACTCTAACATCATTTCCGATATCGGATTCTCTAAGTTCTCCGCAATATTTTGTGCGGTAAACATTTTCTCTAATCATTTTTTTATCCCTTTCATTCATAAAAAATAAAGCGGCGGCGCACCGCCGCTGTAAATTTACAGCTATTCCGTTCGGGTCGGTTGTTTGACGGACAAGCCGCACATCTGCCCGAAACAGCAAGTAATAGTTTACCGATTTTTTAAAAAATATCAGACCTGTGCCGCCGATCGAATCATTGCCGCACAATTACACTTTACGCAGCAACAGGGGCAAAAACGCAAATACACTTTTGGAACGTCTGATGTTTATTTTTCCTCGAAAATTTCAAGGAGCTTTTTAAAATCCTCGGCAGCCATTTCGTCAGTTGAATTATGATAAAGTATAAGACTGTATTCGTCATCGGGATCACGGAGATTTTCGGGTATAGTGAAATTAACCGAACTGAGATATTCGTCCCAATGTTCGAGTTTCCATGTATCTCTGTCCGATGCTCTGTCTATCATGCGCTGATGACAAACTTCGGGGTCGGTAACTATCCATATAACCGATAGTTTTGCACCGTATTCCTTAAGTTTCGCCCTCAGTTTTGCTATATATTCATCATCACGGATCTCTCTTGTAAACGGAGCATTGACCATGACCAGATCTTCATATTTAAGAGCTTCAAAAGCAAGATCCATTATTACGTCATACTCATAGTCACGAATTTCCTTTTCAAAAAAGTCCGAACTTCTGTTATACGGCTGACCTGCTACCGCAAATATTTGTTTTGACAAAGGAATAAGAGTATCTTTGTCGAGGTACACTATATGTTTCAGCTCGGTAGCGAGTTTCTTTGAGAGCTTAGTCTTACCGCAGGCAGGAGGCGAAGTTACAAAAATCATTCTTCTTTCATTCATTATTTAAACACCCTTTACGATATTTTACAATAATATACTGTCGGAAATATATAGTTAAAATAAACTAAATACTACTACTGATAATAACACATTTTTTCCAAAAAATCCATAGATTTTTGAATAAAAAATTCCAAACAATAATATTTTTTATTTTTTGTTGTACGCTTGACAATATACGACATTTTTCTTGCGTGAAAAGTCCTATATCAATTTGCAAACAGTACAAAATCACCGAAGATACAGAGCGGAACAACCCTGCAAGTCCCCGATGACCCGTATAGATACTAACACATTTTGTTAAAAATGTCAATACTGTAAATGACAATCCGAAGTAAATCCGTTTTGCCGGGTCTGCCGTACCACCGGGGGCTATTTGCCAAAAAGCGCATAAGTCGAAAGTACTTGACTTTGCCAAAAAAAGTATATATAATGGTGACAACGGACGGAATGCGTTTGTTGCAGGCAGAACGATGTTTTTTGAATTAAGGAAAAACGGGTGTATTGTGATGAATAAGCATTTGAAAGATTTTAATTTGGATCATTTTGTTTATATGTGTGTCGGCCCCCATGTCGGTGAGCCATTGCCGCATATATTTGAAAGAAAATGTAAAGAAATAGAAGACTGCGGAATGAGTCTTTGGGCATTTTCAAGCGGTATTTACAAAAACGTAAAAAAATGTATTGACCAACGGGAAGATCAAAACAGTGATGTTTATGCTGTATTTATCAAAGGGGGCAAAGATACAAGTACAGATAAAAAGAAAACTATGCATTACTATACTGATGAAAACGGAAAAAAAGTGCTTATTCCGAATGGAATAAATGTTACAGCAACCGCCTCAAAGGCAAAAGCATTAGTGGTTGAAGAGTATTACTTTATTAACGATGGTGAGGTTATAGACACAAGTGAATATGACAACGATGATCCAGAAAAATTTATACGTGGATTTGGTTTTTTAAATAAAAAAAGCAATGAGAATGATAAGAAAACAGAACATGAAGTTATATGTGTTGCAAAATTAAAATCACCGTTTATTGTACAAGTGACCGAAAAATAAACAGGGTATTTTTAGAAATTTGTGTAGAAACGGAAACCGAAGTAAGATAAAAATTGGTGTTTGGGTGCGCAGAACAAAGAGCGTTTTTTACAAACTCAATGCTAATGCGGAGGAAAATATAAAATTTTTAACAATCTTAGTGTGTGGATTTATCGGGTGATGTGACATGAAAAAGAAGTTTGCCTTATGTACACTTATTTTGTTTTTGGTTTTAAGCACTTTCATGAGTATTCCCGTTTCTGCCGTAAACACACGTTTTGAAAGCCATGAGGCTGCTAAAGACAAAACAGATGAATTTGTTTCAAATGTAAAACCGAGGTATATTACAAAAGAACCGGATAAACAGGGGATAAGCTGTTTTGATGTTAATTATGACGGCTTAATCGCCATAGTGTACGATTTTTCAAAAACCATTGTTGTGTATGATGTAAACGGCAATTTCAAGTATGGTTATAAGGTTGATGCAAGCGGTTCAATACAAGCAGAGTGGGACGGGGATAATATAAATATTTATTTTATCCGAAGTGACTGTATTCTTTCCATGACCCCCGACGGAAATGTTGCGGGTATGTTGGAAATTGATGATTCATCAAATAACAGGTATGCAGCTGAAAAACTGTCCGCACATAAAAGAACCGTAAACGGTAATGAATATGCCGTCAGGGATATTTTAGATCCTTTGGATATACTTTCTATTGAACATTCCCAACTTGTTATTAAAGATTCTGACGGTACGGAAAGAGTTATTTTTGATGTTACGCCGAAGCTGCTTATTGTGCGGTTGATTATCATTACCTTAGCGGTATTGCTTATAGTTACCGTTATAAGGGCAATATTAAAGCAAAAAAAGAAATTTATAGCCGAAAATGGAAGTCGGAAATGGAGTGAAAGTTCATTGCTGCTGAAAAAATATCTGACTGTATTTTTAAAGATTTCCCTCGGTTTTGCAGGCTTTTTCGTAATATTGGCAGTGTTGTTGTGTTTGACACGCTGACCGGGGAACATTACGGTTAAGGTCTATGACAGCGGTAAAATATACATAAATGCGGGAAAGGAGTTTGAAGTAGAATATATGGAACCTATGGATTTGATTAGGGAAAAATTCTCGCAAGATTGCACCGTAGAAACGGTTGTGCATTTGCTTATGGCACACTTTGATCTTTCTGAAGAGGAAGCAATGGCGCAGGTTAGGGAGTATTTTGAAATTATAGAAGGCTTCAATTCCGGAGGTTGTACTTGATTTTTACAATAATATATGCGGTGGTTGCGGCTGAATTTGGAGCAATTATTTCATAAATCAAATATTATGTTACATTTAAAAGCGGATTTGACAAAATACAAATTTTTCTTTGGCATAAACACTTGACATAATGCGGCGGAAATTGTATTATATGTTTATAAAAATATATCTTTAAATGCTATGAAAAGAAGGAGTAGTACCTTTAAGCTGCGCAAAGAGAGTCGCCGATGCTGAGAGTGCGGCCGCAGTCGGGTATGAAGGTAGTCTTGGAGCAGCATTGCAGAACATCGCAAAAGCGTCAGTAAGCATTGCCGTGTGCCGACCGTTATTTCGGCTGATATTCGACTGCATTGTCCGAATTTTGCAGTCCGATATGAATTATGCCATATAAGAGTGGTACAGCGAAGACTATGCCCGGCTTCGTCTCTTTGTCATAAAAGAGATGAGGCCGTTTTTTCATCATTTATTTTTTAGGAGGAGATTTTTCAATGAAGCTGAACGGTTCGGAAATTATAGCGGAATGTCTGCTTGAACAAGGGGTTGATACCGTATTCGGTTATCCCGGCGGTGCGGTTCTTAATATTTACGATGCACTCTATAAGTACAGTGATAAGATTACGCATATCCTTTCTTCACATGAACAGGGTGCTGCCCATGCTGCCGACGGTTATGCGAGGACAACGGGAAAATGCGGGGTTGTTATTGCCACTTCGGGACCCGGTGCGACTAACCTTGTTACAGGTATTGCGACTGCATATATGGACTCTGTCCCGATAGTTGCCATAACAGGTAATGTCACAAATGACCTTCTTGCACGTGACAGCTTTCAAGAGGTGGATATCTGCGGTATATCTATGCCGATAACCAAACATAACTTTATTGTAAAAGATGTTAAAGACCTTGCAAATGTTATACGTAAAGCGTTCAAAATTGCAATGAGCGGCAGAAAGGGCCCTGTTCTTATTGATATTCCTAAGGACGTAACCGGAGCAATGTGCGAATATGAACCCGTCAGCCCTGCGGCTATCGTGAACCCGACAGTATCGGATAAGGCGAATTTTGAAACAGCGGCTGAAATTATTGCGGAGTCCGAGCGTCCGATGATATATATGGGCGGCGGCGTGGTGAGCGCAGATGCCGAAAAAGAAATTCTTGAGTTTGCCGAAAAGGCAGATTGCCCCGTTGCCACATCTGTAATGGGTCTTGGAGGTTTTCCGGCTTCACATAGGCTTTTCATGGGTACGATAGGTATGCACGGCGGTTATGAAACGGGAAAGGCAACGGATAATTGTGACCTTATAATAACAATAGGCGCAAGATTTTCCGATCGTGTTGCAGGTGACAGGGAAAAATTCGGCAAGAATGCAAAAATCATTCAGCTTGATATTGATAAGGCGGAAATAAATAAGAATGTAAAGATTGATGCCTATATTCTCGGAGATCTTAAATACACGCTTAAAACATTGACGGACACAATTAAAAAAGCCGAACACGAGGATTGGCTCGCTCAAGTAAATGAGTGGGGTAAAAACAGCAGCGTATCCGAAACGCCGAGATCCGATGAGTATGCTCACCCGTATCATGTTATAGAAGCGGTTAGGAAACTTACGAAAGACAGTGATATAATCGTAACAGATGTGGGACAGCATCAGATGTGGGTGTCGCAAAAATATCGCTTTGAACAGCCGAGAACATGGTGTACTTCGGGAGGACTCGGTACAATGGGTTACGGACTCGGTGCGGCGGTAGGCTCGGCTGTTGCAAATCCGGAAAAAACAGTTGTGCTTTTCACGGGTGACGGCAGTTTCCACATGAACCTCAATGAACTTGCAACAGTACGTTCGTATAATTTGAATATAAAGGTTATAGTACTCAACAATACCGTGCTGGGAATGGTAAGACAGTGGCAAAAACTTTTCTACGGCAGACGCTTTTCACAAACCGACCCCCGCAGAAAAACGGATTTTGCAAAGCTCGCCGAGGCTTTCGGAATAAAAGGAATGAGAATACATAATGATGACGATGCCGAGTCGGTACTGAATGAGGCATTTTCAACAAAAGAGCCGATTGTTATTGACTGCCGTATTTCGCCCGACGAGAATGTACTCCCGATGATACCTCCGGGAAAAACGGTTGATGATTTGATAACGGAAATGGAGTGATATAAATGGAAAATAAGCAGATAATAGGTCTTTTGGTGCATAATCACCCCGGAGTCCTGCTCAGAGTAACGAGCCTTATTTCAAGAAGGGGTTTTAATATTGACAGCCTTACGGTAAGTCCTGCCGGAATGGACGGCTATTCAAGAATGACAATCAGAATAAACGGAGATGATGATAAGGTCGAGCAGTTTATAAGTCAGATGCTGAAGATTGTCGATGTTAAAAGGGCAGAGGTGCTGCCGGAAAACGGTTCTGTTGCATCCGAACTTGTACTCATAAAAATAGGAACAGACGGTCACGATAACAATGAGATTATAGCCGTGACGGCAAAATATCATGCATCACTTGTTAATATCGGTGAACATTCCATGACATTTAGGGCAAGTGGAACGCCTTGTGAAATAGATACGTTTGTGGCGGAGCTTGATGTATATGGTATAATCGAAATGGCAAGAACAGGTATTGCCGCACTTGAAAATGGGGATAAAAGTCTTAGCAGGTAACATTATGTTTAAATGCCGCTCCGAAAAAATCGGGGCGGCTGTTTTCTTATTGGCGAAAAACAGCTTGTTATACGGTTGCCGAACCGTTTTTATTCCGAAAACCGAATTTTTGTAATTTTTCTTATGTGTTCAGTGTTGCTGCACATTTATTGATATAGACTTTCAATTGCCGTAAATTACACGTATATGCGGCAGTTTCCTTTTTACAACGGCTTTTAGTCGGTGCGTACAAATTCTATCAGCAGAAGATTAAGTATTTTTTGCTGTCTTATACTAAGTCCTTTAAAGTGGCTGTTTTTATCCTGAAATTCCTCTATAATAATTTTCAACAGTTCGATTTGTGAGTCGTTTAAGCCGTTGGTATAGAGTGCTTCCGCTTTCTCCTTTCCGACCAGATAATCGAGGGAAACATTAAATTCGTTCGATATCTTTATCAATACATCAAGCGGCGGTGTTTTTATATTGTTTTCGTAGCTGCTTATGACAGGTTTGCTTCTGCCGATTCTTTTCCCCAAGGTTTCCTGTGACATATGGCGGGATTCTCTTAATTCTCGTATTTTCAATCCGAAATCAAACATGGTGACTCTCCTTAAAGTTTTGTGTATAAAAACATTTTAAATCACCTTTGTTTTGTTGTCGAAAACTGTATAATAATAGTGTTTTTGAAACGAAAATATTTTTTTTTGTATGTTTTCCGCAAGAAAATCATTATGTTGTATAATACTAACAGGTTTCGTACCAATTACAATTTTTATGAACGGAGGAAGAAAAATGGTAGATTTTAAGAAACTGGCGAAGAAGATTTGCTGCATATCTCTTGCGGCAGTATTAGTCGGTGGCGGTATGACCGTTGCTTTGCCGCAAATGGCAGACAGCAGTATAACGGCAGAAGCGGCAAGTGAGGGAACAACCGATGACGGCTTTAAGTGGAGAGAAAATGGCGACAGCAGTGTGACAATTACAGGATATACCGGAAACGGGGGAGATGTTGTTATTCCGGCTGAAATTGACGGGAAGTCTGTTACATCAATAGGCGATTTTGCGTTTGAGGATTGCACAGGGCTGACAAGTGTAACGATACCGGACAGTGTTACGGAGATAGGCAGTATTGTGTTTTCGGGTTGCACAACACTTACAGCTATCAATGTAAATGCGGATAATGAATATTACAGCAGTGACAATGGGGTGCTTTTTGATAAGGGGCAAAAGGAACTGATACTTTTCCCCAAGGGATTTGTGGGTTCTTATATAATACCCGATAGTGTTACATCAATAGGCAATGATGCGTTTTCCGGTTGCACAGGATTGACAGAGGTAACGATACCCGATAGTGTTACGTATATAGGGTATAGTGCGTTTGAGGATTGCACAGGACTGACAAACGTAACAATAGGAACAGGTGTTACGTCAATAGAAATGTTTGCGTTTGACGGTTGCAAAGGACTGACAGATATCAATGTAAGTACGGATAATGAATATTACAGCAGTAACAACGGAGTTCTTTTTGATAAGGGACAAGAAAAACTGATACATTTTCCTGCGGGATTTAAGGGTTCTTATATAATACCAGACGGTGTTACATCAATAGGCTTTAAAGCGTTTGAAGATTGCATAGGACTGACAGATGTAACGATACTCAATAGTGTTAAATCAATAGGATTTGATGCGTTTTCCGGTTGCACAGGACTGACAGATGTAACTATACCCGACAGTGTTACATCAATAGAATCGGGTGTGTTTTCCGGTTGCACAGGACTGACAGGCGTAACAATCCCCGACGGTGTTAAAGAGATAGATAGTGAAGCCTTTTACGGTTGCATAGGACTGACAAAAGTAACCATACCCGGTAGTGTAACAGAGATAGGCAGTAGTGCGTTTAATGGTTGCACAGGACTGACAGATGTAACGATCACCGACGGTGTTACATCAATAGGTGATGAGGCGTTTGAAGGTTGCACAGGACTGACAAAAGTAACCATACCCGGTAGTGTAACAGAGATAGGCAGTAGTGCGTTTGAAGGTTGCACAGCACTTACAGCTATCAATGTAAATGCGGATAATGAATATTACAGCAGTGACAATGGGGTGCTTTTGGACAAGGAGCAAAAAGAACTGATACATTTCCCCGAGGGATTTAAAGGTTCTTATACAATACCCGACAGTCTTAAATCACCCGACAATTATTCAGGCTGGGGTAAACTTGTTGATAATAACGGACTTACAGCTATCAATGTAGGTGTGAATAATGAATATTACAGCAGTGTCAACGGAGTACTTTTTGATAAGGCACAAGAAGAACTGCTATGTTGCCCTGCGGGATTTAAAGGGTCTATTACATTACCCGGTAGTGTTAAATCAATATATACATATGCCTTTTATGGTTGCACAGGACTCACAGGTATCAATGTAAGTGCGGATAATGAATATTACAGCAGTGACAATGG
>CANQBP010000008.1 GCA_947589415.1 uncultured Clostridia bacterium
GATAAATTAAACTTTTCTTTAGCTTTTCTATTAAAAAGTTTAATATTTATATAAAAGTTCTTGTACTCCTCATCCGAGCTGAATATGTAGAGCGATTGTTTCGATAATTCTAACGGTTGGTCACCATTGTAGTTGATAATTGAACGGTTTCCTTTAAACATCTCACTCTTGGAGTTATTAAACTCTTTATAAGCCTTATCCGTAGTAGCGGACATATTGGCACTATACAGGTCATATTCACCACTTCCGGATACAGCCTTATATGTGTATCCTCTCAGGGACATTCCTATAACATCCTTTTCATTCGAATATTCGTTATTTTTCTGTTTATAGTCGCTTGCAAAACCGGAATATTCCCAGCAAAGCTGTATGACTTTGTTTTTAATGCTGCGTGTCTGCCTTTGCAGCTGCCACAAAATCTCATTGACTTTCTTATAATCAAGATCCTCTTGATTTCTTTCTTCCGCATAAATCAATGGAATTTTTACTACTTTTATCAATTGTATCACTTCCTTTGTTATTATGTCTTAATATTATTTATTGTCCATGTTCAATAAAAATATTAAAAAAATAGAAAATAATTTATAATTATTGACAATTTATATCTTTTTTTGTAGAATACAATCTGCAAATAAAAAAGCCAATCCAGATTATCTCGGAAAGGCTTTCGGAAAAGGAGATTGAATTTTATGGAAATTTTAAACGAAAATTCTACGTTTAGTGAATGGGGCGAGAGGTGGAAGAAAAGAGTTCTTATAGATGCTACGTACACTTATACACACGATATTAACTCTCAATTAAACCACATATATAGATATGTCGGAGGCATATCTATATCTCAAATAAACCTCATGGAGCTTGACGAAATGATGATTGACTTGGCTATAGAAAACCCAAATACACACAAGCCCATGTCAAAAAAGACCTTGAAATCAATCAGGAATACCACAGTTGCGGTATTCAATTACGCATTGGATAACTGTGCTATAAGCCATAATCCTGCGAAAAATCTTATAGTTCCCAAAAAGGCACGTCAAAACGAAAGACGATCACTGACCGCAGAAGAAATTCCTTGGATTATAAATACACCACACAGGTGTAGAATAGCTGCATTAATCATGATGCTTTGCGGGTTACGGTTAGGTGAACTCATTCCATTATTATGGAGCGATATAGATTTTACCAATTCTGTCATTACTATATCAAAATCTGCTTATTTAGTGTCTGCTAATAAGTATGAAGTAAAGAATGGAACTAAAAATGGTAAATCACGTGTTATCCCTATTCCCAAGGGCTTACTAAAGTTGCTGAAACACGAATATATACTATCTAAATCCCGTTACATCTGCCCCAAAACGGATCTAAGTATGCAGACACCTACATCTTGGCGACGATTATGGGAATCTTATTTTGGAGAATTAAATAGAAAGCATTGTAACAGGGTAAATATAAAACTTAATAAATATTTACCGCAGAAACAAAAAATAACAATTGACAAAATTACGCCCCATATATTAAGACATACGTATGCAACGTTATTATACTCATCCGGTGTTGATTTACTGACAGCTCAGAAATTGTTAGGTCACTCGGATGTTACTACAACTCTAAAAATATATACTCATCTCGAACAATCAGTATCCGATATTTCTATTGAAAAACTTGAAAAATATATTTCTATATTATTGGAAGAGGAAGAATGAATAATTCATACCCGGAGTGTCGTAGGTTCAAGTCCCACTACCGCTATTTATCCGGCCCGGTGGTCAAGCGGCTAAGACACCGCCCTTTCACGGCGGTAACACGGGTTCGATTCCCGTCCGGGTCATTTTATAAACTGCATTTCCGTAGAGGAGATGCAGTTTTTTATTATACCCCGCATCGCAGACAGAGGGAACATATAAAAACTTTTATAAATATGCACATATTAAAAATTATTATTGATACATTCATACAAATAATAATTTTCTTTTAAAAAAATGTTAAATTTTCTTTAATAATATGCTATAATATATCCCGAAATAAACTGTTTGGGGGGCATTATTATGGAATATGATTACTTTACAATAAACTACTTCCCTATTATCGGCATAGCCTTTCTTGCTATTTTTCTTTGGAGAAATTCATATCTTGACAATAACATAAGAAAAACCTTTTATATTCTTTCGGCACTTACTCTTCTTGAACTTCTGATATATAATATACAGTTGATATTTTCGGCAGTTTACGCAGGTAAATATCTCCTTACGCTGATTACTGCCCTCGGCTACTCCGTAAGACCGCTTATTCTTTATGTTCTTATGTCGCTTATAATAAGAAATGAGAGTAAATTCAAAGTAAAACTCCCGCTTCTTATCCCGTTCATTATAAATGTTGCCGCCTCATTTTCTGCCTTCATTGTACCGTATGTATTTTACTATGATGACATCGGAAATTTCCACAGGGGGATACTCGGTTGGACAGCAAATATTGTAATGGTAATATATCTTTTCACTATATTGGTATTTTCGTTTTCAAGCAATACAAAAAAGCACAAATTTGAAAGAACGATATGCACGGAAATTTCCTTTATTCTTGTAATAGGAATACTTGCGGAAACATTTTTCGGAAGTTATGCAGTTTTCAGATATACTATCGTACTGTCACTGATATTTTACTATATGTTTTTCCAATCGGAAACATATAGAGATGAGATACTCGAAAAACACCTTGAACAAACGCAGATGTCTGAACGTTTTTCTCTGCAAATGGTAACAGCGCTTGCACAGACCGTTGATGCCAAAGATTCCTATACAAAAGGTCACTCCCAAAGAGTAGCGGACTATTCAAGGGAAATTTCCAAACGTCTTAATAAAGATGCGGAATTTCAAAGACGTATTTATTATATGGGACTTTTGCATGATATAGGTAAAATCGGTATCCCCGACGACATAATAAATAAAACAGGCAACCTTACAGATGAAGAATTCGGAATAATTAAATCGCACACAAAAATCGGTGCGGAAATATTAAAAAACATAACCGAAATGCCGAGTCTTTATTTTGGTGCAAGGTGGCACCATGAACGTTATGACGGAAGAGGATATCCGGATAATCTCAAAGGTGACGAAATACCTCTTGAGGCACGTATAATAGCTGTCGCAGATGTTTACGATGCCATGTCGTCGAAGCGCAGCTACCGTGACATACTTCCCCAACAGGTAGTACGTGAAGAAATGGAAAAGGCTAAACGCACACAGCTTGATCCGTACATTGTAAATATTATGTTGGAAATGATGGACTCTGACTCAATGTACCTCATGCGTGAGCGTTAAATATCTGTAATTTTCGTCTAAAACGATGATCCGTTGAAAAGCGCAGACCGATTTATATAATTTCTATCACAGTACGGCTAATCTTCCGAATTTGATTTGTTCGGCTGTTAATTGTATCCTTGACAATTCAAAATATATAATATATAATTTCATTGTATGTTTTTACTATTTTTTTATTATAAAGGAGAATGTTTATGTCAAAGATACCTTATAGGTTTTATCTTTCGGAGGAGCAGATGCCAAAGCAATGGTACAACCTCCGTGCGGATATGCCCGAACAGCCCGACCCCATGCTTAATCCCGCAACACTGAAACCAATTGAAGAAAAAGATCTCTATCCTATATTCTGTAAAGAACTTGCACATCAGGAAATGGATTTTGAAACCGCATACATTGATATTCCGGAAGAAATACAGGAGATGTACAGAATATATCGTCCGTCGCCGCTGATACGTGCATATAATCTTGAAAAAGAGCTCGACACACCCGCCAAAATTTATTACAAATTTGAAGGAAACAATACATCGGGAAGTCATAAATTAAACTCTGCTATCGCACAAGCGTATTATGCTAAAAAGCAGGGACTTACCTCCCTTACAACAGAAACCGGTGCTGGACAATGGGGTACGGCTCTTTCGGAAGCCTGCGCATATTTCGGAATACCTCTCACGGTCTATATGGTTAAATGCTCATACGAGCAAAAACCGTACAGAAAAGCCGTTATGCAGACATTTGACGCAAATGTAGTTCCCAGTCCGTCAAATACGACAGAAGTCGGAAGAAAGATACTTTCTGAAAATCCGGAAACAACAGGCAGTCTTGGCTGCGCAATATCCGAAGCCGTGGAAAAGGCAACCACGACCGAAGGCTGTCGATATGTACTCGGTTCCGTACTTAATCAGGTTCTTTTGCACCAGTCAATAATAGGACTTGAAGCTAAAACCGCAATGGAATTACTCGGAGAATATCCGGATACGGTTATAGGTTGTGCGGGAGGCGGCTCTAACCTCGGCGGACTTATAGCACCGTTTATGCGTGATAAACTGGTCGATAAAAAGAATATAAGATTTATAGCTGTTGAACCTGCATCATGCCCCTCCCTCACAAGAGGAAAATATGCCTATGATTTTTGTGATACCGGCAGAGTAACACCCATGGCAAGAATGTACACTCTCGGCTGCGGTTTCATTCCTTCCGCCAACCATGCGGGCGGACTGAGATATCACGGTATGTCCCCAATTTTGTCTAAGCTCTATCATGACGGCTATATGGAAGCTGTTGCTTATGAACAGACAAAGGTATTTGAGGCGGCAAAACTCTTTGCAAAGGTTGAAACCATTCTTCCCGCTCCCGAATCTTCACACGCTATAAGATGCGCCATTGATGAAGCATTGAAGTGTAAAGAAACCGGAGAAGAAAAAACCATTCTTTTCGGACTTACCGGAACGGGATATTTTGACATGACGGCATACAGTGCATTTAATGAAGGGAAAATGACCGATTACATTCCTACTGATGAGGATCTTCAGAAAGCATTCGATATGCTGCCCAAAATATAAGCTATAAGGTCACAAACACAAATTTGTGACCTCATTGCTTATAGCATAAAATTTATTAAAAAATTTAAGAGGTATTTTTAATGGAAAATGACTACAAATTCAAAGTAAACTTAGGCGGAATGATAGATATATTGTCAAATCACCTATACAGTTCCCCCGATGTGTTTGTTCGTGAGCTTTTACAAAACGGAATTGACGCAATAAGTGCGAGAATACATTCGGATAAGAATTTCAATGAACAGGATGCAAAAATAGAAATAGAGGTTGAAAAGGGTAAAAAAATATTATTCCGTGATTACGGAACAGGTCTTACCGAGGATGAAATACACAGCTTTCTTTCTGTCATAGGTCAGTCATCCAAATATGATATAGAGAATAAGCACGCAAGCGGAGATTATATAGGTCGCTTTGGTATAGGTCTGCTTTCGTGTTTTATGGTAACAGACTATATATGCGTGCGTACCTGTTCGTATAAAACACCTGATAAAACACTTGAATGGAAAGGTATGGCAGACGGTACATATACCATATCGGAAACAGACGAGAAAATTCCTGTCGGCACGGAAATAATAATACTCAATAACAAGAGTAATGGTGACGAAAATAATATTACCGATTATTATGATGCGGATAATATATCAAACCTTGTCTATTACTATGGTCTGTTCCTTAAATATCCCGTTTATATACTTAACGGCGAGGAAAAGACAAGGCTCAACCTTAAGTTCGATTTTGATACAAAAAGGAATAAAGACGTATGCATGAAGCTCGGAAAGACATTTCTCGGAGAAGATTTTCTTGACTGCTTTACACTTAAATCAAAAAACGGACTTTTCAGCGGAATTGCTTATGTTCTGCCCTATCCGGTTTCTGCAAATGTCCGTAATATGCATAGAATATACCTTAAAAATATGCTCCTTACCGAAAGCGGAGAAAAACTTCTGCCGGAATGGGCATTTTTTATACGGTGCATTATCAATACCAACAACCTGAAACCCACATCATCAAGAGAAGATTTCTATGAAGACGATGCACTTGAACAGGCAAGAAATGAAATTGGCGAATGTATAGCCGATTATCTTGAAAAACTTGATTTAGAAAATAAAGATATGCTGTATGAGATAGTTCGTATTCATAATCTTGCCGTAAAATCGGTTATAGCCTCAACAGACGGCATGGACAATATCCTCCTGCCCTATATCATTCTTGAAACATCACTCGGCGAAATGACGTGCAGAGAAATATCCGAGTTCGGCGGTCAGGCTTTCTATACCACGGATGTAAATCAGTTCAAACAGCTTGCCCCACTGTATTCCCAAAGAAATGAGCTTCTTATAAATGCCGGATACGTATATGAAACGGCAATAGTGATGAAACTTGCGGAAATGAGCAGAAATACCGATATAGAAAAACTAACAGATAGCGATATTGATTTTATGCTTGATGATTCGGAATTTGACAGTGATCCTGCTGCTGATATGCTTTTATCTGCCGCCGCAAGGGTACTAAAAAAATACGACTGCAAGGTACAGCTTAAGGAATTCCGTCCCTTTGATATCCCTGCATTATATACCATTAATGAAAAGGCTTATCAGCAGCGACAGATAAGACGCTCGATGGAAGCCGCAAATGAGGTATTCTCGGATATGCTTTCATTTTTTGAGGAGGATATTAAAAGTAGTGTAAACGGCAAAAACGGTGCAAAAGCCTGCCTGTATCTGAACACAAACAATCTTGTTATAAGAAAGCTTATCGAAAGCAGTGACAGGGAAAGAATGAGTTGTTATATTGAGATATTGTATGTTCAGTCGCTACTGTCGGGACATTTTCCGCTTATACACGATGAAATGAAAGCCCTTAACGAAAATCTTTACAAACTTATGCAGTTTTAGGCGGAGGGATTTTATGGATTTTTGGGATTATCAGGTAAAATATTTTAATGACCTTGATATGGGAGAGCAGAAGTGCAAAGGTATAAAACGTGCCATTGACGCCGCACTCGAAACGGGTGATATAAATAATGCTCTGAAGCTTTATCATGAATTTAACACGGAAAATCAGTTATATTATGACGGATATGAATCAGTAATTATGTTTTCCGAGTATCTTGCACTGTTTGAAAAGCATCCCGAATATTGGGAGGAAAATTCAGAGGATCTAATGTGGTCATTTAAATATGTAGTCGGAAACATAACGAACTTTTGTCAGATACCGCTTGATAGAATAGAAAACATATACAGACAATACAGTGAATACTGCAAAAGATTCAACTACAATATGCGGAGCTATTACCGCCATTTGTGGGGAGATATGTATTGGCACGGTCTGGAAAACTTTGCGGGAGTGGAGGATGTCCGTGAATGTCATAAAAGAATGATGCAGTGTCCGATTGATGAGCTGAGTGAAATACCGGCAGGAGAATGTGATGACCTCGTAAAATACATACTCTTTGTGGAAGATGACATTGAAAAGGCTTATGAAAAGGCAGAACCTATATTTTCCGGAAAACTGAGCTGTCCACAGGTTCCTTTCTTTACATACAATAATTTTGCAATATATTATTTTAATGCCGGAAATCTTGAAAAAGCGAAATTCTTCAACGATAAGGCTTGCAGGGAAATGTACAGGCATTTCGGCAATACAGGCTCGCTTATGTTCGATAAGGGATTATGCATTATGATATGTGCCTACACAGACGCAGAAAAGGCATTAAAAATTCTCAGAAGGCAAATAGGTTTTGTAAATAATTACAACTGTCCTTTTGAAAGCTTTTATATGTTTCTCGGTGCTTATCATGTATTCAAACAGTTAAAAAATGAGGGAACGAACAGTATAAAATTTGATTTTCCGGGGGTGGATGATAAAATATACAATAAAAGCGGATGTTACATTGCGGTATTGGAAAATTATTACTATGAAAAAGCAAGGAGTATAGCCGAAAAATTTGATAAAAGAAACAGGAATAATCATTTTACGGAAATACTCAATAAAAAATATACATTTAACAAAGGAGATGTATAATAATGACTTTTGATGAATATAAGAAAAAATATTTCGATAATCTTGATCATGGTTCAGCAAGGCTGAGTGCTATAAAAAATGCACTTGATGAGGCTCTGGAAAGACAGGACAATGACAGTGTTCTTAGTCTGTATTATGCGTATATGGACGAGGATACCATGCACGGGGATATGAATAATGCTGTTATTATTTTCCCCGAATATGTCGCTTTTTTTGATAAACACCCCGAACTTCATAAACAGCATAGTCATAACTTGATATGGAGCTATAAATGGGTGATAGGAAATCTTAACAATTTCTATCAAATACCTCTTGACAGGATAGAAAAGCTGTTTAACGGATACATAGATATATGTAAACGCTTTAATTATAATCTGAGGTCATATTATCATCAGATCGAGGACTTCATATGCACTGAAATAATGGTAAACGGAGATGAAAAATTCTGCGGAATGACAGTGCGGGAAGCCCATAATAATATGCTTAAATGCAAGCGTGACGGAATGAGCGACTGTAAAGCCTGCGAGTTGGAACATGAACTAAAGTACATATTTAATGTTGAAAAAAATATTGAAAAGGGTATGCAGGCGGCAAAACCTCTGCTTGACGGAAGATACACCTGCGCCGAAGAACCGCATTGTGCTTTTGTGGTCATTGCAGAAGCATATTTTTTAAATAACGATGGAGAAAACACCTACCGATATCTCAAAAAGGCTATCCATATCATTAACAGAGATTACGGAAACGAATCCTCACTTCTGCCACAAAAATGCCATTGTATAAGAATGATGTCTTATATTGATGTAAAAAAGGCTTTGACAATGTTTAAAAGAATACTTCCGTTTATTTGTGATAATCTAAACGGGAAAACAAAATATGAATTTTTCAGAGCAGCATACACCATTATGTTTAATCTTGAAAAAAACGAAATTGAAACAGTGAGATTAAGACTTCCTTTCAAAAATGAGGATATATATAATCCCGATAATATATACGAAACAAAAGTACTTAAAGATTTCTTTTATGATAATGCAAAAATTTATGCTGATAAATTTGACAACAGAAACGGGAACAGCAATTATAATGACCGTTTGAACAGGGAATATCAGCTTGATTACAAAAAACCGAATGACGAAAAAATTGATGTGCCTGTTTTCCAATACATAAGGGAAAATATTGCAGACGGCAGACTTAGCGAGGACTTTTCTCTTCCGCACCCGACTAAGGACAAGAACGAAGCAGTGTTTGCTGACGGAGCGTATGACGGAATACTACTGTATCATTCAGAACCGCAAATTGAGGAAATTGATGATATGAAAAAATTCCTTGACATGATAAGCGGTGATGAAGAGTCAGCAGAGGAGGCCGCCGCTCTTACAGATGAATATTTTGAAAAGACAGGACAAAAGGCTCTTTTTGTTATAGACAATGTTCTTAACTACATAAGAGAAAATGAGGAGATAGAGCCGGGTGATGTTTTTTCTTACGGTGTTGACCTTATTATTGACAGTAAAAATTATGAGGCTGTCAAGTTAGGCTTATGTGTTTTAAGTATGTTTGCAAGCTATAATGATGCTCTTTTGCAGGCTATAAAGGATCTTGCACTATGCAATGAATTTACGCTTTATTGTATATGGGCGGTAAAGCCTCTTGATAACGGAAACGACATTATATTTGAAATGGCACAAAAGGTTGACGGCTGGGGAAAAATTCATGCGGTGGACGCACTCGAACCGGAAACGGATGAAATCAGGGAGTGGCTGCTTGAGGACGGCATAAGGAATGACGTCCACTGCGGATATAATGCTATTACTTGCTTTGACAAGGCAGATGTACATACAATGCTTGAAAACGGACTTACTCAAGAGCAGCTGACACCTGTGGGCAGGATAATATTGTTCCTTTGTATTAAAAACGCTCCCACTATCGGGATAAGGGCATATGATGACGGCAACGACATTATAAATATGTACCTCGACAGTGCCGAAAGACTTGAACTTAGCGAACTGGACAAAAGGATTTTAACTGTAATAGGTGAAGAATATGAAAATGAGGAAGTCAGAAAAAGAATAACGGATATGGGGATAGAATTTTCCGACAACGTAAACATGGAAACGGAATAAACTTTAGTACCCTTTATTTAATCAAAAAACGGATATGCAGAGTCGTTTCTGCATATCCGTTTTATATTTATGACGTACGATACCCTCATTCTTTTGTTATTACGTCAATTCCCATATACGGGCGGAGAACTTCGGGTACTGTAACCGAACCGTCAGCATTTTGATACTGCTCAACTATTGCAGGAATAACACGGCTTGTTGCAAGACCCGATGCGTTAAGCGTGTGTGCAAAATGCATTTTCTTATCCTCTCCTCTGTATCTTATGTTACCTCTTCTTGCCTGATAAGACCTTGCATTAGATGCGGAGCTTACTTCCTTATATATTCCCATGCTCGGTATCCATACCTCTATATCATAGGTACGTGCCATTGAGAACGAACAATCCCCTGCTGCCAACTTACTCAATCTGTAATGCAGACCCAGTTTGCGCACAAGACTTTCTGCCTTACCTACAAGCTCCTCGAATGCTATATCGGATTTATCGTCCTCGGTATATTGAACCATTTCAACCTTATTAAACTGATGTCCCCTTATCATACCTCTTTCCTCACTGCGGTAACTTCCTGCCTCACGTCGATAGCAGGGTGTATATGCAATATACTTTCTCGGAAGTTCATCTTTGGAAAGAACTTCATCTCTATGAAGATTTACGAGTGCTGTTTCGGCAGTCGGGAGCATGAACTTCTTATCATTACTCGTAGAATTTGCAATCCAATATACCTCATCTTCAAATTTCGGGAATTGTCCTGCAACATATCCGCATTGATAACCTAACATATGCGGAGGGAGAATAAATTCATATCCGTCCTTGATATGTTCGCTTATAAAGAAGTTGAGTAATGCCCATTCAAGCCTTGAACCCCAACCTCTGTAAAGCCAACTTCCGGCGCCTGCAATTTTTGCACCTCTTTCATAATCAATAAGACCTAAATTTTCGCACAACTCTACATGATTTTTCATTTCAAAATCAAACTTCGGCTGTTCTCCGAAATAATGCAAAGGCTCATTCTGTTCCTTACCGCCTGCGGCAACATCGTCATCGGGAAGATTGGGAAGTGAAAGAAGAAGTGTTTTCTGCTTTTCTTCAAGCTCTGCAACGACCTTATCGCCCTCCTTGATTTCAGCGACAAGCTCTTTCATTTTAGCCATGATTTCCGAAGCATCTCCGCCCGCCTTTTTTATTTGCGGAATTTGTTTGCTTGCGGCATTTTGTTCTGCTTTCATAGACTCCACTTTGCCGAGCTGTTCTCTTTTCTTGGAGTCAATTTCCCTGATTTCATCAACAATACCGTCGAGATCCATTTCCCTTTTCTTGATTTTTGCTTTTACCTCATCGGGGTTTTCTCTGATTAGTTTTATATCTATCATTATAATTTCTCCTTTAAAAATATATTACAGTCACCATACCATGTAAACTGCCGAAATAATTATACACCCTTATAAATTTACTGTCAACGCTTATACTGCCAATTACTTTTTAAATGAGTTATAAGTTTATCCTCTGTCAAAAAGTTTTGCAAGTTCGGCAAGGTCGTCATCTCCGTAAAATTCTATTTCAAGAGTACCGCTTTTTCCGTCCTTACCGTTTCTTACTTTTACTTTCCTGCTCAAATGTTCATTAAGTGCAAGCTCCACTTCATCATAAAAGGATTTCCTTACCACGCTTGGCGGAGTAAGTGACTTTTTTTCCTCATTAGCCTTTTTTGCAAGCCTTTCAATATCACGCACGGTAAGATCGTTACTTTTTATCATTTCAGCAGTTTTTATAAGAAGCTCCTCATCTTCAAAAGCCAACAAAGCCCTTGCATGACCTGCCGATATTTCCCCTTCCGACACCATGTCAAGAACTGCTTGGGGAAGTTTCAGCAATCTCATTGCATTAGCTACAACCGGACGGCTTTTTCCTACTGTCTTTGAAATTTCCTCCTGCGTCAAACCGTATTCCTCCGAAAGTACCCTATAACCCATAGCTTCCTCAACAGGGGTAAGATTTTCCCTTTGGAGATTTTCCACCATTGATATTTGCATCATTTCCGAATCGGTCATTTCACGGATTATAACAGGAACTTCCGTAAGCCCCGCCATTCTGCCGGCTCTCCACCTTCTTTCACCCGCAACAAGCTGATATCCACCGTCGGGAAGCGGGCGTACAAGCAGCGGCTGGAGAATACCGTGCTGCGCTATGGAGTCGGCAAGCTCACCGAGTGCCTCCTCGTCAAAGTCATGTCGCGGCTGATCCCTATTCGGCTCGATATCACCTATTTTAAGCGTAGCAGTACCGCTGCTGTCATCAGTTTCATTTTCCATAAATATAAGATCAAGTCCTTTTCCAAGACCTCCTCTTTTTGAAGCCATAATTTCACTCCCTATTATTTGTTATTAGTAATTATTTCCTCTGCAAGCTCCATATAAGATGTTGCTCCCTTGCAGCTTTTATCAAAATACATTATCGGCATACCAAAGCTCGGTGCCTCCGAAAGTCTTACACCCCTCGGTATTACAGCGGAAAATACTTTCCTCGGAAAGAACCTCTTGACCTCATGCACAACCTGTTGCGTAAGATTAAGCCTGCCGTCATACATAGTAAGCAGAACCCCTTCTATATCGAGATAGGGATTAAATCTTCTTTTGATAATACGCACACTGTTCATCAGTTGTGACAGACCCTCAAGAGCATAATACTCCGGCTGTATCGGAACGAGGATAGTATCAGCCGCACATAGTGCATTAGTCGTTATAAGACCGAGTGACGGCGGGCAGTCTATAATTATAAAATCATAATTTTCCTTAACAAGCGCAAGGGCATTTTTAAGCCTCGATTCTCTTTTTTCCGTATCCGCAAGTTCTATATCCGCTGCCGCAAGTTCTATATTGGACGGAAGAATATCAAGGTTTTCGTATTGTGTATGTAATATAGCCTCTTCCGCCTTTGCCCCGTCTATAATTATATTATAAGCGGAGCTATTTATGGAACGTTTATCAACTCCTACTCCGCTTGTAGCATTTCCCTGGGGGTCGACATCGGTCAAAAGACATTTTTTTCCCAACTTACCCAAACCTGCACTAAGGTTTACGGCAGTTGTAGTTTTTCCCACTCCGCCCTTTTGATTTGTTATAGTTATAATTTTTCCCACTTTTCATTCCTCCCGCAGCCCGCATCTGCGTCCTTTAAATTAAAATTGTTTCATGTGAAACACTGTATTGATATTATTATATCAAATTTTCGCAGGTTTTTAAATAGTTATGCAATAATTTAATTATATTTTTTGAAAACACAAAAAGCCGGGCAATTACGCCCGACCTCTTGTGTTATGTTAGGGGAAATGAAGATTTTCACTTGTACACTTTTTTATGCCGTCTTATTTTTTGCGGTTTCCGATATCGGATTACTCTTTGACTTTGGTACACGAATCGTAAATTCAATAAATTCATCGGTTTCCGTCTGTTTGGTAACAGCGTTAATTCCCGACAAACGCATTGTATCAACAGCCTTGTTTATTGTATTTTCAAATATTTTTATATTCTTAATAACCAGCTTCTTTTTCTGACATTTCTGCCTGTCCTCACTTTTCTGACGGAGTATTTCATCTATATAATTCTCCGATTGACTTACATTCATGCTTTCTTCAATTATCTCACTAAGTACCATTCTTCTCAAAACCGGATCATCTATCCTAAGCAGCGCTCTTGCGTGTCTTTCCGTAAGATTGTATTTAAGTATGATTTGCCTGTCCCCATCGCTGAGTTTTAGCAGCCTCAATTTATTTGAAATAGTAGATTGCTTTTTTCCGAGCCTCTTTGCCGTATCCGTTTTTGTAAGACTGTAACGTTTCATAAGTTTTTCAATACCTTCCGCCTCCTCAAAGAAATTCAGATCACACCTTTGAAGATTTTCAATAAGCGAATATATCTCCGCCTGTTTATCGGAACAATTTAATACGATACAGGGAATTTTTTTGTTGCCGCACATAACTGCCGCCCTTAATCTGCGTTCTCCTGATATAAGCTCATATTCGATAGAGCTCAACTTGCGCACGGTTATGGGTTGAAGCAATCCGTTTTGTTTAATGCTTAATGCAAGCTCTCTTAACTTTTCGTTAGAAAAATTTTTTCTTGATTGTGTTCTGCATGGTCTTATACGTACTATCGGTATTTCACATACTTTTTTATCAGCTCCGATATTTAACAATTTTGCCACTCCCTTTCCTAATAACAGATTACCATAAATACCGGGTAGATTTTGTAAAAGTATGTCAATCGGGCAAAATTTAATAATGTGACGAAAATTCTTGAGTTTTCAACATAAATTTTATTTTTCAAAAAGTTTTCCACAATCTGTTTCCTCTACGGAAATAAGTCAAAAAATACAGTAATAATCAGCATTTTATAAAATTCTACCTGCCTGCCGAACAAAAATAAAAACTAAGTTTTCAACCGCTTAAAGAAAAAATGTTGAAAACTTAGTTTAAATATTTAAAACCTATTTTTATCGTTTATCAGGGTTCATTACAACATAATAGGAAATTTAAAATTATATTTCAAAGGGGATTTTTATTTATCTTTTGTCCCCGTCTGGGATATTTTGTCGGAGTACTGCGGAGTTTACTTACAGATATAACCGTTCTGCTGCTGCCGTCGGGTAATGAAAGAAATTCAACCTTATTCCTGCCTCCTCCTAAAAGCCTTATTGCATTTTCGGAGGCAGCAAGTTCATTTTTACCGTCAGGCCCTTTCATCGAGATAAACATACCCCCGCATTTTACGTAAGGAATACAATATTCGCAAAGTGCCGGCAAATTGGCAACAGCTCTTGATACAGCAATATCATATTTTTCTCTGTATTCCGACTTGACCGCTGCATCTTCGGCACGGCTATGCAAAAGTTCGGCATCTGTTGAAAGCTGTCTGCACACCTCTTCAAGAAAAATCAGTCTTTTATTAAGGCTGTCAAGCAATGTAAGCTCGATTTTAGGCCGCATTATTTTAAGCGGTATTCCGGGAAATCCCGCCCCTGTGCCTATATCAATAATTTTTCCCCTTATATCCGCAAATTTAAGTAATGATATGCTGTCAATAAAATGCTTTATCGCAATCCCCTCGTCATCATCTATTGCCGTGAGGTTCATTTTTTTATTCCATTCCTTTAATAAAGCTGCATACTTTTCAAAATGTTCAAGCTGTTCGGAATTTATTTCAACATCATTATCCCTGCACCATTTTCCTAATACCGAAGATATCATTATCATACTCCAATCCTGATTTTTTTAATGCCAAACCCGTAAATTTTATTTTTTATTAAGTGTGGACAGATATATAACAAGTACGGAAATATCGGCAGGACTAACACCTGATATTCTGCTTGCCTGTCCTATGCTTTCGGGTCTTATTTTACCGAGCTTTTCTCTTGCCTCAAGTCTTAAACCGTCTATACTTGTATAATCTATATCTTCCGGCAATATTTTGCTTTCCAGTTTCCTTATTTGTTCGATTATAGCAAGCTGACGCTTTATATATCCCTCATATTTTATTTCTATTTCCACCTGCTCACGTACATTAGGTTCAAGGTCTTTTGAAACCGGATCGACAGGACTTAAAATTTCGTAATTCAGTTCGGGTCTTTTTAACAGATCTACAAGTCTTATACCTGTCGTTACCTCCGAGGTATTATGACTGCGTAAAATCGAATTGAGCTTTTCATCGGGCGGCAATACCGTTTGTTTAACCCTTTTAAGTTCTTCTTTCAGCATTTCCTGTTTTTTCTGAAATCTTTCCCAGCGTTCATCACTTATAAGTCCTATTCTTCTTCCTACGGGCGTAAGTCTTGTATCCGCATTATCCTGACGAAGTATAAGTCTGTATTCGCTTCTTGACGTCATCATTCTATACGGGTCTTGACAGCCTTTTGTAACAAGATCGTCTATAAGTGTACCGATATATGAACTTGCCCTGTCCAGTATCATAGGATCTTTTCCCTGTATTTTAAGTGCGGCATTTATACCCGCAACTATCCCCTGAGCCGCAGCTTCCTCATATCCGGAACTGCCGTTAAATTGACCTGCACCGTAAAGTCCCGGAAAATTCCTAAATTCAAGTGTCCTGTTCATCTGTATCGGATCGGCACAAAAATATTCTATGGCGTATGCCGGACGCATTATAACGCAGTTTTCAAGACCTTTTATTGTATGGTAAAAATCGATTTGTACATCTTCCGGAAGTGATGATGACATTCCCTGAATATACATTTCCTCCGTATCAAGACCGCACGGTTCAATAAAAAGCTGATGACTTTCCTTATCCGAAAATCTTACTATCTTATCTTCTATGCTTGGGCAGTATCTCGGCCCCGTTCCCTCTATTTTGCCGCTATACATAGGCGAACGGCTGATGTTATCAAGTATTATCTTTTTAGTTTTTTCATTGGTTCTGCTGACATAACATTTTATCTTATTTTTTCCCGGTTCGACCGTATCATACGAAAACGGCACAACAGGGTCATCACCGCTTTGTTCTTCAAGGTCGGAAAAATCAATGCTTGAACGCAGCACCCTTGCCGGTGTACCCGTTTTAAACCTGCGTATCTCCATACCGAGCTTTTCAAGAGAGTCGGGGAGAAATTCAGACGGAAACATACCGTCAGGACCGCTTTTATATGACACATCGCCAACATATATTTTGCCGCCGAGATACGTTCCTGTTGCAAGGATAACTGCCTTTGCCTTATATTGAGCCTCCAATCTTGTTGTAAGTATCCATTCCCCGTCTTTTGATTTTTCAAGTTCGGTTATTTCCGCCTGACGGAGTTCGAGATTTTCCTGAAGTTCCAAAGTATGCTTCATTCTTGTACTATAAGCACGTCGGTCAATCTGCGCACGAAGTGAATGTACTGCCGGGCCCTTTCCCCTGTTTAACATTCTGCTTTGCAAAAAGCAGGCATCTGCCGCCTTACCCATTTCTCCGCCGAGGGCGTCTATCTCACGCACAAGATGTCCCTTAGCAGTACCGCCTATTGACGGATTACATGGACAATTACCAACGGCATCCATATTTATCGTAAATACAACTGTTTTACTTCCAAGCCTTGCCGAAGCGAGGGCAGCCTCTATACCCGCATGACCTGCTCCGATAACGGCAACATCAAATTTTCCTGCAATAAATTTCATTTTAAAACAAACTCCAATATTTTGAAATATATCAGTCATCTCAATATTTAAAAAACTGACCCTAATAATTATAAAACAAAAATGCCGAATTGTACAGTAGTAAATAAAAACACTTGCAAAACACTTGCAGTTCGTTCCACTGTTTCACGTGAAACATTACATAGTATTTCATAAGTTACACAACATATTTAAAACTCTTGATATACGCAGACCGAATAAATTTTCGGTATTCGATAAATACCGGGAGTTTGTGTAAAAGGCAGGAACATATATAGAATATCGGGAAGTTTTATTTCCGTTATCCGTAATTATAACCGTCGGGTTATTTTATGGTATTGTTAAAAATACAAAGTAAATGACCCGACCGATAGAAAATAAATACCGACGGGTCATTAAAAATATTTAATTATAATACGGTTTCTGATATTCTGATGAGATGTAAGCGCATAAAAATATACGCAGCAACATGAACATTCAAAATTATTTGCCTACACAAAAATGAGAAAATACCTTGTCAACTACTGCCTCGGTAACTCTCTCACCGGTAAGCTCAAGCAGGCTGTTTATAGCATCTTCAATAATGACTGTAACGGCATCAAGCGTTATACCCGCATCTATTGCGGATAATGCCTCTTCAACGGAATTTAAAGCAGACTCGGCATCATTAAATTGACGCTCCGTTGCAAGTATGCCCAACGAGGGATCAAGATTTGATGTTCCAACTATATCCCCCACCTCACGCTCAAGTTCCTTAATACCTTCGCCTGTTTTTGCGGAAATAAATACAGTATGCCGTATTTTCTCTTTTATGAAGTCACTATCTGTTTTTACATCAAGATCAGCTTTGTTTATGACGGCAACCGCAGGTGCATCTTTCAGTAAATCGAGAAGTTCCATATCATCATCGGATAAAGGCGTTGAAGAATCAAATACGGCAAAAATCAATCCGGCAGCCGATAACCTGCTCTTTGCCCTCTTTACACCTATTCTTTCAACGGGATCATCTGTTGAACGTATTCCGGCAGTATCCGAAAGTCTTAACGGTATATCTCCGAGCATAACGGTTTCCTCAACAATATCCCTTGTTGTTCCCGGAATATCTGTAACAATAGAACGTTCAAATCCCGTCAGCAAATTCATAAGGGTTGATTTTCCGACATTAGGTTTTCCGACTATAACGGTATCGACACCCTCACGTATAACCTTACCCGCATCATAAGAATTTATCAGAGAAACAAGCTCTTTCTTTGCAGATATAAGACTGTTTTTGAGCGTAAGTCCGTCCACTTCGGGAATTTCTTCTTCGGGATAATCCGCCCATGCCGACAGATGTGCGGCAAGATCAATAAGTATTCCTTTGACATTATCAATTCTTTTCCTAAGATTTCCTTCCAACACGGATAATGCCGCTCTTGCCGAACGATCCCCGACCGCCGAAATAATATCCATAACGGATTCGGCTTCGGTAAGACCTATTTTTCCGTTAAGAAAAGCCCTTTTTGTAAATTCTCCCGGCTGCGCGGGTTTTGCCCCTTTTCCGAGGACTGCTCTCAATATCCTTTTTGTTATGTAGATACCTCCGTGACATGAAATTTCAACAACATCTTCACCCGTATAGCTGAGTGGCGCTCTGAAAACGAGAACAACGACCTCATCAATATGTTCCCCGTTATCCGATATTTTGCCGAATGATGCGGTATAACCTTTCATTTCGGTTACTCTTTTTCCCGATACCGATTCAAAAATGCTGTCGACTATACCGAGTGCATCTTGACCGGATATTCTTATTACACCCATACCTCCCTGTCCGACAGGTGTGGATATAGCAGCAATCGTATGCTCCAATATAATGACCTCCAACCGTATAATTTACATTTTCAACAGTTTATCATATTATTGTTGAAAACACGAAAAATAAACAAACGGCGGAGCGGCAGCACCGACGAAAGCCGGGACTGCTCAAGCACTCCGCCGCATTATTTAATTACAAAAAAATCAAATATCACCAACACTCTCATCAGAGGACTTTTTGACATCTATACGACCGTAAAGTGAAGTGTCGGGACGTTCATTTATACTTTCTCTCACCTTTTCCAAATCAGTATCATTTTCAAATGTACTGAACATACTGTCTTGAGGGTGAGCTTCGCCATCACTATATTGTCTGCGCTGATATCCTGTCGAATGAGGTTTTCTGTTGTAAGAACCGTCTCTGTTAAAGCTGTTGTTTCTTCCCTTATAGCCGCCTCTGTAATTGGGTTTGTAATCGGGATCGGGGCCTATAACAACATGGCGCCGCAGATCCTCTCCCTCACTCCATGATATTGCTCCCCTGACTCTTTGCACGGCAGTATGTATTATTCTTCTTTCATAGGGATTCATAGGTTCGAGTGAAGTTTTAACACCTGACTTGCAAGCCTTGAACGCAAGTTTTCTTCCGAGTATTTCAAGTGTTTTTTCTCTTTTTTCACGGTAATTGCCTATGTTTATAGAAATTCTGTAATATTCGCTGTCTGCATGATTTGCAACCAACCCGGTCAAGTACTGTATCGCATCGAGTGTTTCTCCCCTATGACCTATAACAAAACCTATTTCATCGCCTTCAATATTGAGAACCGCACCGCCGTCTGCTTCGTCAGAAGTGACAACAACATTTCCTATTCCCATAAGTTCAAGAATATTTTTAAGATATTCCTTTGCCGACTCAAGCGGCGGCAAAACCGTATATGCTCTAACAACTGCGGGACTTCCGCCAAAAATACCGAATTTTTTCTTTTCCGGCTGTTTAATAACCTCAATCTCGACATTTTCGGTCGCAAGCTGCTGTACAGCCTGCGCCTTTGCTTCCTCAACGGAATCCGCCGTAATCATAACTTCTTTTATCATAACCAAATAACCTCCCGGTTTATCTTTTTCTTCCCTGATAACTGCTGCTGTTGTTGCTGTTCGACTTTTTACTTTTCTGCTTTTTACTTACGGACTTTGTACGTTTATCGTCAGACTGTATCTGTTTCATAAGTTCGGACGGTGCAACATATCCCTCTACTTCAACGTAAGCCACTTCCGCTTCCTGCTGCCTTCGCAAAACAATTCTTTGCGCTTCGGTCTTAGCCTCTATGACGGCAGCATTATAAAATTTGTTCAAAACAATAGATTGAACAAAACCTATAACCGTAGAAACGATCCAATAAAAACCGACTGCTCCGGGAACAATATACGCTATCCATGTGCTGAACAAGGGCATAAAGAATATCATTATAATCATGCAGCCCTGAATTTTTGTTCCGTTCATTTTTTGAATAATCAACATACTTGCAACAGATGTCAAAAAACAAAGTACGGGTATCAGCCACATCATAGACTGAAACGAGCATTCACTCGGTGTTGCAAGCAAATCAAGCCCCAAGAAATTAAAACCCTTGCTGAATTCGTCTATTTTTTCGGTTTCAGCGGGGTTAAAAAGTGAATTTCCGTTTGCGTCCACAAGGTAGTTTTTAAGTGAACCGAAATATTTTATTATGCTTATTTCCCCGTATTGACTGTTAATTGCCGTACCGACACCCGGAAGTGCGGCAATACTGTTAAGAGCTGCGCTAACCTTTTCCGAAGCAATATGAAGTGTGTTGCTCAAAGGATTTCTTACCGAATAAAGCACACCGAACATAATAATCATCGGTGCAATCATAGGCATACAGCCGAATGACGGCTTTATATTTTCCTTTTCCATGAGCTTTTGAATTTCTTCATTTGCCTTTTGTCTGTTATTTTTATATTTTTCCATGATTTCTCGCTGCTTCATCTGAAAACGCATATTTGATGCCATAGATTTTTGCTGCTTTATCGAAAACGGAAAAATAAGGATTCTTGTCAGCAAAGTAAATATTATGATTGCAATACCGTAATTTTTAAACAGGTAGAAAGCGAACCACAAAACGTAACCGAAAATACTTCCGATAAAATTAAATATAAAATCCATTAACCAAAAATCATTCCCTTCGCCCTTTTACTTAACCTTCATCATTCCTTAAAGGGACTATTCTTTCCATATAAAATGCGCTTATTTCTGATTTTCTTTTCGGGAACGGGATCATATCCTCCCCTTGAAAACGGATTACAGCGCAGTATTCTCCAAATTGTCAGCGCACTTCCTTTAAGAGCGCCAAATCTGTTTATAGCCTCTATGCCATACGAAGAACAGGTAGGGTAATACTTGCAGCACGGAGGAGTTTTGGAAGAAATGTTTTTCTGATAAAATCTGATAAGCCAAACAAGCGGGCGCTTCACTTTAAAACACCCGCTTCCCTCAGCTCTTTTTTCATAACCCGCAGAATATCCCCCATTTTAACATACGGAGTTTTTCCTCTTGCAACGAAAACCAGATCATAACCCAAACTGACATCATCTGACAATATTCGATAGGCTTCTCTGATAATTCTGCGTGATCTGCTGCGTAAAACGGCATTTCCGATTTTTTTGCTCACAGTAATCCCGATCCTGACTTTACCCAATCGGTTTTTTCTTACATAGGTGACAAGCACAGATGAAGTATAGGATCGACCCTTGGAGTACAATCTACGAAAGTCATTATTTTTCTTCAAAGTGATGATATCACTCAAAACAATCAGTCCCTCCGTTTATCCGATCGGCCGTTCTGCACGGGAATATCTGATCAGTATGTAAGTCTTTTTCTTCCCTTTGCTCTGCGTCTTGCAAGTACCTTTCTGCCGTTGGAATCAGACATTCTCTTTCTGAAGCCGTGTTCCTTCTTCCTATGCAGCTTTTTCGGCTGGTATGTTCTCAGCATAAAAATTCCTCCTCCTGTCTTTCAAAACAAAATTTAACAAATATATGACAGCCTTCCGTCTTAACGGAAAACCTCCCCGCACGATGCGGGAACAGCCGATATAGTATATCGACACGGGTCACTTAATTACAATACAGGGAAAAATGGTACTTTCATATAGCAAAAACCGACTACATATACATACAAAAACCCTGCACCGTAAAATTATAAACTATAAAACGGGCATCTGTCAATAATAATTTAAAAAAATTGGACCGCCCGCCGTAATTTTTTATGAATATCACAATTTTAAACGGTATTATACGGCAATACTAAATATTTTTTATAACTGCGCGGACCGATATTCAACATAATATTAAAAATAACGGTAATGTAATAAAAAGATTTGAAATATAAAAATTATTATGCTATAATTAACTTGTATAAGTGTTTGCTTGATTGCGGGATTAGAAATATCAAAGCTGTCTTTCAGCGAAATACTGTCGAATATGTATCGGCAGCCCGGCTGATTTTTTAAAATCAAGGAAACAAAAATAATAAAAAACTAAAGAAACAGGAGAAATCAACTTATGGATTCATTTAATGAAGCCTGGGCTCTCATATGCGAATATTGCAAGCAGCACGTAACGGAAGTAGCATATAAGTCCTGGTTACAGAATATTGAGCCTTTGAAGTTTGACCTCACGGACGGAAAAATAATTCTGATGGTGAAATCGGATTTTCAGCGCAATATACTGATGACAATTTATATGAAGCTATTGAAGGAAGCCGCAAAAAATGTATTCGGTGCAGATCTCGATATTGCGATAATAGTACCCGAAGAAATAAACAACGAAACAACAAGAAAAAATGAAACAACGGTTGACGAAGATTACGAATTTACCTTTGATACATTCATAGTCGGCTCGTCTAACAAATTTGCCCA
Organism: uncultured Clostridia bacterium; assembly: GCA_947589415.1. Taxonomy (GTDB): domain Bacteria; phylum Bacillota; class Clostridia; order Oscillospirales; family Acutalibacteraceae; genus UBA1213. Next base: position 22,908 of record CANQBP010000008.1, read on the forward strand.
TGCGGCATCACTTGCCGTTGCGACCAATCCCGGAAGAGCATATAATCCGTTGTTCATATACGGAAACTCCGGACTCGGAAAAACCCACCTTCTCTATGCAATAAGAAACGAAATTCATAAAAATCACCCCGAAAAAGATATAGTCTACGTAAAAGGCGAAGATTTTACCAATGAACTGATCGAGGCGATTATGACAAAATCAAACATCGAGTTCAGGCAAAAGTATAGGAAATCTCATGTGCTGCTTGTCGATGACATACAGTTTATAGGAGGAAAGGATTCCACGCAGGAAGAGTTTTTCCACACATTTAACAGCCTGTATGAAACAAAAAGTCAGATAGTCCTTACATCAGACCGTCCTCCAAAAGAAATAAAAACACTTGAGGACAGACTCCGCAGCCGTTTTGAATCCGGTCTTATAGCCGATATACAGCCGCCGGACTTTGAAACAAGGATAGCCATAATAAGAAGAAAAGCGGAGCTTTTACAAATTGAACTTCCCGATGACGTCACGGAGTATATAGCAACAAGGCTAAAATCAAATATAAGGCAGCTTGAGGGTGTCGTAAAGAAGCTGAAAGCCAAAAATCAGCTTTACGGAGATAAGATAAACATAAATATAGCACAAAAAACCATCTCCGAAATACTGAACAACGATCAGCCGCCGCCGCTGACCGTGGATATGGTCATAGAGGAAGTAGCAAGACACTTAGGAGTAACAAGCAACGACATACGCTCCTCAAAAAGAAATTCAAATATTTCAAACGCAAGACAGATAGCTATATATGCGGTAAGAGAGCTTATGGATATGTCCATGAATAATATAGGAGATGAATTTGGAGGAAGGGATCATTCTACAATAGTATATGCACTTAAACAAATAGAAAAGAATATGGAAAAAGACCCCAAACTTAAAGCAACAGTAAACGACATCATAAACAATATAGCAAAAAAATAATGTTGAAAAGAAATAAACAATTCAACATTATCGGTTGAATTTTAATTTTTCGGCTGCTGAAAAATTTAACGGAGTTTTCAACATTCCACAAACATAATTCAACAGAAAAGTTAAAAAGCTAAATTTTTCAAAATATTATAAACTCAATCCGAACCGTACTTCAACATGGGAAAAAAATAAAAACACGGGAAAAAATCGGAAAAAAATAAAAGTTTCAACAATTCCACACCCCCTATTACTACTCCTAAAAAATATATCCCTATCTATAATAAATTTCCGTCGAAAGGAAGAAAACGAATGAAATTTCAGTGTAACAGAAATAAACTGACCGAAGCCGTTACAAATGTTCAAAGAGCAGTATCCTCAAAGACGACTATGCCTGCACTTGAAGGAATACTTATTAAATGTGCAAATAACAAGATAGAACTTTACGGATACGATCTTGAAATATGTATAACGACCGAAATAGACGCTATGGTCATAGAAGAAGGCAGTACAGTCATAAAGGCAAGACTGTTTTCGGATATAATAAGAAAAATGCCGGAGGATAACATAACCATTGAAGTTGACTCCAAAAACATAGTATATATCAACAGCGGAAGAGTAGATTATAAATTGGTTGGACTTCCGCCCGAGGACTATCCGGAGATACCCGTCATAAACAGCGATGATAAAATATCGGTAGATAAAGATATTTTAGGCAGTATGATAAGACAGACGATTTATGCGGTTGCAGAAAACGATATCAAACCGACAAATAAGGGTACATTGTTTGAAATAGGAAACGGTACGATAAAAATGATATCCCTTGACGGATACCGATTAGCAATGAGAACCGAAAAAATTGACTGCAGCATAGAAAAATCTTTTATTGTACCGGGAAAATCACTTGTAGAAATAAACAGACTGATATCGGATAAAAGTGACGAAAAAACGGATATTATTTCGGGAACACGCCATATTATGTTTGAAATCGGTAATTACCGTGTTATTTCACGTCTTATAGAGGGCGAATTTATAAATTACAGGGGCTCGATACCAAAATTACACACTACCGAGCTTAGAATAAATACAAGAATATTCACGGAAACAATAGAAAGAATGTCACTTATGCTTACGGACAAAATGAAAAGTCCTATAAAATGCACAATAGACAACAACGAAATAAAAGCAACCTGTAATACTCCGCTGGGTCAGGCAAATGACAGTTTAAGCGTTTCAATGACAGGCGAGCCGATAGAAATAGGATTTAACAATAAATTTCTTCTTGACGCTCTTCGTTATTGTGAAACAGACGAGATCATAATGGAGCTATCGGGTGCAACGAAGGCAATAGTTATAAAGCCGACAGAGGGTAACAGCTTTCTGTTTATGCTTATGCCGATGAGGTTATCAAAATGAAACATCTCTTAGTAGAGCTTGATCCGAAAGAAGAATATATAAAGCTCGACAGCGCTATGAAGCTGACAGGACTTTGTTCAACGGGCGGACAGGCTAAAATTGCTATTCAAAACGGAAAAGTAAAAGTAAACGGGGAAGTTTGCACAATGAGGGGCAAAAAACTCCGAAGGGGAGATACTGCAGAATTTGAAAATACTGTTTTTGAGGTGTCATGAGTGTACGTAAGAAGTCTGAAAACGGAAAATTACAGAAATCTTGAAAATACGGTATATTGTCCGTCAAGCGGGATAAATGTAATATACGGTGAAAACGCTCAGGGAAAAACAAACCTTATCGAATGCTTATGGCTGTTTACGGGAGGAAGATCTTTCAGAGGTTCAAAAGAAAACGAGCTTATAACATTCGGTAAAAACAAGGCGGATATAGAATTATGCTTTCAGACTAAAGAAAGAGAACAAACGATAAAATTTGCCATAAACGGGGGAAAAAGACTGCCCGTGCTTAATGACGTGCCGAAAAACAGTCTGTCGCAAATTGTCGGCAGCTTTTGTGCGGTGGTTTTTTCACCCGATCATCTTACTCTCATAAAAAACGGCCCCGATGAAAGAAGAAATTTTATAGACGGAGCTATATGTCAGATAAAGCCTTCATATGCAGTCCTTTTGTCAAGATATAAAAAAATATTGAGCGAACGGAATGCGCTTTTGAAAGATATACCCCGACATAGGGAGCTTGAGGATACACTTGACATATGGAATGAAAGATTATCCGAAGAAGGCTCGGCAATTGCCGTTCAAAGAATAAAATATATAAAAATGCTGACCGAACCGGCGATAAAATTTTATAACGGGATAAGTTCGGGAAAGGAAAGGTTGAGTCTTGAATACAAGATGCATTACAAAGCAGATGAAAATATGAGCCGTGAGGAAATATTCGATGTTATGCTTGATGCCCTTAGAAACAGACAAAATGATGATATATACTGCGGTTATACAACAGTCGGTGTACATAGAGATGATCTTACGGTAAAAATAAACGAAATGGAAGCGAGAAATTTCGGTTCACAAGGTCAGCAGAGAAGTGCCGTGCTTGCACTGAAATTGGCGGAAGCGTCCGGCATAGGAAATGTAAAGGGAGAAAATCCCGTGGTACTCCTTGATGATGTATTAAGTGAGCTTGACAATACGAGAAGAAATTATCTTTTGAAAGAGTTGAGCAATATGCAGATATTTATAACCTGTTGTGAACCGTTTGTAGATGCCGAAAACATGATTCGCATGGAAAACGGCAGGATAATATATTGAGGTGAGAAAATATGTATCTTCATTTAGGGGGTGACATTACCGTCATGACCAATGAAATAGTAGGGATATTCGATCTCGATAATGCAACCGTATCGTATAAGACAAGGGATTTTTTGACCTATGCCGAAAAAAAAGGAAAGGCTGAAACACTTTCCGACGATCTCCCGAAATCCTTTGTTGTATGTGAAAGGAATGGTGAGCATAATTTATATATCTGTCAGCCTGCACCGGCGACTTTTATAAAAAGATTGGAACAATTCGGAAAGGAATGAAATAGTATGGCTAAAAATCTGCTTACGGAATGTCCGTATTGTCACAGAAAGGTGTCATATTTCGGAGCAGGAGTTCTCAAAACAAAGGGAGAACATTGTTGCTCCGGGTGTAAATGCATATCGAATGTGGTTATACACAGAGCCCTATACGGAATAGGGGGAATAGCTGTTGTATTGTCGCTGATATTTGTATTGACGCTTTCGACATATATGGCACATGATAACATATGGGGAATAATAATCGTTTTCCTTCCATATCTCATTTTTTACATTGTGTGTCCGTTTTTTATAAAACTCGAACCGTGTAATGACAAATCGGCTGTAAATAAACTTAAAAGAAAACTCGAACCCGTTTTGGAGGACAGAAAACAACACATTAAAAAACAGGAAAAACCGATAGAACTTAATGTGGGAGAGCAGTTCAGCTCAAACTTTATGAAAGCAAAGACCAGTATGAAATCGGCAGATGAAAATTATTCCGAGGAATATTCCGAAAATCTTTTCCCGACAGACGGAAACATAGATATCAATTCGGGAATAGATATAGATATTTCCGCAGATGTGAAAAAAGAAAATGATAAATCAAATGCCGTTAAAGACGTAAGTCCCGTATATGAAGCTCCCGAACCCGAAAAACGGACGGAAGAAACTTTACCGGACAGTTCGGGTGAGGTTTCGTTTATGTATCAAAATACAAATTCACAAAAAGATGAAATAAATGAAGAAAATGATGTTTCAGATGTTTCAGATGTAAAAAACGAAAATGAAGTTTCATTCATATACGGAAAACCCGATGACGAAAATGATATATAGGAGTGATGGCATTGCTGAGGCTTCCGGTATGTCCCCACTGCCATGCGGTATACAGCTATGCGGAGGTTTCCGCTATGAAGCAGGGGGAGAGGTTTTGTTATCACTGTAAAAAGAAATACAGAGTATATAAAACAAGGGGCAGATTGATATTGATATCTGTTGTGTGTATAATTCTTGTATGCATAAATTTACTTATATTTTTTGCAAGCGATAATATCAATATGCCCGTGCTTATACTGATGAATATTTCGGTTGTGACTGCTGCCGTGCTTATTCTTCCTCTTACGGTAAGATTTAAAGCTGAAAAAATAAAGAAATCCGAAAAGAAAAAAATAGAAATGCTCAACCGAAAAATTTCCAGATAGGAAAAGGAGTAAAATATGGAAATAAATGAAATTTCTCAAACAACACAGGATTACGGAGCCGCTGAAATACAAGTTCTTGAGGGTCTTGAGGCGGTAAGAAAAAGACCCGGTATGTATATAGGCTCGACAGGACCGAGAGGACTTCATCATCTTGTCTATGAAATAGTAGATAACTCCATTGATGAGGCTCTTGCGGGATATTGCAAAATGATCAGTGTCGAAATACTTCCCGGAGATATAATAAAAGTCAGTGACGACGGAAGAGGTATTCCGGTAGGAATACAGCCGAAACTCGGTATTCCTGCCGTAACGGTAGTATTTACCGTTCTCCATGCGGGAGGAAAATTCGGCGGCGGCGGATATAAGGTAGCCGGAGGACTCCACGGTGTAGGTGCATCAGTTGTCAATGCGCTGTCCGAATGGACGGAGGTTGAGGTATATGACGGAAGTAAGATATATCATCAACGCTTTGAAAAGGGAAATACCGTGAGTGAACTTAAAGTAATAGGTGAGAGCAGCAGGAGAGGTACGGTTGTCACATTTAAGGCCGATCCCGAAATATTTACCGAAACTACGACCTATGATTATGAAGTATTATCCGTCAGACTTAGAGAGCAGTCTTTTCTTAATGCGGGAATAAATATACAGCTTACGGACAAAAGAGATCCCGAAAATATTCAGAGTGATAGATTTTGCTATGAGGGCGGTGTTTCGAGCTTTGTAGAATATGTGCATAAAAAAAGAGGTCTTGATGTCATTCATGATGATGTTATGCATTTTTCAATAAAAAATGATGACGATACCGAGTCGGCGGAAATAGCAATGCAATATAACGACAGCTATAATGAGCTTTTACTTTCGTTTGCAAATAATATACATACAACGGACGGCGGTACTCACGAAGAAGGTTTTAAAAGAGCCCTTACAAGAGTAATGAATGATTATGCAAGAAAATTCAATATAATAAAAGAGGGCGAAAAGAGTCTTAACGGTGAAGATATACGAGAGGGTCTTACGGCGGTAATAAGCGTAAAGCTGAAAGATGCGCAGTTTGAGAGCCAGACAAAGGCAAAACTCGGAAATACATCTGTAAGGACACTCGTTGATAAGCTGATAAGCGATAAACTCGAACAGTATCTTGAAGAAAATCCCGCAACGGCAAAGGCAATTTTTGATAAAGTTATCCTTGCCGCAAAGGCAAGAGAGGCGGCAAGAAAAGCAAGAGATCTTGCAAGAAGAAAAACAGCCATGGAGGGAGCAGGACTTCCGGGAAAGCTCGCAGACTGCCAGTCAAAAAATGTTGACGAAACAGAAATATATATCGTAGAGGGAGATTCGGCAGGAGGTTCCGCAAAGGGCGGTCGTGACAGACGTTTTCAGGCAATACTTCCGCTTTGGGGAAAGATGCTTAACGTAGAAAAGGCAAGGCTTGACAAAGTATATGGAAATGATAAGCTGATGCCCGTAATAACGGCTCTCGGATGCGGTATCGGAGATGAAATAGACCTGACAAAGCTCCGTTACGGAAAAATAATAATAATGGCAGATGCCGATGTTGACGGATCGCATATCCGAACGCTTATGCTGACATTCTTTTTCCGATTTATGCGACCTTTGCTTGAGGAGGGTCATGTCTATATAGCGCAGCCGCCGCTTTACAGAATAACCAAAGGTAAAAATGAGCATTTCTATGCATATACCGATGAGGAAAGAGATAAGATAATGGCTCAACTCGGCGGAAATTATGAAATTCAAAGATATAAAGGTCTTGGTGAAATGGATCCCGAACAGCTTTGGGAAACAACAATGGATCCGGCAACAAGAATAATGCTTAGGGTAGAATTGGAAGATGCAGCCGCTGCTGATGAGATATTCACAATCCTTATGGGGGATAAGGTTGAACCGAGAAGAGAATTTATAGAGAAAAATGCGAAATATGTTCAGAACCTCGATATATAGCCGTATTAAAAAAATTTATAAATAAAAGGAAAATGATAAATGAGTGATAATGATTCTGTCAAACCTGAAGAGGGAGAAAAAACGGAGCTTGAAGAAAATAATTTGGAAAATCCCGATTGGGACGGCTCTGAAGCCGAATTTATAAGTGATGACGACACGGAAGAGTATGAAATACCTGAAACGGGATTCAGAATTTCGTATGTACTCACCAGAGATGAGATATATACCTGCCTGAATCATAGCGGAGTTATTAAAACAAAAGGGCCGAGAGCATTTTTTCAGTGTATCATATTGGCTGTTGCGGCGGTTATATTCTTTGTTGTTTATTTCACGACCGAGTCGCAGTATAATGATTATAATATTTTCTTTGGGATAGTTTGCCTTGTCACAATAGCAGCCATATGTACAGTTCCTCATTTTTACATGAAAAATATGGCTAAAATGATGGCTGACGGTAAGACGATAGAAGCCGAGATATATCCTACGCATATAGATATAGGCAACGGCGAGGGAAAATGGTCAATACTTCTTGACGGGAGATCATACATTGAGGAAAAAGACGGTATTATTATGATCTTCACGGAAAAGGACAGGACATTTGTTATTCCAAAGCGGGTCATTGAACCGGAAGTATATAACGAGATAAGTGCGATACTCAAATCCGGTACACAACCTGCTGATTTTTGAGGTGTTATTATGGAAAAAATCAATATGCTTAAAATCACGGCAAGATATGCTGAAACCGATATGATGGGAATAATACATCACTCGGTCTATCCCGTATGGTTTGAGGCGGCAAGAACGGAATTTATAAAAATGTCCGGAACATCATATTCGGAGCTTGAAAAAAAAGGCATAATGCTGCCTTTGACAGGACTTGAATGCAGATATATAAAGCCTGTACATTATGAAGATGTTGTTACGATAGAAACATATCTGTCAAAAATGAGTTTTGCAAAAATACATTTTTCGTATAGGGTTATGCTGAACGGAGAGCTGATGGCGGAAGGAAAAACGTTTCACGGATTTGTAAGCTCTAAAGATTTCAAGCCCGTAAATATTAAAAAGATAATGCCGGAGCTTTACGAAGAATTGAGTAATGCGGTAATAAAAGAACAGTAAACAAAAAATACCTGAGGAGGTACTGATTTTGGATATACAAGAAACATTGTCCAATACGAAGATTATAAATGTAGATGTAGAAAAGGAAATGAAGAAATCATTTCTTGATTATTCCATGTCGGTAATTGTTTCCCGTGCCCTTCCTGATGTCCGTGACGGATTGAAGCCGGTACATAGGAGAATACTTTATTCGCAGTATGAGGATAAGCTGACGCCGGATAAACCCTATAAAAAATGTGCAACGACAGTCGGTAACGTGCTTGGCAGATATCACCCGCACGGTGACAGTTCCGTATATGATGCACTTGTTCGTCTGGCTCAGGATTTTTCAATGAGGTATATTCTCGTTGACGGTCACGGAAACTTCGGATCTGTCGACGGCGACCCGCCTGCTGCTTATCGTTATACCGAGTCAAGAATGAGTAAGATTTCCGTTGAAATGCTGACGGATATAGATAAGGATACGGTGGATTTCATTCCTAACTATGATGACAGCCGTAAAGAGCCTTCGGTTCTTCCGTCAAGATTTCCAAATCTTCTTGTAAACGGTTCAAAGGGTATAGCCGTTGGTATGGCTACAAATATTCCCCCGCATAATCTTGGGGAGGTCATAGACGCAGTATGTTGTGTAATAGATAATCCCGATGCAGGTCTTGAGGATATTATGCAATATATAAAAGGCCCTGATTTTCCGACAGGCGGCATAATAATGGGAAAGAGCGGTATCCGTGCGGCTTATGCGACAGGCAGGGCAAAAATTACAGTAAGAGCAAAAGCGGAAATCGTTGAGGATAAAAACGGCAGATTTAAAATAGCCGTTACGGAGATACCTTATCAGGTAAATAAATCCGAGCTTGTTTCGAGTATAGATGAAATGGCAAAAAACAAGAAGATCGAGGGAATATCAAGTATTGAGGATCATTCGGACAGAAACGGTATGTATATCGAAATTACCGTTAAAAGAGAGGCTTCACCTCAAATAGTTCTCAATAATCTGTTCAAGTATTCGCAGCTTCAGGTAACATTCGGAATTATTATGCTTGCAATAGTAAACGGTGTTCCGAAGGTTCTTAACCTCAAGGATATTATACAGAATTATATTGATTTTCAGGTTGAGATTATCACAAGAAGAACAGTATATGATCTGAAAAAAGCGGAAGAAAGGGCTCATATACTTGAGGGTCTGAAAATTGCAATAGATTTTATTGATGAGGTTATAAAGATAATACGTTCCTCAAAGGATACACCCACGGCAAAGCAAAGACTTTCCGAACGTTTCGGACTTGATGATGTACAGACTCAAGCAATAGTTGATATGAGATTAAGACAGCTTTCAGGTCTGGAAAGAGAAAAAATTGAGGAAGAGCTTAGGGTGCTTCTTGAAAAAATTGACTATTACAAGAAAATACTTGAGGACGGAGAAATGTTGCTCGGTATTATAAAAACCGAACTCGGAGAAATCAAGAAGAAATATAATGATGAGCGCCGTACAGAAATAGCAGCCGTAAGCGGTGAAGTAGATATTGAGGATCTTATCCCGTATGAGGATTGTGTTCTTACAATGACCAACTTGGGATATGTTAAAAGACAAAAAATAGATACATACCATACGCAGCGCAGAGGCGGAAGAGGCATAAGCGGAATGAACAGGCGTGATGAGGATATTGCAACGGATATGTTCGTCATAGGAACACATGACCATGTTCTGTTCTTTACAAATATGGGTAAGGTTTACAGACTCAAATGCTATGAGATACCCGAAGGTTCAAGAACATCAAAGGGAATGAATATCAATAACCTGCTTCCGCTGAACAGTGAGGAAAAGGTTACATCAATGATAAGGATACCCGAAAACGGTGATGAGGATAAATACCTTGTTATGATAACCAAAAAGGGTATTATAAAAAGGACTGCAACAAAAGAATTTTACAGCAACCGTAAGGGCGGACTTATTGCCATTGACCTTGATGATGACGATGAGCTTGTATGGGTACGACTTACTGACGGACAAAGTGAGCTTCTTGTTGCAACAAGAAACGGTATGGCTATACGTTTTAAGGAAACCGATGTAAGGACTATGGGAAGAACAGCAAGGGGAGTTAAAGCAATAACCCTAAGAGGAGATGACAGCGTTATAGGAATGTCAATGCTTAGGGAGGGCGCTCTTATACTTACGGTATCTGAAACAGGTTACGGCAGACTTTCAAATAAGGAGGATTACCGTATCCAATCAAGAGGCGGATTTGGTCTTACAAATTATCATACGGATAAATTCGGAAAAGTTGCGGCAATAAAAGCAGTTGATATTGACGATGATATAATAATTATTTCCGATAACGGTATTATCATCAGAATAGAGGCATCTTCGATAAGAATATGCGCAAGACCGTCAAAGGGTGTTATAGTTATGAAAACGGGTGACGGAAGTAAGGTTGCGACTATTGCAAGAGCCCCGCATGATGACAGCGAGGAAAATGCACAAGCTGTTGATGAGGCTGACAGTTCAAATATTTCCGAGGAAATATCCGATAAGGAAAATATTGAAGAATAACATTTATTCATGACAAAAACAAAATATTCGGTCAGTTCGGAACCATCCTGACCTAAAACAAAACTACGGGAAACAGCGGTACGGTCTTTTTTGTTCGTACCGCATGGGAGATTTATGAAAGGGACGCCGTAGTGCGCCCCTTTTTAATTTTTCTGAAATTGGTTCATAAAATTATTTCAGATAGGAGACAGCAGTTTATTATGAACAGATACAGTATCATTGAAAATAAAAATCCGAGGGAAATTGTACTTTTGAGAGGAAGCGGGTGCAAATGGAAAAAATGTATCTATTGCGATTATCATTTGGATTTTTGTAAAGATGAGGAGGAAAATTTCCGTCTTAACAGCGAGGTGCTGCAAAATGTTACCGGAGTTTATAAAAAACTTGAGGTAATAAATTCGGGCAGCTTTGCAGAGCTTGATAAAAAAACACTTGACCTTACAGAAAAAATATGTCTTGAAAAAGGAATAAAAACACTTTATTTTGAAAGTCATTATATTTACAAAAATAAATCAATACAGGCAAAAAAATATTTTGCCGAAAAGGGGATAACCCTTAAAATAAAAACGGGAGTTGAAACCTTTGATAAGGAATACCGAGAGCATTATCTCAATAAAGGCTTCGGTTTTGCGGAAGTTAAGGAAATAGCGGAATTTGCCGATGAGATATGCCTGCTTTTCGGAATAAACGGTCAGACAGAGGAAAGTATGCAAAGGGATATTGAAACAGGTCTTGAAAATTTTGAAAGGGTCTGTATAAATATAATGAACAAAAATTCTACTGCTGTCGAACCCGATACTAATGTGATAAAAATATTTACCGATAAAATTGCACCAATCTATCGGGATAATGACAGGGTGGATATACTGATGGATAATCTTGAATTTGGAATAGGCACAAAGGTTCAGGAGGTGTTTTTGAAATGAATCCCATATTTGGAACATATACAAATGAGATACTTTTAACATTATCACTTGTTGTAATATTCGGATCGGTTTTACCGGCTTATAAATTTTTCGGGAAATACGGTCTTTATGCTATAACGATCATAGCTACAATAACGGCAAATATCGAATGTCTTATAATGGTAAATGCATTCGGTATGGAACAGACACTCGGAAATGTGCTTTTTGCGGTTACGTTTCTTATAACGGATATACTAAGCGAAAACGAAAGTAAAAAGGACGCTAACAGAGCCGTGATTTTGGGAATTTTTTCTTCGCTGTTTTTTGTTATCATAACACAAAGCTGGATGCTTTATGTACCGTCCGAGTCTGATTTTATTATGCCGTCGATAAGGGAAGTATTTTCAAATACTCCGAGAATGATGCTGTCATCACTTCTTGTATATGCGGTATCTCAATTTATGGACGTTCAACTGTATCACGCATGGTGGAAATTAACCGAAAAATTGAGCGGTGACAGGAAAAAATTTTTGTGGATAAGAAATAACGGGTCAACTCTTATTTCCCAGATCCTTAATACGGCATTGTTTACATTATTGGCATTTATCGGTACATATGATTTTTCAACACTTATAAGTATAATGCTGTCAAGTTATGTTATATTCATAGTGACAAGTATTTGTGACACGCCGATAGTATATCTTGCAAGAAAAACAGGTGAGAAAAAAATTAAAAAAATTAAAAATTAGCATAAAAAATAACGTTACGGTAACGGTTGTTTTGCTACAATAAATAAGTAGATGTAATGATTTTGGATATTTCCGGGCGGGATATAGTACGAAAAAAACCGAAAGAAGATTTTTATATTGTGTATATCATACAGCCGTCAGTTTTTTCGACTAATTTTATCCGTAATTTCTGCATTTTTTACATCTTAAAAGGCTTTGTCTTTTAAGACAAGCTGTAACCGTGACGAAAACTTTAAAAAATATATTGTCAGGAGATGAAACCGATGATGTCTGCCGGTTTATTCATATATAAAAACAGTCAATATAATTATGAGATAACCTGCAGATCAATATTTATTGAAGAGTATGGCAATGCCATAGTTTACGGTATAAAAATATACAATGACGATAATAGTGAATACAGCTGTGTCAATGATATTTCGGAAGATTTAGGGTCGGTTGATCGTTTGTGCAGGCTGATGTGTGACGAATGTGTATATCCCGTGCATCTTGCGGATATTGCGGAGGATTTTGCGGAAGGTGCATTTGAGTCATTGTGAAATTCGGAATAATAAAATGGCTTCGTTTGAATTTTGTTAAACGAAGCCATTTTATTTTTTTTAGTTCATATTACACATTAAATCTGAAAAGAACGATATCCCCGTCTTTCATAACATAATCCTTGCCCTCCGAACGAACAAGTCCCTTTTCTTTTGCAGCGGTCATAGAACCGCATTCCATAAGCTCATCATAGGAAACTACTTCTGCACGTATAAAACCTCTTTCAAAATCGGTATGTATTTTTCCTGCTGCCTGCGGCGCTTTTGTTCCCTTTGTTATAGTCCACGCTCTCACTTCCTGTTTTCCTGCCGTCAGAAATGATATTAGTCCCAGAAGATCATAGCAGGCATTTATCAATCTGTCAAGACCGGACTCCTCAAGCCCCATCTCCGAAAGGAAAAGTTCCTTTTCATCATTTTCCATACCCGATATTTCAGCCTCAATTTCAGCACATATAGGCAGGACTGCGGCATTTTCCGATTTAGCAATATTTTTTACGGTATCAAAGAAAGGATTGCCGTCTGCCGATCCGTTTTTGAAATCACCGTCACTAAGGTTTGCGGCATATATTACGGGTTTATTTGTAAGAAGTGATACCGTGGAAAGAAGCTCTGCCTCTTCGGGCGTACACTCGACCGAACGTGCCGGTTTGCCCTCGTCAAGCGCATCTTTTACCCTTTTAAAAAAGTCATATTCCGCCTGATATTTCTTATCGCCTTTTATCAGTTTTTGTGTTTTGTCAATCCTTCTTTCAAGTATTTCAATATCCGAAAGAATAAGCTCAACGTTAATGGTGTCAATATCCCTTTTCGGATCTATATTTCCGTCAACATGAATTATATCGTCGTTTTCAAAACAGCGCACAACATGGACTATTGCATCTACCTCACGTATATTGGAAAGAAATTTGTTTCCCAGTCCCTCGCCTTTTGATGCACCCTTTACCAGACCTGCAATATCGACAAATTCTATTGTGGCGGGAGTATATTTATCCGGTTCATACATTTTTGCAAGCTCATCAAGTCTTTTGTCGGGAACTGCTACAACTCCGACATTAGGCTCTATTGTACAGAAGGGATAATTTGCCGATTGCGCCCCCGCATTTGTTATAGCATTAAAAAGTGTGCTTTTGCCGACATTCGGCAGACCTACTATTCCTAATTTCATAATAATTTTCCTTTCTTTATCTTAATCATTCTATATGAATGATAGCATATTTTTTATTTTTATACAAGGGTAATGATTACATTCAGAAAATTCTTACTATATCGGTAAAAAGGCAATGCGCATTTTTACTCAGTTTTTTGTTTATGTGAAGACTTCCGAAGTACCACCTTTTATAGGTTATATTATGCTCTAATTCATCAAAGAATGTAGAAAGAGGATTTACACGGCAGGTACGATTGACATGAGCCATGTCCGTCAGAGAAGGTTCGTGGGTTATGACATAATCTACTTTTCTGTCTGCTTTATCAAGATTTTCTACCGCATACTGCATTTCTATCATTGACGGCAATTCGTCTTTCCACCATGTTCCGTTTTCACGCCGTATTTCTTTGTCAAGGCTGTCACCGCCGCCAAAAGCAAAAAAGCTCTTTCCTTCTATGTTATATATTTCTCCCCTTAAAAGCTGATAGAGATTTCCGCCTATTTTTCTTGCACGTCCGCCGAATATTTTTACAACGGGGTAGGTTGATAAAAGTGAAAAATTTTCGTGCGTACCCTCTACAAACAATGTCTTATACCGTTTTTCGCATATTTTTTTGAGATTAGCTTTTTCACTTTTTGAATTATTCCATATAAATCCGAAGTCACCGCATATGATAAGGCAGTCATTTTCCGTGAGCTTTTTAAGTTTTTTATTTTCAAAGCGTATATATTCACCGTGGGTATCACCGGTAACAAAAACCATAATTACTCCCCCTTATATAAGTTAATTTTAATATCAGAAAATAAAACGGTTATGTAGTTATCATATTGAATTTTATCTTTATGCCGCATTATTAAGGCACAATAAAAATTGCGGTTGTTATTAACAGATTTGACTTAATATTCGGTTTAAATTTTAGCAGAATTGTGTTTGTGTTTTAAACGGAAATAATGTAAAATATATATAGCCGCATTTTTGATTTTCAGATTGCGTCTTAAAAATTTATTTTCTGTACTAACACTAATTATATCACGGGAGTTGACATTTTTCTATGAAAAAAACCATGACATTTTTAACGGCTATTGTCGTTTTTTTGTCAGCATTGATGATTATGCCTCCGCAAAGTGTAAATGCTGCCGAATTTAATGCGGATATAGATCTTAGCTGCAAATCGGTATGGCTTGAAAACCTTGATACCGAAACGGTAGTATTTTCTAAGGAAGCCAATGCAAGGAGATTTCCGGCATCAACGACAAAAATAATGACATATATAATAACCGCAGAAAAGGTGAGTGATTTTGATAACACCTATGTTACCGTAAAAAGTGAAATTTTGCATATGCTTGACGGAACAGGAAGTTCTGTCGCAGGTTTGGAGGCAAATGAAAAATTAAGTATATATCAGCTTCTTAACTGCCTTATGATTCCGTCGGGAAATGATGCCGCACTTATTCTTGCCGATTATGTCGGTGGCGGGGATATTTCAAAATTTGTAGATATGATGAACGATAAGGCAAAGGAACTCGGCTGTACGGGAACACACTTTGTAAATCCGCACGGGCTTAATGATCCTAACCACTATACTACTGTTTCGGATATGGCTAAAATAACAAAATATGCGCTGACACTTCCGAAGTTTGCGGAAATATCGAACACGGTAACTTCTGACTGTCTTGGTGATGACAGATATCTTGTTACCACTAACTATATGATCGACGAATATAGAGGAGGGGATTATTACTATCCCTATGCATCGGGTATAAAGACAGGATCAACGGGAAATGATTCGGGATATTGCCTTGTTTCTACGGCGTCAAGGGACGGATATACATACCTTTGTATAGCATACGGTGCGCCGTATGAGGACAAAAACGGAGAATATTATGACAACGGGGCAATGATCGATTCGGTAAATTTATATAAATGGGCATTTGATAATCTTTCAATCAAGACAATACTTGACAAAAATGAACTGGTTAAGGAAATAAATATAAATTATGCATGGAATAAGGATAAAATTCGTCTGACACCTGCTCAGGGATATTCAACGATAATGCCCGATGATGTTTCAGTGGAGAGTATTGACAGGATATTCGATATTCCCGATCATTTAGATGCGCCCGTCAAAGAGGGTGATAAAATCGGTACGGTAACTTTGAGTTATGCTAATCAGAAGTTGGCAACAATAGATCTCCTTGTTGGAGAATCCGTTGACCGAAGTGAGCTTTTGACTGCACTTGACGGAATAAAACGCATTACTACCTCACAATGGTTCATTATTGTCATTGTTATTGTTGCCATTTTGATAATAATATATTTCATAATCATTGTAATTTATAAGCGCAACAAAAAAAATCAAAGACCGGTTAAAAAATACAGGAAATTCTAATATTCGGGTATTCTGTTTTTCGGACAGTATGTTTTATAAAATTTAAAATATGAAATAAAGCTGACGGTTACTATTTTCCCGTATGATTTACATTGATTATGCGAAATTAGTTGACCGTTCGGCTTTTTCTTTTTTAAAATAAATTTATAAAACCTATTGACATACAGGTTTTAGAGTGCTATAATCAATGCATATTAAATAAATAGGTATTATAAGATATATAGGGAGTGTTGAAGTATGAGAATTTTATTGAGAGAGATAAGGCATAATTTCAGAAACGGACGAATGTGCTGTCAGATTTGATATATTATCCGACTATCATTAACTAAAGAGAGGTATTTTATTATGAGTAAAAAAAATTATAAATTTGAAACACTTCAACTTCATGTAGGACAGGAACAGCCCGACCCGGCAACTGATTCAAGAGCAGTTCCGATTTATGCTACAACGTCATACGTATTTCATAATTCACAACACGCAGCAGACCGTTTCGGTCTGAAAGATGCGGGAAATATATACGGCAGACTTACAAATTCGACACAAGATGTATTGGAAAAAAGAATAGCTGCCCTTGAGGGCGGTGTTGCCGCACTTGCCGTTGCATCGGGAGCTGCTGCGATTACATATACCATACAGGCACTTGCGCAGGCAGGCAGCCATATTGTGGCACAAAAGACTATATATGGCGGAAGCTATAATCTTCTTGCGCATACTCTTTCGCAGTTTGGCATAAAAACTACATTTGTAGATGTGCATGATCTTAATGCGCTTGAGAATGCAATTCAGGATAATACGAAAGCTGTATATATCGAAACTCTCGGTAATCCGAACAGCGATATTCCCGATATTGATGCGGTTTCGGAAATAGCACATAAACACGGTATTCCTGTTGTAGTTGATAATACCTTCGGTACTCCGTACTTAATTCGTCCGATAGAACACGGTGCGGATATTGTAGTTCACTCCGCTACAAAGTTTATAGGAGGTCACGGTACGACACTCGGCGGAATTATTGTTGACAGCGGTAAATTCGATTGGAAAGCAAGCGGAAAATACGCTCCGATTGCCGAACCTAATCCGAGCTATCACGGTATTTCCTTTGCCGATGCCGTCGGTCCTGCCGCATTCGTAACATACATTCGTGCAATACTTTTAAGAGATGAGGGCGCGACTATATCACCTTTTGCAGCTTTCCTGCTGCTTCAGGGAACGGAAACCTTGTCTCTGCGCCTTGAACGTCATGCGGAAAATACCAAAAAGGTTGTTGAATACCTTTCAAAAAATCCCCATGTTGAAAAGGTCAACCACCCCTCTTTGCCCGATCACCCCGACCACGCACTTTATGAAAGGTATTTTCCTAACGGGGGCGCAAGTATCTTTACGTTTGAAATTAAAGGCGGACAGAAAGAGGCACATAAGTTTATTGACAGTTTGGAAATATTTTCCCTCCTCGCAAATGTGGCAGACGTGAAGTCACTTGTTATACACCCTGCAACAACAACACATTCTCAGCTTACCGATGAAGAACTTGAAGATCAGGGTATAAGGCAGAATACAATACGCTTGTCAATAGGCACGGAACATATAGACGATATTATTGACGACCTGGAACAGGCGTTTAAAGCTGTATTCGGCTGATAATTATTAAAAAAATATTATGTTTCAAACAATCTTCGGCAATATATGTGCCGGAGATTGTTTTTTGATTTTATTCGGTTGACAATTCGTATGATATGCATTAAAATAGTATGCGTGGTATTGTGTTTAAAATCCGAAAAACTTTAAAACGGAGAATAGTCAATGAAAATTAAAAACTTATTTGTTGGGGAAACCGATAATACATTTATACAATTTTTCAGGTATATTTTTGTCGGAGGTCTTGCTACGGTTGTCGATTGGGGACTTTCGGCTGTTTTGTTTTATTTATGTTTCGGTCAGCAGTTTGCGGTATTGTGCAACGGTTTGTCCTTTGTTGCGGGTCTGATCGTGAATTATTTTATAAGTACGTTTTGGGTGTTCAGTAATTCAAAGATAAAAAATAAATTTATTGAATTTATTTCTTTTGCGGCAATAGGTGTTGTCGGATTGCTGATAACGCTCGGCGTCACTTATGCTTTTGAGTGGCTGCTTGCGGATAAAACAAGTCTTTATCAGATGATTGCTAAAGTGTCCTCAACGGCATTGTCTTTTTTATGGAATTTTTTTGCAAGAAAGTTTCTTTTATTTAATAATAACAAAAAAGAAAGTTCCGATTGAGCAACAGGTGACGGAACATATACAACCTGCGGGTGTTATGGTTAAATTGATTTTAAATAATTACGGAAAGGTGAATGTAATTTGAAAAGGGTAGTTATTATAGGTGCCGGGCCGGCAGGTTTGACGGCAGCTAATGAACTTCTTAGAGACGGCGGAGATTATGAAGTCGTGATACTTGAGGGTACGCAATCCATAGGAGGAATATCTCAAACGGTAAAATATCACGGAAACAGAATGGATATAGGCGGTCATAGATTTTTCTCAAAAAATGATGAGATAATGAAATGGTGGAGTGACCTTATGCCGTTACAGGGCGCACCATCTTTTGATGACAAACTTCTCGGAAGAGAAAAGCCTCTTTCAGACGGCGGCCCCGACCCCGAAAAAGAGGACGTTGTTATGCTCGTTCGTACAAGAGTTTCAAGAATTTACTATAATAAGAAATTTTTCGACTACCCTGTAAAAATGTCTGCATCAACAATAAAAAATATGGGTTTTGCGACAACGATTGCGGCAGGCTTCAGCTATCTAAAGGCGGCTATGTTCAAAAAACCGGAAAATTCACTTGAAAATTTCTATATAAACAGATTCGGAAAAAAACTGTATAGTATGTTTTTCGAGGGATATACCGAAAAATTGTGGGGAAGACACCCGCGGGATATTTCGGCGGATTGGGGTTCGCAAAGAGTGAAAGGTCTGTCAATCCGTGCCGTACTCAAGGATATGTTCTCGAAAGCATTCGGTGGAAAAAATAAAAACAAGAATGTTGAAACATCACTTATAGAGCAGTTTTGGTATCCTAAATACGGGCCGGGGCAGCTTTGGGAGCTTGCGGCGGATAAAGCTGTCAAAAGCGGAGCAAAATTGTTAAAGGGATATACCGTGAAAAATATTGTGTGTGAAAACGGGAATGTAAAATCGGTAATATGTGATACTCCGAACGGGGAAGAAGTTATTACGGGTGATATATTTATATCATCAATGCCTGTTAAAGACCTTGTCGAAGGTATGACAGGGGATAAGCCGAGTAAAAAAATTAAAGATATAGCAGAAGGATTGCCGTACAGAGATTTTGTTACTGTGGGTCTGCTTGTCAAAAAGCTAAATCTTGAAAATAAAACAGATATGAAAACGCTCGGCAATATTGTGCCGGATTGTTGGATATATGTGCAGGAGCCGGGAGTTAAGGTTGGCAGAATACAGATATTCAACAACTGGTCGCCGTATATGGTTGAAAAACCGGAAGAAAGTGTATGGATAGGTTTGGAATTTTTCTGTGATGAGGGCGATGTTTTCTGGAATATGAGTGATGAGGAATGTATCGCATTTGCAGCAAAAGAGCTTGAGGAAATGGGAATAATTTCCCGTGAGGATATTATAGACAGCCATAGAGAAAAAGTGAAAAAAGCATATCCGGCATATTTTGATACCTATTCCGAAATTGGTGAACTCACAGAGTTCCTTAACGGTTTTGAAAATCTGTATTGTGTAGGAAGAAACGGTCAGCACCGTTACAATAATATGGATCATTCTATGCTGACGGCAATAATTGCCGCAAGAAATATTAAATCCGGTAAAACTGATAAATCGGATATATGGAATGTAAATACCGAAAAAGAGTACCATGAAACAAAATAAAATTTTATGAAATCTTTTCGGTATAAAGACGGGGTAGTATTATGGATATTGATAAGAAACTAATGAAAGGTGATAAGCCTTATATCTTTTATGTTATAAAGAATTGGTGTTGTCACCCGTTTATTATAACGGCTTTTTTGTGTTTTTTTTGTACATCTGTAACTGTTGAAGGTAAGCTGTCGCTCTATAATGCTTTCATTCCTGCATTTATATTTTGTTTGTGCGGAATTTTTGCTTGTGTGTGTATATACAGGACGGATATTTGTAAAAAAGCCTCCGTGAAAGCATCACTGTACGGGACGTGTGTTCTGTTTTCGGTTTTGTTTCTTTATATGCTTATGACCAGCGACAAACCTCAGCTTATATTACTGTTTACGGGAATAGCGGTTACGGTTTTTGCGGCGATATATCTTTTTGCCGTTAAGCAGATGACGACAAGGAAATTTATATTCCTTATGTTTGTACTCGGATTTATTATAAGGCTTGCGTATGTTATGACAATAACCGTGTATCACAAACAGCACGATGCCGGAAGTATTGAGGATATGGACGGTCATCTCGGTTATATTGCGTATATATTAAATAACTCTGCTCTTCCGAATATTGATGTGAGGGAAGTGTATCAGTTTTATCACCCGCCTTTGCACCACATAATTGCCGCAATGTGGATAAAAGTACAACTTCTTATGGGGGTAAGCCAAGAGCATATATGGGAGAATATACAGCTTTTGACGTTATTCTATTCATGCTGCTGTTCAATAATCAGTTATAAAATTTTCCGCAAACTCGGTCTTGACGGAAAAGGTCTTTGTGCCGCAATGGCAGTAATAATATTCTGTCCGACATTTTTTATCCTTTCGGGAAGCATAAATAATGATATACTCAGCATAACTTTTATGCTCGGAGCTTTGTTAAATACATTGTATTGGCTTGAGAGCAGGAGTTTTAAAAGAATAATATGTATAGCATTGTGTGTCGGTTTGGGTATGATGACAAAACTGTCAGTTTGGATGGTAGCTCCGGCAATAGCCTTTGTGTTTATATATGTGTTTTTCAAAAATCTTAAGGATATAAAGAAATATATAGCACAATATGCTGCTTTTTTGGGAATATGTGCCCCGCTTGGTTTGTGGTGGGGTATAAGAAATCTTATAAGCCACGGTGTTCCGATAACCTATGTTATGCAGCTGTCCGAAAACAGTAAACAGTATATAGGAGATATACCTGTTATAAAGCGTCTGTTTGACTTTAATCCCGTTCAGTTTGAAAATGTCGGTGATCAGTTTACAATGTATGACGGCAAGTATAATGAATACAATCCCTTAGTAGCGCTGTTCAAGACTTCATGCTTTGACGAACTTTTTACGGTGAATAATTATCCTATGGTTGCCGGTTGGGACAAACTCCTTTTTTGGGCTGCCGTTATAGTGGGAATTGTCGGATTTATTGCTATGATTTATGTGTTTATAAATGATAAGACGATGAATTTTGTCCATAAGGTATTTATCGGCATGGTATATGGAGTTGTATTTGTTTCGTATTATGTATTCTGTATCGAATTTCCACACGTTTGTACCGAGAATATCCGTTATGCAGTACCGCTTATAGTTATCGGGGCATTTTTCTTCGGAAAGGCATTAAAACTTTTTGCCGACTCAGCTAATAAAAAACAATATATAGCTAATGTCGGGGAGATTTGTCTTATTGAATTTGTGTCGATGTATTCTTGTGTATCGCTTATATTTTATTATTTGGTATTTATGAGTTGATCGGAGGAGAAAAAATGTTTTTTAAAAGGAAAGAGTCTGTTTCCGGCGGAATAGAATATCTTGCGGTAGGATTGGGCAACAGCGGGAGAAAGTATGAAAATACCCGTCATAATGCCGGTTTTATAGCAGTAGATTTTATTGCCGAAAAATACGGTGTAAAGATTGACACGATAAAATATAAATCACTCATAACTTCCTGTACGATATCGGGAAAAAAGGTTATGCTTATGAAACCGTCAACCTACATGAACAATTCGGGGCTTGCGGTTAAAGAAGCCATGAGTTTTTATAAACTGCCGCCCGAAAGGGTCATAGTAATATTTGACGATATTTCTCTTGATGTCGGAAAAATCAGAATAAGGCGAAAGGGAAGTGACGGGGGGCATAACGGAATAAAGAACATAATATATTTGACGGGAAGTGATATGTTTCCGAGAATAAAGCTGGGAGTGGGTCATAAGCCTGAAAAATGGGATCTTGCCGATTGGGTATTGTCAGGTTTTAACGGTGATGAACTGAAAATCATGGAACAATCGGCAGAAAAAGCAAATATGGCTTTGGAGCTTATGGTTGACGGTCAAATAGACAAGGCTATGAATTTGTTTAATTAACAAAAAGTTTAGAGTATCCGTATATTGTTTTACGCAGTCGGATAATTTTAGCAATATACGGCAAAATAAATACGGATATAATACCGCAATAGGAGTTATTACTGCTATTGCGGTAAATGTGCGTGTATAAATCAGAAGTAATAAGGGAGAGGTATATGAAATTTTTAGATGATGTATTATGGAGAACGGAAGAATACAGAACACTTGAAAGAGCCGTGGAAAGAGGTGCTACGCCCGTTATGGCTACGGGTCTGTCGGCTATACATAAAGCACATCTTATTTATTCAATGTGCAGCAGGCTTAAAAGACGTGCGCTTGTTGTTGCGGCAGACGAATCGGAAGCATCGAGAATTTGCGGAGATATAAATGAAATGGGTCTTAAGGCAGTGTACTATCCGGCAAGAGATTTTACGTTCCGTGAATATACCGGAGTTTCAAGTGAGTTCATTCATCAAAGAATAGGTGCGTTATGCTCGTTTATCGGAGGAAAATGTGATATAATCGTTACTTGTGCCGATGCTGCGCTGCAATATACCATTCCTCCCGAAGTACTCAAAAAAAATATAGCAGTTGTACGTGAAGGAGAGGAAATTTCCCTTGACAGGCTTGCAAAGATACTTATTTCCTGCGGATACGTAAGGGCGGAGCAGGTTGAGGGAAGCGGTCAGTTTTCCGTTAGAGGAGGGATACTTGACGTATTTATGCCGTCGGCTGAATTTCCGTACCGTGTAGAATTTTGGGGCGATGAGGTAGATACCGTATCAGAGTTTGACACCTTGACACAGCGTAGGACTAACAGAATAAAGGAATTTTATATAACCCCGTCAAGTGAGATATTGTATGATGATAAAGAAAGCCTTGCAGATAAAATAGAAAAGAAAGCAGCCTCGCTGCGTGATAAGTACTCTGCAAAAGCTAAGGAAATCATGAGGGAGGAAGCGGAAACAATCAGAAGCGGCATAAGGCTGACATCAGCCGATAAATATTATTCGCTTATATATGACAAACCGTCGGTTTTGTACGATTATTTTGACGATGACGAGATTGTATTTGTTTCCGAACAGCCCGTTCTCAAGGACAGAGTGAGATCCGTGCTTATGCAGTGGAGCGAGGATATGGCGGATTACAAAAAAGAGGGTGTTCTTTGCAGAGGTCTTGACAGGTTCATGAAAGAATGGCAGGATCATTTGATGTATCTTTCGGAAAGGGATACGGTTTTTACGGATAACTTTGCAAGGGGAAGTTGTGAGCTTTCATTGAGGGAACTCGTAAATTTTACCGCAAAACAGCTTTCATTGTGGAGCGGATCAATAAAGGTGCTTTGTGAAGATTTAGATGTATCTGCCGCAGATAAAATTTGTGTTATACTTGCGGGAACAAAGAAAAATGCCGAAAATGTTTATAACGATTTGCTTGAAAAGAACAAAAAAGTACGCCTGTTATCGGCTGACGATGATATAGATAAAAATGGCATATATGTTACAGAGGGCAGCCTTAGTGCCGGTTTTGAATATCCGTCGGCACAATTTATGTTGATAACACACTCAAAAGTTTCCGTGTCATCAAAAAAAGAGAAGAAAAGAAAAAAGAAAAAGGGTGCTTTATTCAGTATTTCGGAGCTTTCCCCCGGAGATTACGTTGTTCATAGTACTCACGGAATAGGGATTTTTCAGGGCGTTCAGAAAAAAGAAATACATGGTATAGTAAAGGACTATATTATAATTAAATATGCAAAGGGCGACAGTCTTTATGTACCTGTTACGCAGCTTGATTTGATATCAAAATATATAGGCCCGAAAGAAGATACATCGGTCAGGCTAAGCAGACTCGGAGGAAACGAATGGCAGAAATCAAAGACGAGAGTAAGAAAGGCTGTTAAAGATATTGCCGACAAGATGATAAAAATGTATTCCGAAAGAATGAAGGCAAAGGGATATGCTTTTGCCGCAGATAATGAATGGCAAAGAGATTTTGAGCAGAAATTCGAGTATGAGGAAACTGACGATCAGAAACGCTGCATAGCGGAAATAAAGGAGGATATGGAAAGACCCGTACCGATGGACAGACTTCTTTGCGGAGATGTCGGATTTGGAAAAACCGAGGTGGCATTAAGAGCAGCATTCAAATGCATAACTGACGGAAAACAATGTGCCATGCTTGTTCCGACAACTATTCTTGCATGGCAGCACTATCAGACAATTCTTAGAAGATTTGAGGGATATCCCATAAAAATTGAATTGCTTTCAAGGTTTAGAACGGCTTCACAAAGAGAGGAGATAATAAAAAAGCTGCACAGAGGGGATATAGACATGGTTGTCGGAACTCACAGCCTTATACGAAAGGATATAGAATTTTATGATATAGGACTTGTGATAATTGATGAGGAGCAGAGGTTCGGCGTTGAACAAAAGGAAAATTTCAAAGCCTTGTATAAGGGTGTTGATATACTTACGCTTTCCGCTACCCCTATACCGAGAACTCTTAATATGGCTATGTCAGGCGTCAGGGATATGTCTACACTCGAAGAGGCTCCGCAGGACAGACACCCTGTACAGTCTTATGTTCTTGAATATGATGAGGCTGTTATAAACGAGGCTATACGCCGTGAGTTGAGAAGAGGCGGACAGGTATTCTATCTTTATAACCGTGTTGAGGGTATAGAACAAAAAGCGGCGGATATAGCAAAAGCAATACCCGAAGCAAAGGTAGGTTTCGGTCACGGAAAAATGACCGAATCGGAGCTTTCGGAAGTATGGAGAAAAATGCTTGAGCAGGAGATAAATATTCTTGTCAGCACAACCATTATTGAAACGGGTGTCGATATACCCAGCGCAAATACTCTTATAATTGAAAATGCAGACCGTATGGGACTTTCACAACTTCACCAGTTAAGAGGAAGAGTCGGCAGATCAAGCAGGAGAGCGTATGCGTATTTTACCTTTGCGGCTGATAAAGCACTTAGTGAGATATCCCAAAAAAGACTTGAGGCAATAAGGGAATTTACAGAATTTGGTTCGGGATTTAAAATAGCCCTGCGTGACCTTGAAATACGAGGTGCGGGAGATATGCTTGGCGCAAGTCAGCACGGGCATATGACTGATGTCGGCTATGATATGTATATGAAACTTCTCGGTGAAGCGGTCAGTGAGGCAAGGGGAGAAACTCCAGATGAAGATGAAAATGATTGTGTTGTTGATATACAGGCAGATGCACATATTCCGGAAAGCTATATAGAAAATCTCAGCCAACGTCTTGAAGTGTACAGACGTATTGCCGATATCCGCAGTAATGATGATGCGGAAGATGTTATAGATGAAGTTATAGACCGTTTCGGGGATATGCCGAAAGTTGTTGAAAGTCTTATAAATGTTGCGCTGATAAGAAGCAAGGCAAATAAAATGGGGGTAAATGCAATTCGTGAGCGTGACGGAAATGTATGCATATATTTCAAAGAGATACGTTGTAAGGGTGCTGCCGATATTATGGAGAGAGTTAACAAAAGCGGAAAAAGGGCTGTACTTGATATGGGGGTAAAGCCGCATATACGTATAGAGTCGAAACCGGGTGAAAATACGGAAGCTGCACTTAAATCCGTATTCGGTATATAGAATAAAACTTCCGTAGACCGATTTGTAAATAAAAAAGTACGGCTTGTCAGATTTCGATATTTCATAATTAACTTATTTTCATGTCGGATACTGAAATGATGTATGCCGGAGATACGGGTATAAGCTGCAATAGCAGTTTTCACAAAATTGCTTGACAATAAACGAAAGAATATTGTAAAATATACTCGGTTGAAAGACTGTAAAGAAATATGTAAAAATTCAGGGAAAAAGAAAGATAAATCGGTCGAACATCAAAACACAATAAATTCGGAATGCAATTATGATGCAGGACAGATATTATTGTAAAATATACTCATATTATCCTAAAAGCTCAAAAATAAAATTTATATGGACTTTACGGGTAATTTGGTGTATAATAACGATATGTGCCTACACTTATTTGAAAGGAAGAAATTGAAATGAAAATAAAGAATTTTGCTAAATCGGTTGCCATTGTCAGCTCGGCGGCTTTGTTGGTTTCGGCAGCCGGCTGCTCCGATACTTCATGGAGCTTTAAGACAAAAGATAAGACTTTATCAAACGGCGGTTGGATATACTGCACATATGCCGCATTTGTTGATGCAACGTCGGAAATAGAGGAAAATTCCGAGGAAACCTTTGACATAACCAAAGATGATATTAAGTCAAAAAAAATAGATAAAAAGAATGCAATTGATTGGATATACGATAAGGCTAAGGAACAGGCTGTCAAGTGTCTTACAGTAGAAAGTCTTTGCAAGGCAAATAAGGTCGAACCGAACGAAACAGAAGCAGAATCAATGGAGGATAACTATAAGTCGCTGTTTGACGCAGGCTATATGGGTATATATGAACAGCTCGGTATAGGGGCGGATACCTTTGTGGATCTGAACGGAACATATAACCTTAAATATGAAGCACTTTTCGACCATATCTACGGAAAGGACGGCTCGAAGGAAATTCCCGACAGCGAAATAAGTAAGTATTTTACGGAAAATTATACGAGTTACTACTATATTCCCTATTCGCTTAAAACTACAAATGAGGACAATGAGGAAGAGGATATTGATGATGAAACCAAAGATAATGTAACGACTAATTTTGCTAAATATGCAAAGGAGCTTAACGAGGGCAAATCTACCGATGATATTGATGCTGAATATTTGGAAGATTTTGATGTTGAAACCTCTCCGAGTATTAAGGCAACAACAATAATGAGTGATGGAAATGTGCCGGAAGATGTACAGAAGGTAATCAAGGAACTTGGCGACAAAAAAGCAACCGTAAAGACCATAGATGATGTTCATTATTTGATTTACAAAGGCTCGATTTCCGAAGAGGCAAAGCAGCTTATTGACGGTACAAGTGAGAACACTACGGTGACTGCGGATACGATTCGCCATAAGATGAAAGATGATGAATTTGATAAGTACGTTGAAAGCGAAGAGAAAAAAATAAAATATGATATGAATGATGCTTGTATGTCAAAATATACTGTTGAAAGAACTGTTGATATAGTTAAATCCTACACAATAAGCCAATCGGAAGCGCAGTAGGGTTATCGCAGACAATATTCTTTTGACCCGACCGAAATGTTATGGATTTTCTAACGGTCGGGTCATATTTTTATAGGCAGCGGAAATTACATTGAGTGTATAAGCAAATTATAGGGGGTTATGGCTTGTATAGGCTTATGATAGTTGAGGACGATACAGGAATTGCTTGTGCGGTTAAAAAACAAGCTGAGCTATGGGGTATTGATGTTTATATATCGGAAAATTTCAGAGATATCCTTAAAGAATTTGCAAATTTTCAGCCGCATATCGTTCTCATGGATATATCATTGCCGTTTTTTAACGGATATCATTGGTGTGCCGAAATACGCAAAATATCATCTGTTCCGATAATATTTATATCATCTGCCGCAGATAATATGAATATTGTTATGGCTGTTAATATGGGGGCAGATGATTTTATAGCAAAACCGTTTGACCAAAGTGTACTTATTGCAAAGGTACAGGCACTTTTAAGAAGAACATATGATTTTGCGGGAAGTGTTCCGCTGATGGAACATAAAGGAGCTATTCTCGATACGGGAGATAATTCCCTGAATTTTAAAGGAGAGAAAATTCAGCTTACAAAAAACGAATACAGAATACTTTTATGTCTTATGCAGAATAAGGGTAAAGTTGTTAGCCGTGAAAGGCTTATGGAAAAGTTATGGGAAAGTGAGAGCTTTATAGACGACAACACGCTGACCGTAAACGTGAACCGATTAAGAAAAAAACTCGACAGCGCAGGACTTAATGATTTTATCGGTACAAAATTCGGCGTGGGCTATATAGTAAAATAGGGGGATATATGGAGCTTTTTCTGTCATATATTAAATATCGTAAAAGAATAATATTTTTGTATGTATTATTTTTTATAATATTTTTCGTTGTATTTGCATTATACCGTTTTCCCGCTGCGGCGGTTATTTATCCTTTTGTGATATGCCTTATAATAACTGCTGTTGTTGTAATATATGATTTTGTATGTGTAAGGCAAAGATATAAAAAACTTGAGGAGCTGAAAAAATTCTCGGAGGCGGTAATGGAGGACTTCCCGAAAATACGCAGCTTAGAGGAATCGCAGTATATAGAAATGATATCCGTATTAAAGGATAAATTAAACGAACAGGAATATGTATTTGAGAAAAAATATAACGATGTTGTAGAATATTATACCCTTTGGGTGCATCAGATAAAAACGCCTATTGCATCTATGCGGCTTACATTGCAAAATGAGGACAGTGAATTGTCAAGACGAATTTCGGGTGATCTTTTCAGAATAGAACAGTATGTCGAAATGGTGCTGACTTATTTGAGGCTCGACAGCGAAAGCAGTGATTATGTTTTCAAAGAATATGATATTGACAGTATATTGAGAAAGTGTATAAAAAAATTTGCATCTGAATTTATCGCACGACACCTTAGTATTGATTTTATTCCTGCGGGAAAAGTGACGATAACCGATGAAAAGTGGATTTCGTTCGTTATAGAGCAGATTATTTCCAATGCACTCAAATATACCCGAAAGGGCGGAATAAAAATATATACGGAATCCCCCGATATACTTTGCATTGAGGACAGCGGCATAGGAATTGCACCGGAGGATCTGCCGAGGATTTTTGAAAAGGGATATACAGGAAATATCGGAAGAAGTGAAAAACATTCCAGCGGAATAGGACTTTATCTTTGCAGAAGAATTTGTGACAACCTCGGCATAAAAATAACCGTACAGTCTGAAATGAATAAGGGGACAAAGGTAATGCTTGATATGGGCATACGCAAGATTGTGACATAAACGTAAGAAATTATCAGGGAAATGTAAGCCGATAAAATGGCGTACATTTCCCTTTTCTGATAAAATGATAGCATAAGAAAGGGGAAATAAAGATGTCTGCATACAAAATCAATATTGAAAACGAAGATAATACACAAAAGCTGCTTTGCGTTGACGGTCTTAGAAAGACTTACACAACAAGATTTGGCGGAAATAGGGTAGACGCCCTGAAAAATGTTAATTTTGAAGTTGAAAAAGGGGAATATGTCGCCATAATGGGTGAATCCGGATCGGGAAAAACAACACTTCTCAATATTCTTGCCGCACTCGATAAGCCGACAGGCGGAAGGGTTATCCTTGATGGTAAAGATTTTTCAAGGTTAAAAGAGTCGGCTGTTACAAAATTCAGGAGAGATAATCTCGGTTTTGTTTTTCAGGAATTTAACCTTCTTGATACATTTACGCTGGAGGATAATATTTATCTTCCGCTCGTGCTTGCGGGTACGGATTATAAGAAAATGCACAACAGACTTATGCCTATTGCGGAAAGACTTGAAATAGACGGGCTGCTTAAAAAATATCCGTATGAGGTATCGGGAGGACAGAAACAAAGGGCAGCCGTTGCACGGGCGCTTATAACCGAGCCGAAAATAATACTTGCCGATGAACCGACGGGGGCACTTGACTCAAGGGCAGCAGACGAGCTGTTAAGGCTGTTCGGTGAGATAAACAAACAAGGACAAACCGTACTTATGGTGACACATTCCGTAAAGGCGGCAAGTACGGCAGGGAGAGTACTGTTTATAAAGGACGGAGAGGTATTTCATCAGATGTATAGGGGAGAGGACAGCAGTCAGAAATTTTATCAGAAAATATCCGATACGCTTACACTTCTTGCGACAGGCGGTGATAGAAAATGAAAAAATCATTTTATCCGGAACTTGCTTTTCAGAGCATAAAAAAGAACAAAAAAATATATTTTCCGTACATTCTTACCTGTATATGCATAGTTATGATGCACAATATTGTAAGTACACTAAGCGAGGACGAGCTTTTGTATATTCAGCACGGAAGAGAAGCATTAAGATTAATAATGAACTTCGGAAAATGGGTCATTACCGTATTTGCCTGTATATTTCTGTTTTACACCTATTCGTTTATTATCCGCAGAAGAAAGAAAGAGTTCGGTCTGTATAATATTCTCGGTATGGAGAAAAAAAATATTGCCGTTATACTCGTATGGGAAATACTTATAACAGCAGTTATATCTGTCGGAACAGGCATTTTGTTGAGCATAGTTTTCTACAAGGCGGTGGAGCTTTGCATTATAAATATGCTCGGAGCAGATATTGTCTATGATTTTCAAATTTTTCCCAATGCGCTTATTAACACGGCTCTGACTTTCGGAATAATATTCGGATTGCTGTTTTTATGTTCCGTGGTACGTATTAAATTCCTTAATTCTATTTCACTTTTGAAAAGCGAAAATGTCGGAGAAAAGCCGCCGAAGGGTAATATTATTTTTGCGGTTGTCGGACTTGTTCTGCTTGGGGCAGCGTATTACGGAGCTGTCACGATAGATAATCCCTTGCAGGCATTGAATGAATTTTTTATTGCCGTTATCATGGTAATCCTTGCAACATATCTAATTATGATATCGGGTTCAGTGGTTTTTTGCAAACTTCTGAAAAAGAATAAAAAGTATTATTTCAAATCCAATCACTTTGTATCGGTTTCTTCCATGGTGTACAGAATGAAAAGAAACGGTGCGGGTCTTGCCTCTATATGCATACTTTCAACAATGGTATTGGTCACGGTTGCCATGACCTCATGCTTATATTTTGGCAGCGAGGATATTACTTATACGAGCTATCCCCGTGAGATAAACGTATCCGTTTCGGTTAAAAACATTGGGGGATTGAGTGATAATATAATAAATCCCGTTAAAAAAGTAATTGCCGAAACATCGGAAAAAGAGGGGGCGGATATCAATAACATATACGAATATCGCTATGCCTTTATAACCGGTCTGCTTAACGGGGATACTGTTGAAACGGATTCGAGAAAAGTTGACAGAACGAATATAAATTATTCGGATCTTATCGGATTTCAATTTATGAAGTTAAGTGATTATAACCGTATGACGGGCGGTAGTGAAACACTTAGGCAGGGTGAAGCATTGTTTTTTTGTGATAAGGAATACGGTCATGACAACATTTCTTTCAGAGGCGGAAATACATTCAAAATAAAAAAGAAAGATAAAATGTTTTCAAGCAATACGCAGGGACTGGATCTGATGATATCGGTCGGAGTAATGGTCGTACCCGATATAGAAAATGCCATTGACGGACTAAAGGATATGAAACTTGACAGCGGAAATAATATGATGTCGTATCATTGGGATTATTTTTTTGATACCGGTCTTGATGAAGATGCCCAGATTAAATTATCAAAAGAGGTTGATGAAAATATAAGTGAATATTGCACGGGAAATTCTATTTATGATATCATAGAGCTTGATACAACAAGCCGTGCAGACGGCAGAGGGTATATATTTTCGCTTTGTGCCGGTCTTTTCAGTATAGGTATCGCATTGAGTATAGTATTTCTTTTCGGTGCTGTCTTGATAATATACTACAAGCAGATATCAGAGGGATATGAGGATCGGGCAAGGTTTGATATTATGCAGAAAGTAGGTATGACAAAAAGGGAAATACGCAAGAGTATAAATTCGCAGCTTTTGACGGTATTTTTCTTACCGCTGATTTTTGCGGGGTGTCATCTCATATTTGCGTTTCCTTTCATACAGAAAATGCTTATTTGTTTAATGATAAATAATCTTCCTCTCCTTATGTCGGTTACAGCGGTAAGTTTTGTTGTATTTGCATTATTTTATGTATTTGTATATAAAATCACGTCAAATTCATACTATCATATAGTCAGTGATGCCAAGAATAAGGAATAAAACAAGTTACCATAAATAAAATCACAACGAAAGCTGCACGGAGTTTTTCGTGCAGCTTTCGTTGTGATATAATGTTGTGAGCATATATACAATAAGATGATTTCTGCGTTTTTAATTTTCACATATATGCTTTTGTTTGTAATTGACATTGATCCCTTAATAGAGTAAAATATATATTATATATTTATTTATTAGTTGAGGCGTGGAATAATGACTGCTTTTTTAAGAAGAACATGGGCAGAGGTCGATGTCGATGCTATCAGGCATAATTACAACATAATAAGACAAACTGTTCGGAAAGATACGGATATAATGTGTGTTATAAAGGCCGACGGCTACGGTCACGGGGCGGTATTTCTCGCAAAGCTGTATGAGGAATTGGGTGCGGATAAATTTGCCGTGTCTAATATAGAGGAAGCTATGCAGCTTCGTGAAAACGGGGTCAGTCTGCCAATACTTATACTCGGCTTTACGCCTGCGGAAATGGCAAAACAGCTTGCGGATAATGATATTTCTCAAGCGGTTTTTACAGATGAATACGCAAGGGAACTTTCACGTTTTGCCGCCGAAGATAATGTAAACGTAAAAATTCATATAAAACTCGATACGGGAATGAGCCGTATCGGATTTATGTATCAGAATACGGAACGTGATGCCCAATCGATCGACACAATAGAAAAAGTGTGTTCTCTGCCTAATCTTATACATGAGGGGATATTTACACATTTCGCTATGTCAGATGAGGGAGAGGAGGGAGTAATTCCTACTACTCACCAGCTTGACTGTTTTGTCAGTGCTGTGGAAAAACTGAAGGCAAAAGGAATTGAATTTGAAACTGTGCATTGTTCAAACAGCGGTGCAATAATAGATTATAAGCAGGCAAATTTTGACTGCGTTCGTGCGGGAATAATTTTGTACGGGCTTTCCCCGTCGGCAAAATTGGCAGGAAAATTGGATTTACGACCCGCAATGAAGATAAAAAGTGTTGTAGCGCAGATAAAGACCGTTGCGGCTGATACTCCCGTAAGTTACGGCGGTACGTTCGTTACGGATAAGCCTACAAAAACAGCCACCGTGCCGATAGGCTATGCGGACGGATATACGAGAAGTCTCGGAAACCGTGCGTATATGACCGTGAGGGGCAAAAAAGCACCTGTTATCGGACGTGTGTGTATGGATCAGGTAATGCTTGATGTAAGCGGAATAGATGATGTAAAGGTCGGTGATGAAGTTACCGTGATAGGCAACGGAAGCGATAATGCATTGTCGTTTGACGATATAGCGAAACTTACCGGAACAATAAATTATGAGGTAGTATGTCTTGTTGGAAAGCGTGTGCCGAGGGTTTATTTAAAGGGTGGAAAAAATATAGCCATAATGGACAGTTTGAGATCAAATGTTTAATATTTATACGCAAGCGAGTGGGATTTTAAATTTATGATTTTCAGAGGGGAATTTATAATATGAAGCTCTTGGTTCTTGACGGAAACAGTATTCTTAACCGTGCTTTTTACGGAATAAAACTCTTGACAACAAAAAACGGACAATATACAAATGCAATATACGGATTTATGACAACCTTTCAGAAACTGCTTGACGAAAGTAATCCCGATGCGGTCGCTGTCGCATTCGACCTTAAAGCACCTACATTCCGACACAAAATGTATGCAGGATATAAGTCAAACAGAAAAGGTATGCCCGACGAGCTTGCGCAACAATTACAGCCGCTTAAAGATCTGATATCTGCTCTCGGATATAAAATAGTTACCTGCGAGGGATATGAGGCAGATGATATACTCGGTACACTTGCAAAAAAATGTACCGATGAGGGCTGCGAATGTATTATAGCAACAGGCGACAGGGATAGTTTGCAGCTTGTTTCACCAACTGTTTCCGTTAGAATGGCAGCAACTAAATTCGGTAAACCCGAAGTGACGCTGTATGATGAGGCAAAAATAAAAGAAGTGTACGGCGTGAAGCCAAAACAACTTATTGACATAAAGGCAATCCAAGGAGATACCTCGGACTGTATCCCCGGTGTACCGGGAATAGGAGAAAAAGGAGCAAAAGACCTTATAACAAGATTTGGAAATCTTGACCATATATATGAAAATCTTGAAACGATAGACGTTAAACCGGGCATAAGGAAAAAACTTACCGAGGGCAAAGAAAGTGCATATATGAGCCGCACACTCGGTACTATCAATACGGAAGCTCCGATAGATACGAATATAGAACACTATATACCGAAAGAAAAAGATAAGTCGGCGGTCGCAACACAAATGGCAAAGCTCGAATTTTTTTCACTTATGGAAAAATGGGGTGTGGGAGCCGAGGATATAGGACATATCCGGACTGATACGGATAATTTGCAGGAAAACAGAACACTTGAATTTGTAACGGACTTTGACCTGTTAAAATTATACGGTGAGCTTGAGGGAAAAACGGTAGACTTCCTCGCAAAAACCGACGGGGCAGACATAACGGGGCTTAAATTCAGCGTTGATGATAAAGTATATACCGCTGATAACTTTACAGAGAATTTTCAGGATTTTGCGGAGAAATTTCTCGGCAATAAGAACATAAAAAAGAGAACGCATAATATCAAACCTGTTTTTGCTGTTGCCGACAAAACAGGTTTTGAGTGCGGGGGAATAGAATTTGATACCATGCTTGCCGGGTATCTCTTAAACCCTAATGCCTCCGATTATGTTATGGAAAGGCTTGTCGGGGAATATGGGATATCCCCTCTTAAAACCGATAAGCCGACAGGACTTGAGAGTTTTATACCGCTTGCGGATATGCTGGCAAAAGAAATAGAGGCAAAAGAACAGACGTCACTTTTGCATGATATAGAAATCCCGCTTGCCGAGGTGCTTGCCTCAATGGAAAATACGGGCTTTGCCGTTGACAGACAAGGAATTTACGAATACGGCGAAAGCATGAATGATGAAATCGACAAGCTAAGGGCGAGTATATGCGGATATGTCGGCTATGATTTTAATATAAACTCACCGAAGCAGTTAGGCTCGGCACTTTTTGAAAAACTTGCCCTGCCTAAGGGAAAAAAGACAAAAAGCGGGTATTCTACAAGTGCGGAGGTTCTTGAAGAGCTGAAGGACAGCCACCCCGTTATAAACGAAATACTTGAATACCGAACACTCACAAAGCTGAAATCCACGTATTGTGACGGACTCCTCAAGGTCATAGGAGAGGACGGGAGAATACATTCGAGCTTTAACCAGACGGAAACCAGAACCGGCAGAATAAGCTCGACAGAACCTAATTTACAGAATATCCCCGTCAGAACAGATAGGGGAAAGGAGTTCAGAAGGTTTTTTACGGCGCCGGACGGATATAAACTTGTTGATGCGGATTATTCGCAGATTGAGCTTAGGGTACTTGCACATATCGCAAATGATGAGAATATGATAGAGGCTTTTAAAAACAATTATGATATCCATACCTCAACGGCAGCTAAAGTATTCGGACTTCCCGATGATATGGTGACATCGCAGCTAAGAAGCCGTGCTAAGGCTGTAAATTTCGGAATAGTTTACGGTATAGGAGCTTTTTCTCTGTCCAAGGATATAGGAGTATCCAGAAGAGAAGCGGATAAATATATAAAAGACTATCTCAAGTTGTACAGTGGTATAGACAATTATATGAAAAACGTTGTTGAAAAGGCTAAGAGTGACGGCTATGTCACTACCATGTTCGGAAGAAGAAGATATCTGCCCGAACTTGCCGCATCAAATCATAATATCCGATCTTTCGGAGAAAGGGTAGCAAGAAATATGCCGATACAGGGAAGTGCGGCGGATATAATCAAAATAGCTATGATAAGAGTTTTTGAAAGGCTCAAAAAGGAAAATATGAAATCTAAGCTCATACTTCAGGTTCATGATGAACTCATTGTTGAAGCTCCCGAAGAAGAGGCGGAAAAGGCTGCCCTGCTGTTGAGTGAGGAAATGCAGAACGCGGTAAAACTTACTGTTCCGCTGACGGCAGATGCGGGAACGGGAAAAACATGGTATGAAGCAAAAGCGTAAAAATGGAGGGGTGCAAATATGCTGCATATATTATTTGTTTGTACGGGCAATACCTGCCGCAGTCCTATGGCAGAGGCGATATTTGCAAAAAAGTCGGAGGATTACGGAATAAAAAGTATAATAAGCAGTGCGGGGATAGGATTTGTGGGTGAAAGCGGAGTATCAAAAAATGCCGTGACCGTCTGTAATGAGATAGACATAGATATCAGCGGACACAAACCCAGAATCATACGTGAAAGGGATCTTGAGGTTGCCGATATTTTTGTTGCCATGACCGATGCACACGCCGAAACACTTAAAGCTATCGGGGTGGAAGACAAAAAAATTTATGTTTTGGGCAACGGTATCCCCGATCCGTACGGCTCGGATCTCGTTACATACAGAAGATGTCGAAGAGATATAGAACAGGCGACCGTTGAACTATGTGAATATATAAAAAGGAATTATCCTCAATGTGTCGGAGGAATACCAAGTGAATAAATATACACTTGTTCCTATGAATGAAAATCATATACCCGAACTTGCAGATATTGAGAAAATTTGTTTTTCCCAGCCGTGGTCGGAAAAAAGCCTTAGAGAAGAACTTGACAACAGAACTGCACATTTTATTGTTGCGGAATTTAATGGTGTGGTCGTGGGTTATATAGGTGTTTTTGTAGTGTATGAAAGCTGCGATATTTCCAATATAGCAGTATTGCCCGAATACAGACGTCAGGGTATAGGCAGATTTTTACTTGAGGGAGCTTGTGATATTGCCGAAAAATGCGGTGCAGAGTCTGTATCTTTGGAAGTACGTCCGTCAAATGTCGGTGCGTTGGCACTCTATAAGTCTGTCGGGTTTGAGGAGGTAGGACTAAGAAAAGGTTTTTACAGAAACCCCTCGGAGGACGGTCTTATATTGTCGAAAAAACTGAATAATAAAGAAAACGGTGAGGAAAATGAAGATTTTATCAATAGAAAGCTCGTGTGATGAAACAGCGGCTGCCGTGATAGAGGACGGCAGGAAAATAATATCATCAGTGGTTGCAACTCAAGTCGATGAACATAAGCTATACGGCGGGGTTGTTCCGGAAATAGCATCAAGACGACATTGTGAGTCGATAAACGGAGTTGTTTTTGAAGCACTTGAACGTGCGGACACGGATCTTTCAAATATTGACGCACTTGCCGTTACGTATGCTCCGGGACTTATAGGCGCACTCCTTGTGGGTGTGAATTTTGCAAAGGGCTTATCGCTTGCCACGGGTCTGCCGCTTATACCGGTGCATCATCTCCGTGCGCATATTGCGGCTAATTACCTCGCACATGACGGACTTGAACCTCCCTTTTTATGCCTTGTGGTATCGGGCGGACACAGCCATATTGTTGAAGTAAAAAGTTACACAGAAATGAAGGTTATCGGGAGAACAAGGGACGATGCGGCAGGTGAGGCATTTGACAAGGCGGCGAGAACTATGGGTATGCCGTATCCGGGAGGAATACATCTCGATAAAGCGGCGGAATTTGGAAATGAGCAGCGTTACATTTTGCCGCAGCCTAAGGTAAGCGGAGCAGAATTTGATTTCAGTTTTTCCGGTCTGAAAACCGCCGTTATAAACCTTATACATAACGCAAATCAAAAGGGCGAGGAGATAAATAAAAATGATTTGTGTGCATCTTTTCGCAAGGCGGTCGTTGACAGCCTTATAAATAATTTTATCGGGGCTGCGGAAAAACTCGGCTATGATAAACTGGTTCTTGCAGGGGGAGTGTCGGCAAATTCTCTTTTAAGAAGAAGAGCCTTGGAGGAAGCTGAAAAAAGAGGTTGGGTATGCTGCTATCCGCCGATAGAGCTTTGCGGTGACAACGCTGCTATGGTCGGCGCACAGGCATATTATGAATACATGGCGGGAAATACAGCCGATATGACATTGAATGCGGCTGCGACAAAGAATATAGAATTATCGTTTGACAAAACATAAAAATTTCCCGAAGGATCTGTCAGGTGCGATCCTTCGGGAAATTTTTCATATTACATTATCACAGGCTCATATACCTTCTTACGGCATAATCCTTACAATCATCAACAAGATCAACAATATGCTTTACTATAACCTCCGGGGGTTCTTTTATTCCTTTATTTACCCACGATACAACGCTGCCGATTATTCCGTATGAGAAAAATTCGGCAATAAACATTTTATCGTTGTTTTCGATGAGTTTTTTACCCGAAACATCATCTATTACTTCGGAAAAAATTTTCGTGCTTATTTGATGCATATATTTTTCAAATTCCGAATTATATGATGTGTGAAGGGCGTTAATATAAAATTTGGAATTATTGCTGACAACAGTAAGCATTTTCAGCAAATTTTCACTCCAGTTACTTATAGTGAGATCGTTTGCAAAAGGAGTGATAACTTCATTAAAGAATATACGATTAAGCAGATCGTACTTATCTTGAAAATGGTAATAGAATGTCTGTCGGTTTATACCGCAGACATTTGCTATATCGGATATTGTAATTTTCTCAAACGGCTTTTTCTGCATCAGTTCCTTAAAGCCGTTTGATATGACTTTTTTTGTAATAGATGATTCTGACACGACAGCCTCCGAAATGTTTTTTTATTATAATTAAGTATATCATAATTAAGTAATATTTGCAACAACCCTAATTTAAAAATACGGAAATGATTGAGTTTTATGAGTTTTTTTATACGTATTGAAATGTAATTTATTTTGTTGTAGAATTAGTGTACACGGTATAGAAAAATCTTAAATTGATATACGGAGGTATATGCCGTTTTGTGTCGGCATAGGGAATAATATGAAAATTTTAAATAGTGAGCCAAAGGCAGACGGTTTTTTCATGCCTGCCGAATTTTCTAAGCATGACGGCTGTATCCTTATATGGCCTCATAGAA
Source organism: uncultured Clostridia bacterium (assembly GCA_947589415.1). Classification (GTDB taxonomy): domain Bacteria; phylum Bacillota; class Clostridia; order Oscillospirales; family Acutalibacteraceae; genus UBA1213. The sequence goes on from CANQBP010000008.1 coordinate 62,494, forward strand.
GGGATTCATGGCAGAACGGAGCTTATGCCGCAAGAAGGGCATTTGCGGAGCTTATAAGTATAATATCACTTTCGGAAAAGGTAACGGTGTGTGCGAGATACGAGGATTATGACAGCGCACGTAAGGCTTTGCCGAGTAATGTACGTGTTGTTGAAATGAGCAGCGATGACAGTTGGGCAAGAGATGTTGCGCCGACATTTGTTACCGACGGGCGTACCTTACGGGGTATCGACTGGGGGTTTAACGCATGGGGAGGACTTAACGACGGATTGTATTTCCCGTGGGACAAGGATAATAAAATGGCAAGAAAATTATGTGATCTTCTCGATGCAGATACATATGACAAGCGTGATTTTATACTTGAGGGCGGTTCGATACATACAGACGGGGAAGGTACAATTTTAACTACCGAGGAATGTCTGCTCGGAAAAGGGAGAAATCCCAATATGACCAAAGGTGAAATAGAAAATATGCTTTGCACCTGTCTGGGTGCGGAAAAAGTAATTTGGCTCAAGAGGGGCATATATAACGATGAAACAAACGGACATATTGATAATATATGCGCCTTTACTTCCCCTGCCGAGGTCGTTTTGGCATGGACAGATGATAAAAATGACCCGCAGTATGAAATATCTTCCGAGTGTATTGAGATACTGCGTAATTCTAAAGATGCGAAAGGAAGAAAAATAAAGGTGCATAAGCTGCCGCTTCCGAAACCGATACATATTACGGAGGAGGAATGTATGGGGCTTGATGATATGGACGAAGTTCCGACAAGAGTGCCGGGAGAACGCCTTGCCGCATCATACGTGAATTTTTATATATCGAACGGTGCAGTGATTGTGCCGCAATTCGGGGATAAAAACGATATGGAGGCAGTTAATATATTACAAAAGCTGTTTCCCGACAGAAAGGTCACGGGACTGAAAAATTCAAGAGATATACTTATAGGCGGCGGAAATATACATTGTATAACACAACAAATACCATGCATAATGCGGGAGGATTAAAATGAGAAAAATCAAGGTTTCGGCAGTTCAACTGTCAATGAGCAATAATGTGAAAGAAAATATAGACAATGCGGAAAAATATGTTCGTATTGCAGCCCGTGAGGGGGCAAATATTATACTTCTTCCGGAGCTTTTTGAAAATCTGTATTTTTGTCAGGAGAGAAATTACGATTATTACAGGTTTGCCTCAAGTGCGGACGAAAATCCGGCGGTAAATCATTTTAAAAATATATGTCGGGAACTGAATGTTGTAATGCCGATCAGCTTTTACGAAAAACATATAAATTCCGTATATAATTCCGCAGCGGTTATAGATGCGGACGGAACAGTACTCGGTATATACAGAAAATCTCATATTCCCGATGATCACTATTATCAGGAAAAGTTTTATTTTACACCCGGAGATACCGGTTTTAAGGTATGGAATACAAAATTCGGGAAAATAGGGGTAGGTATATGCTGGGATCAATGGTTTCCCGAAGCCGCACGCTGTATGGCACTTATGGGTGCGGAGATTCTGCTGTATCCGACAGCGATAGGCTCCGAGCCTATTCTTGAGGTGGACAGTATGCCGCATTGGAGAAGATGTATGCAGGGTCATGCCGCAGCGAATATTATGCCTGTAATAGCTGCTAACCGCATAGGTACGGAAAGTGTTAAACCTGACAAAGCTAATAACGGGCAATCTTCATCAATCTGCTTTTACGGTTCGTCTTTCATAACCGATGCTGTCGGTGAAATAAAGGAGAGTGCTGACAGGGAAAGCGAATGTGTTATAACATCGGAATTTGACCTTGATGAGATAAATGAAATGCGTTTTAGCTGGGGCATATTCCGTGACAGGCGGCCGGAACTGTATAAACCGATAACAGACAGCAATATAATACCTTGAGTATAATATTCTTTTAATTATACTTACAGTACATTAAACTGCGCTGAAAAAACGGGGCATCGCAAAGGTCTGAAAGACTGTACGATGCTCCGTTTTATTACGATTTTTTACTGTTCCCTATGCGCTCAAGATGAGGTTTCGACCGTGTACATTTTTCCGCTTTCTGCCTCAAGACCGCCGGTTTTGGGATATTGGCTGCTGCCGTCGTTGAATACTATTCTCGGTTCTGTTACAATATCCGTTTTTATAACATAGCTGTATGTTCCGTCCGAATTTTTAGTCATAGGTTCGCCGGGCCATGCCGCTATTTTCTCACCGCCGTTGTTCTGATAGACATATATGTTAATATCATCGTTCCAACTGTCCGGTTTGGTAAAGTTTACCGTGATTTCGTTCGTGCCGGTTTGTGCCTCCGATGACTGCTCGGATGACTGCTCAGATGATTCCTCTGCCGAATTATTTTGTGTACCCTCAACAGAGTAGGTATTTCCCGCTTTGAGCTGCTGACCGGGTTTCATTGCTGACGGATATTGATTGTCGCCGCCGTCATTAAATATTACAAGAGCATTTCCCCATTCATCATCAAGGGTATAGGTGTAAGCATCTCCGTCGGAAGTCATTTCCACACCCGGCCAAGCCGCATTTTCCTTGACAGGGTTTACTGTTTCGTCATAAATATAAGCATATACCTTATCTCCCCATGAATCGGGTTTTACAAATTTTATAGACGAACCTTGTTCTGCGGATTGACCCTTTGTGAACCAATAGGTCATGGTGCTTGTATAACCCGAAGAATTTGACGCACTTACTTTGAGTACGGCCTCACCGTCAGAGTCCGTTGTTACGGTTACGCTGTCACCGTTGGAAAATTCGGCTTCACTTCCGTTCAATGTATATTTTCCTCCGTCCGCACCGGTTACGTTAAGTGTAACATCAACGCTGTCACCGCTTATTACAAAATTATCTGCCGATACAGAAACCTGCGGCATTTCCATCGGCTCGGTATAACCGTCATTATAAAGCACCGCAACGGTTTTTGCCGATATCTTTCCCGTGAGCTTTCCTGCTGATACCGAAAAATCGCCGTTTTGTGTTCCTCTGTCGCTGTATGTTCCGTCCGTAAGTTTTGTATTTATATCTATATCTTTATCTTCTTCCGCCGCGTTTACAATAACAGCACCCTTTTGTCCTCTTGAGATAAGCAGTATTCCCGTATCATCTCCTGCGTTAATCATTTCCGTGGGTTCGCCTGTCATTGAATTGCGGAAGTGATTGAGGGCGGTTACGGTCTTATTCTTATATAAATCACTTCCTGCCGCACCTATTCTGTTCATAGTGCCCCACTGATTGTCGGGTGACGAGCCGTAAGGTCTGTCATAAAACAATGGCGTACCCTCGCCGTTTGCAGCAATTACAGCCCAGCCGAGAATGAGGTTTTCATCGGTCATTTTAAGAGATTCGCCGCCCGTGTAATTATCATGGGATTCTACCCATGTGACAACGTTTTTGCTTCCGCCTGCCATAAAGTCTGACAGCGTATCCGCTTTCAGCATTCCTCTGTTTACAGCTCCCCTTAGGGCTGCCCCGTAGGAGCTTGCGGTCGTTCTTCCTATCTTTTCAATATATGCCTCTATTCTTTCATTATCACCCTGCAAAACTTCACCGTAATTAAAAATATTATCGGCGTTAGTTATTTCTGTTGTTACCCTGTCCCAGAAATTATTCGGAAGAGAGGGATCTTCCTGCGGGTCGTCGGGGAGTGCAATATGTTTTGCCGTATCGTATCGAAATCCGTCTGCACCGTCGTCGATAAGCTGATTTATATATTTTATGAAATAATCTTGAAATTTAGGATTTTCCGTATTAACATCGTGCAGACCCGTGAGCGAATGTGATGTACATTGCAGTCTGTCGCTGTATGATTTTATATCATTGACGGCATTTTTGTGATACAGTTTATCAGCTCCTCCGACTGCATCAATAAACGACTGCTCTACCTTACTCTTATCTGCTGCCGTGTGGTTCGGAACAACGTCAACAATTATCTTTATCCCATATTTGTCGGCTTCCTCACACATAGCTTTAAATTCTTCCTCTGTTCCGACCTGATAATTTCCTATTGTCCAGTTTGTCGGTTGGTATTGGTAGTACCATTTTCCGTTACCCATAAGCTGCATACCGCCGCCGCCGTCATCAACCGCATTTGCGGGTGATGTTTGTATTGTGGAGTATCCTGCTGCGGCTATATCCGCCATGCTTTCTTTTATAGTATTAAATGACCAACTCCATGCATGAAGTATTACTCCGTCTTTTATGTTTTCCGTAAGACCGAAATTTTCGGTTTTTGTTTCCGTGTTATCCGCAGCAGTGCTGCTTTCGTCCGCTGCACTGCTGCTTATTTCCGTGCTGCTTGCGGGAGTGCTTTCCGAAGCAACACCCACGGGACCTCCGACACAACCCGAAAGCAAAACCGTCGGTGACAGCAACAATGCGGTCGTAAGACAAACGGAAAGAAATCTGTTTGTTTTCATTTCATAACCTCCGTATTTATATAATATTACCATTATATTATACACTGCAATTATTTTTTTTCAATCCGTTTTTGGAAAAATATATATAAAATTTCCATTGTGTAATAATTTTTTGTAATATGTAAAAAAACTCGCCTGCCTGCGTACATTTTATATTGACAAAAATTTAACATTCGAGTAAAATGTTCGTTAAGGAAAAGGTGAGAATATATGAACTACAAGATTATTTCGCTTGATATTGACGGAACATTGACAAATTCCCAAAAGCACATTACGGAAAAAACACGTAAAAGACTTATAGAATTTCAAAAAGGCGGAGGGCGTATTATCCTTGCTTCGGGAAGACCTGTTGCCGGTATTGTACCCCATGCCGAAACTCTTGAGCTTAAAAAATACGGCGGCTATATTTCAGCATTTAACGGTGGTTGTGTTATTGATTGCAGGAGTGGGAATATTCTGTTTCAGGAAAAACTGCCGCTTGATGTGATACCGAAAATATATGATATTGTAAGGCACTATCCTGTCGGAATAAATACGTATGAGGGAAATAATATAGTTGTAGGAAACGAGATAAATAAATATACCGAGATCGAGGCTAAAATAAACGGATTGGGTATAAAGTTTGTTGATAATTTCCCCGAATATGTAAATTTTGATGTAAACAAATGCTTACTCCACGGAGAACCCGACGAGATTTTGAAACTTGAGGAGATATTGACCGATAAATTCGGCGGCAGACTCGGAATATTCAAGTCAGAAGCATATTTTCTTGAAATTGTGCCTAATGGTGTGGATAAAGCGGCGTCCATAGACAGACTGCTTAAAATGATAGGCATAAGGACGGAAGAATGTATTGCCTGCGGAGATGGTTTTAATGATATTTCCATGATAAAATATGCGGGACTGGGCGTTGCTATGTCAAATGCAGTACCCTCTGTTAAGGAAGCAGCGGATTATGTTACTCTGTCAAATGATGAGGACGGAATTGCACATCTTATAAAGAAAATAAATTCAATGCCGTATCGTCAGCCTAAATTTGGCATGAACGTGATTTCAAAACAGTGAAAATAAAATATTACGCAAAAATACTTCAGTTATAAGAAACCGACAATGTCCGCTATTTCGGAATCCCGTTTGTATATTCGACTGATTTTACTATATAAAATGCAGGAACGCCTATTGTGTTTTTGAGAATGATATGCTATAATCAAGAACATAAGTACAATCAGGAGGTTATTATTATGAGCTATGATTTGAATTTTTGGAAATACAAAGAACGTGCTGTTCATGATAATCAAAAAATATATGATCGGGCTTGTTGTAATGGTGAGATCGTTGAAACATTGGAAGATCTTCCGACAGAAGAAATTCTAAAAAAAGTTTCTGACGTCTTTTCGGATTGGACAGCAATAAGCGGTAATGTTTATGAGAAAGAGGGAAAAGGCTGCTTTGAGATTTTTACTACGCAACAGATTGTAAGGTTCGACTGTTACGATATGTGCTAAAGTGATTTAAACTCTCTGATCGATATTCTGATTGATTTTGGCTGTCCGCTTTATGATCCACAAATATCCGAGAGATTTGACGGTTGGACAGACAGATAAATTCCCGTTTTTCGAGTTGCTTATACAAAAAAATTGATATTTGCTTTTTAAAAATAATAAGGGTTGTCACATTAAATTTTAATGAATGACAACCCTTATTTTATTATTTTTAAGTATTTTTTAACCGTTGTATGGGGTTCGTACAGTTTTTAGTCCACACTCGGAATTTTGACATCGGGATCTATATCGGCATCATAGTCTACCCCGTCTATACCGAATCCGAACAATTTGAGGAAATCTTCCGTATATCCCTTGAGATCCGCATGAGTATCAAGGTTATCCGAATTTATTTCCGCCCACAGATTATTTACCTGTTCCTGTATTTCCGGCTGCATTTCAAGGTCGTCCATACGTATTCTGCCCTTACTGTCAGTCACAACTCCGTCCTTGCCATAAAGTTTCTCATTTAATAGTCTTGTCATCTGTTCGATACAGCCCTCATGCACATTATTCTCTTTCATAACCTTATAGAGAATGGATATGTAAAGCGGGACGATCGGAATTGCAGCACTTGATTGTGTAACAAGAGCTTTATTAACGGAAATATACGCACGTACACAGCCGCTTTCGGTCAGTTTTTTTGAAGTTTCAAAAAGGTGATCCTTTGCCTTTCCGATAGAGCCGTCCGCATACATCGGGTGGGTGATTTCCGGACCGATATATGAATATGCGACGGTAACGGCGTTATCTTCTATCGCATCGGCAGCCTTCAAGGCATCTATCCAATCCTTCCAGTCCTCTCCGCCCATGACTTTCACAGTTGCCTCTATTTCTTCCTGCGTTGCAGGTTCAACCGTTATATCACTTACGGTATTGTCTTTGAGGTTAATAGTCTTATTTGTATAAGATTTTCCTACCGTCTTGAGTACGGACGAGTAGACAGTACCGTCCGCTGTTGTTCTTCTCGGCGCAGCAAGACTGTATATAACACAATCAACCTTTCCGAGATCGGTTTTAATCAGTTCTATGGTCTTATCCTTGATTTCCTTTGAATAGGCATCGCCGTTTATAGTTTTCGCATACAATCCGTCACGATGCGCTGCCGATTCAAATGCCGCCGTATTATACCAGCCTGATGTTGCAGTTCTCGAACGCATAGCGGGTTTATCAAATATAACGCCTATCGTAGCCGCATCGAATGAGTATGCGGCAGCTATTCTTGAAGCGAGTCCGTATCCCATTGATGCACCGATCACAAGTACTTTTTTAGGGCCGTTTTTACCGCTTTTATGAGATTTGACATACTCTATTTGAGCCTCTGTTTCTGCCCTGCAGCCCTCTGCGTGGGCGGTCGTGCATATAAATCCTCTTATTTTGGGTTCAACTATCATGTAAATCTTCCTTCCTTTTTTTATTTTAGTTGTTCGTAATCGCCTGTTTGTTCACTATACATCAGTATCCTGTCAGTTTTATCTGCCGTAACATATATAGTGTTAAAGAGTTTGGTTCCGTTTTCATACTTTAGCTTAGGTGTTATACAATAGCACTTAATACCTCTTTTTGTTGAAAGTTTTGTATCAATTTCAAATGTGTATGAACTCAATTTTTCGGTAAGTCCGAGCTTAGCCGCCTCAATATTATTCAAGACGAACAATGCGTCATTCGGAGTTATTTCGGCGCCTTTGTAAAGCTGTTCAAAGGTTTTATCCGTGCTGTTTCCTCCGATTTCGGCTTCGGTGGGATTTCCCGACCAATCACAGCGCAGAACCTCTTTTCCGTCACAGGATACATAGAAGTCAGTTCCTACGTACATTCTTACGGAATTTTTTTCGGTATAGAAGCACATAGAATAATAATCCTTGCCGTTAAAATCAACAGTACCGTAATAATATTTTTTATAATCAGCCGTGGCGGACGGGAGATAGAATTGTTCAAAGGCACAGGTATCAACTGTTTCCTTAGCTTTTTCAAGGGATATACTGCCTTCGGGTGCCGAAACCTCGGCTTCACGGTTATCCCTTTCGATAACCTTGCCGCCGACTTCGGAAAATTCGTCCGAACCGCTGAGCTGATAAGTAACTTTATCCTCATCGGCTATAACCGAAACATCTTCGCCGCTCACTTCCGAGTTATTATTTTTACCCGAAACACAGCCGCAAAGAGCCAGCACGACAGCGGTGCTGCATATTGTCAATATTACTCTTTTCATCATAGTACCCTTTCTGCCTATTTAATGCCGTCGGGATTATTTTTCTGAAAGTTCCAAGAGTCGGCGCACATTTTTTCTATATCATATTGTGCGTGCCAACCAAGCTCATTGTTTGCTTTTGTTGCGTCAGCATAAAATGCGGGAAGATCACCCTCACGTCTTTCGCCGATAACGTAATTCAGTTTTATTCCGCTTGCCTTTTCAAAGGCTTTTATTATGTCAAGAACGCTGTATCCCACACCGTTTCCGATATTGTATGCTTCTATTCCCGTTGTGCCGAGGATTTTGGCTACCGCACAAAGGTGAGCTTTGGCAAGATCCGAAACATGGATATAGTCACGTATGCAGGTTCCGTCCTTTGTATCGTAATCTCCTCCGAATACGGTAAGCTGCGGAAGTTTTCCGATAGCCACCCTCGAAATATAGGGCATAAGATTATTCGGAATACCGTTCGGATCTTCGCCTATAAGACCGCTTTCATGCGCACCTATGGGATTAAAATACCTCAACAATGATATGCTCCACTTGTTATCCGCTTTATACATATCACCGAGTATTTGTTCGATAAAATGTTTTGTTCTGCCGTACGGACTGCTGACATCACCCGTCGGCATATCTTCTTTATAGGGGATAGGGTTATTTCCGTAAACCGTTGCAGATGAGCTGAACACTATTTTTTTGCAGTCGTATTTATCCATTACTTCAAACAGGATAACACTTCCCGAAATATTATTTTCATAATAAAGAAGAGGCAGTTTTGTTGATTCCCCAACCGCTTTAAGACCGGCAAAATGTATCACCGCATCTATTTTATTTTCCGAAAAGACCTTTTCAAGACCTTCTCTGTTTCTTATATCACAATCATACCTTTTAATTGTTTTTCCTGTGATTTTTTCAACTCTGTCAAGAACTGCGGGAACGCTGTTATAGTAGTTGTCAACAACCACAACATCATAGCCGTTGTTTAAAAGCTCAACACAAGTATGGCTGCCGATGTAGCCTGCTCCTCCGGTCACTAATATTGTCATATAAACCTCCATGAATTGCAAAATATCTTTTATTCAATTATAGTTGCATTTTGTGGTGATGTCAAGCACTTGAAGGAAAAACCGGGGAATATTCGATTATATCGGATATTTCTGTTTAATGCGTATTTTGAAAAAACTGCTGCGGAAATTCCGCAGCAGTTTGTTCCAAAAATTATTTTTTACTGTTCATCAGATTTCTTTTTGCGAAATGCTAAAACCGTACCAACAACTGCCGATCCTGCAAGGACTAATACCAAAGCCGCAACAGGTGTGTTATCGGAAGTATTTACAATTACATTGTTATTGGAGGAATCTGTCGGAACATTTGTGTCGCTTGAGCCGGGAGCCTGGCTGTTGTCGGTTACGGGAGTTTGTGTATCACCGCTTCCGGACGTCTGACTGTTATCACCGCTCGGTTTTTCATCGGGCTTATCTGTCGGTTCTTTGCTTGTTCCGTCATCGGGTTCGTTACTTGACTCATCACCGGGTTCGCTGCTCGGATCATCACTTGGTTGATCACTCGGCTCGTCGCTCGGTTCATCGCTCGGCTCGTCACCGGGATTTTCAGTTTCACCGAGTTTTATCCAGTTTGTTCCGTCATAAACCATCTGATCACTATATGCCATTGTAAGACCTGCCTGCATTGCTGCGGGGATTTGGTCGCCGCTGCCGTTATTGAAAATAACCATTATATGAGTGCAGTCTTTAAGGTTATCGGGAAGTTCATATTTGTAGAGGTTATCACCGCAGTCTGTCATTTCAGCACCGGGCCATTCACCGTTATTATAAACCGTGCCTGTGCTTTCGTCATATACATAAACATTGACCGTTGACCAGCCTGTATTTGTATTGTCAAATATAACTCCGCCGCCCGTAAGCTCCGGGTACTGTTTTGCAAGCTGCTTAGTATATTTGTATTCTGCCGTAACGATTTTGCCGTCCTTGTTCGTACCGGTGAGTATCAGGGTTACGGTATCTCCCGATAACGTTTTATCACCGATCGTTATAACATCGCCGTCCTTAAATTCTCCGTAATCGCCCTCTGTTGTTGTATAAACTCCGTCGGCAACATCTATTGCTCTGAGTGTTACATCCATAGTTTCCGTGTTAAATACTGTGCCGGTTTCGACCGAAGCCTCTACTCTGCTTGTAAAATCGGAATCGAAAATTACGGCAATTCCGCTTTCGCCCACGGTACCTGTAATTGTTTCCTCCGTAACAACAAACTCGTTACCTGTAACTTCGTCCTTATATGTTCCGGGAACAGCGTATCCGTTGGCATTTTCTACACTTACTTCACCGCTTCCGCTTCCGCAGACGATTACTGCACCGCCGCCGTTGCGGGTAATTACGGCATTATTGCCTGACACGGCATAGCAATCCTCAAGACCTGCCATTGCATTATGGAAATGGTTTACCGCTGCAATTTCGGGACTTGTGAAGTGAAGACTTCCTCTGTCACCGATTCTTATGCTGTCCCTTGCCGTTGCGGCAGGACGTGAGAAATAGAGTGCGGACGATCCGTTTCGTGCAGCCGCCACAGCGTATGCACGGTCTACCTCATTCTGCGTTGCACCGTTTGAACCCTCGCCTTCAGCATTTGAATACGTGTCATGGCTTTCACCCCACAGAACCAGTTTGTCAGGACTTACGCCGTCTTTGATCCAGTTTCCGTCAATGGATGGGGCAGTTCCTCTTCTGAATGAGGAAAGGAGGGAATCACCGTATGTGTCGTCTGTTACAGACATATAGTCGGTGTATTCGGACATAAGCTCGGCAGCATTTGCTCCGCCGGGGGAGGTGAGTATCTCGCCGTAGTTATAAAGACCGAGTCCGTCGGTTACAGAGGGCCAGAAATCACAGCCCTCACTCGGAAGACCTATGTGTTTTGCAGCGTCCCAACGAATACCGTCAACGCCTGTTTCCTTGAGTTCCTCTATATATTCTCTTACGACCGCTTGTACATACGGATCTTCGGATTTAAGATCCTGCATACCGATATCACCGTTTATTACCTGATTACGGTCGTTGTAGTCCTTTACTTCACCGAGGTCATGCCAATACTGCTCATCTTGCAGGTCTTCCTGTATGGTATCATGTTCTCCCGCAAGGTGGTTTGCAACAACGTCCACTACAACTTTAATTCCGTATTGATCCGCTGCTTCGCAAAGTTCCCTAAGCTCCTCTTTTGTTCCCAATCCGTTGTCCTGAATGGAGAATCCCAACGGCTGATAAAGCCAGAACCATGTTCCGGCATTTGCGCCCATTTGTGCGGGTGAGGTCTGTATAGTTGAGAAACCCGCCTTTGCAATATTCTCAAGTTCGTCCTTAATATCATTGTATTTCCAGTCGAAACAATGGAGAATAGTGCCGTCCTGAATATTTTCCTTCAGCTCATATTCCTGCATCACAGGCTCATCTGCCGCATAAGCTGCCGTCAGACCGCCGAATGTACCTGCGGCAAGGGCAGTTGTCAGACACAGAGCAATGATTTTTCTGCTGTACTGCTTTTTGTTATTCATTTATCTCACTCCTAAAAAATCAGATACAACCTTCGGCACAACGCATGGTCAGACTCCAACGTTGTTCTCAAAGGCATACTCATAACATTATTGTAGCATTTAAGTATATAATTTGCAATAAATAAATTAAAATAATGCTGTAAATTTTTATAAATTTCAAGTAGAACGCATTTTTTTGTGTGTATTATCCAATAATATATACCGAGATTTGTTGATAATTTATTTACAAATAGTATTGCTTATTTTAAAACAGTAAGTCTGTTTGCGGTATTATTCTTTATGTAAAAATACGTCTGTCGCACCTGATGATACGACAGACGTAATATTGTAGTTTACTGATTTGAATTGGAAGAAAATTTCATTTTGAGGGAATTGATTTTAGATTGATCGACCTGTTGGGTCTGATACCAACCTTTTGCCTGCATCTGATTATAAATTTGATCCTGAATATTGAGGGCTGTATTGAGTGACTGGGAGAAAGTCTGGTGTACATCAGAGCTTGATGATTCGATAGCACCGTGCATATAAAGGTCACATACACCCTTTTCAAGAAGGAGTATATTTTCCATAAGATCTCTGTCGTTCATAGTTATTCCTCCTTAAAGCAAATTATAAAAATTTCTGAATATTGTCTGATGCTGCTGTTCGATCTGCCGGGCGAAGGATTTTAATTCGCTGTCCTGAATACGTTGGACGGCTTCGCAGCACTGTGTCTGAAAATACTGCTCATGTCCGAGAGCATCTTCAATATAAAGAAGTTCTTTTTCTGTCATAATAATATACCTCCTCAAATTTAAGACACTGTTTTTTGGTGATGTCTTAACTGCAATATTATTATGGACTGCTTGAGGAATAAATATACCGTATTTTATAAGAAAAATAATGCGTTTTTATCACGGTACAAAAAATTATGTAACGGGCAAAAGTTTATTTGAATATATGACTGAAATGCGCACTCTTTGCCATAGAAAATGCTTCTGTACTTCCTACTACGAAATGATCCTTGAGTTTGATATTGACGGCACGAAGAGCGTCCTTGACCTTAATCGTTGCATCAATGTCCTTTTGTGACGGAAAAGAAACGCCGCTGGGGTGGTTGTGTGCAAGACATACTTCAAATGCATGATGCCTTATACAGATGTCTATTATCTTTCTTATGTATATTTCTGATGCGTTGACAGAACCTCTGCTGATGACATGGAAGTAAATCTCCCGACCCTTGCTGTCAAGAAGTATCAAAAGTACCTGTTCACCTTCGCAGCCCATGAAACTCGAATATATCTTTTCCTCCAGTTTGTAATTATTATTCTTATCATTGGGGTTATAATACTTATCCATAAAGTAAACACGGCTTAATTGCGGTATCATTTTTATAAGCATTGCCGAATTTGGTGTGATACCGAGATCAATGAGCATATATTTTGGAGCCTCCATAACAGAACGTAACGAACCGAAGTGTGTAAGCAGCTTTTTCGCTGCTTCCGTACAGTCTTTATTCTGCGCTGTATATGATAATACCAATTCAAGAATTTCCAGGTCAGTAAGATGTTTGAGATCTCCCTCTATAAAATTTTCTTTCAGTTTTTTGATTTTTTGTTTGAATGCCGAGATATCTTCCATATAAACACCCGCCCGCAAAAAAATTTATACATATATTTTACTTTTTTAGAGTACGTTTTGTCAATACCGAAGTCGGACTTCATTGGGCGGTAAAATATTTTTTAAAATCTGTTTGTGTTTATCAAAAAACAGACAATTCCCCGAATATTCGGAAAATTGCCTGTTTTAATCATCTGTATAGTGTAAAGCTGATAGGCAGATTCGAACTGACGACCTCATTTTTGCCGATGCCGATAATTATATTTTGTGACTTTCGGTACTCCTTAGATAATATAGATATAATGCGGTTTTGAGTATATATAATTAAATGGATTGTTGTGATAACTGTAAAAAATTTTGAAACTTGTTGTACGCTATCGGCGGAGTATTTGCGGAGATGTTCCAAAGTCTTTTGGCGGTTGTGCTTACCCGCATCTGCAACCTTCGCAACAGTTCTGCACTTTCTAAACGCCAAGCCATTTTAAAAGCCTGTGACAGCGTATAACCCTTTGATGATTTTATTACATCATACTGTACCCGGTATGCAAAGACGTGATATTGTACAAACATACTGGGTACATTTTGTATATTATTCCTACCGGTAACAGTATTATGAATATGATATAATGAAATCGTAGTAGAGGAACGGCGGCGGCTGTTTCAGCTCCCTTAAGAAAGGGGGTATGTATTTATGAATGATGTCTTGGCATTACTCGCTTTTGCAATAGTCTTAGCGGCTGTTAAAGAAGTTATAACATACATAAAGAAATAACCGCCCTGTAACTGCAATACAGGACGGTTTTTAATAAAACACCTTTTGCGAAACAGCTAAAACCGTTCCTTTTCTACATCTATGATAACATTTTCTTGCTTATTTGTCAAGTATAAATGGAGTTGATTTTATAATGGGAAAAACATCAAGTAAAGTAAAGGATAAATACAATGCCAAAGTTTATGATGAATTAAAAGTCCGTGTTCATAAAGGCGATAAAGATAAGATAAAGGCACACGCTGAAAGTCAAGGAGAAAGTGTAAACGGCTTTATCAATCGTGCTATTGATGAAACAATGCAGCGTGACGGTAGCGATGCCGCTGTCAGCAGAGAGGAATAATATAAATGAGCGACAATTTAACAAAAGTCGGCAGATATGACGGTGAATATGACAGTCTATTAGGGATAACGCTCCCAAAATATGACATCATACAGATAGGAATAAAACTTGACTCATCAAGCAAATATCTGTATGCGGCAACGTTGTTTGATATAAAGCAAGGAAGATAAACAGACGATTAAACAGCGGCATACATTTGCAAAATAAAAAAGTATGCCGCTGCACTTGTATAAAAGAAAGTGGCGGCAGTAGTATAAAAATTTTGAAATTGTCCCCAAACTGTCCCCGAAATCACATATCACAAAAAATCAAGCGACCTCCAAATTTACGGAAGCCGCTTATTTACTGCGTTTTTTATGGAGCTGATAGGCAGATTCGAACTGCCGACCTCATCCTTACCAAGGATGCGCTCTGCCTACTGAGCTATACCAGCGTATTTTTTCGCCTCTCTTTCCAGAGAGGCGAAAAAGCGATCCGGAACGGGATCGAACCGTCGACCTCTAGCGTGACAGGCTAGCGTTCTAACCAGCTGAACTACCGGACCAAAAAATAATATCAAGTCAACCGACTGCTTTATTATGATATCATAAATGAAATGCTTTGTCAACCGTTTTTAAATAATTTATTTTTACTATAACAAACCGAAAATGGTAAAACAAACTGATTTCCTTTTCTCAACATAGTATAATACGCCTGTATTCTTGCAGTTTTTATATACCGATTAAATTATACCCGGAAAGGATTAACCCGGCAGCCTTCTTTCAGACTGTCGGGTTCTTTTTTCACAGACTGTTATTGCAATAGCCCGATTTTACGTTGTTTATTGTTAGTTATTTATTGTCTTTTACGTTTTCTGAAAAGGAATATAATAGTTACTGCCGCAGATATTATTATTGCAGTCATAATAAAAAATATTCCTGTATCGCCTGTTTGCGGTATATTATTATCTGATGTAATATCAGACACATCATGTATGTTATTGCTTGTTTGACTATTACTCGGCTCGTTTGATATATCATTTGTATCATCTTTGGAAACTTCACTCGGCTTATTTTTGATTTTTATTATTTGATATACTGATAGGTGGTCGGTTGTAAATATATAAAAGCCGTCTTTATATTCTGCATTCATATCTTTCGTTGTATCGTCGTTCTTGAGCCATATTACTTTGCAGCCCTCTGTATCACACGGAATGGAAATTTTTATTTTTCCGTTCGGCTGAACAGTAATATTTTCATTATTTATAAGGCTGATATCATAAGAAGCTATAACATCAGGATTTTTTGCTTTATCGACAGTAAGCGGTGTTACCTTGATTGAAACTCCGTCAGGTATTATTCCCTCAACAGATATTTTACTGTCATTATCAGTTAGTTTTGTGACAGTATCTGTAACATCTTCTTTGTCTAAGGCAATAAATGTTATACCGTTTTCTTTTGCGTATGTTTCTGCCGCAGAACCGATGTAGCCATGAATTGTTATATCATCATACCGTTTTTCGTATGGAGGATTTCCCAAGTCGTTATAATCATATCCGATTGCATTTTCTCCAATTTGCTTAACACTGTTCGGTATAGTAATACTTTTCAAATTGGTACATCCGCTAAAGGCATGAGCACCTATTGATTTGACACTAACAGGAATAGAGATACTTACAAGACCGCTACAATCACCCTCGGTTGTCTCAGGTTCCGATATTCTGACGGGAGACCAAAACGCATAATCCGAGATACTTCGTGTACCCGGTTTCAGTGTAATGCTCGTATCGTTTGGCATAACACCTTTGTATTTATATGCAATATTTCCGGCATATATCAATCCGTTTGGCTGTAAATCAAACCATGCCGTGTCTTCAAGTGCATATGGCTCTATATATTCCATACTGTCCGGAAATATTATGTTTTTAAGCTCTGTGCAGCCGCTGAATGTTTGTTCACGTATCAATGTAATGCTGTCAGGTATGGTTAAATCGCTCAATCCAATACAACCCGAAAACGCACTGATTTTCATAAAAGTATTAAAATAGATCACTTTGACGGTGTCAGGAATTACATACTTTCCGCTCTTTCCGCCCGGATATGAAATCAGTTCTGTTTTATCTTTGTTAAACAATACTCCATCTTGTGACGAGTAGTTTTTATTGTCACCTGAAACGTTGATTTTTTTCAATCCTGTACAACCATAATATGAATTACCATCTGTACTTTCAATGCTATCAGGCAAATCTATGCTTGTCAAACCTGAACAACCGGCAAAGGCTAAAACATTTATAGATGTTACACCCTCCGGTATGGTTATATCTGTGAGATTTTTACAGTTTATAAAAGCACTCGTAATTCTTTTTATGCCTTTCGGAATGTTTATCTCTATAATATTTTCGCTATCAATACCTCCATAATCCGAACAAAATGTTCTGTTTAATTCCGTTACAGGTTCACCATCAATTTCTGAAGGTATATTTATAACTGTATCATATCCTACATAGCCTGTCAAAGTCAAACCATCTTCGTTTCTTTCATACACATAGTTCGTTTGGGGGTGAGTTACTTCAAGATCTTTTACGCCACCTGCAAGAAAGATGAAGTCAGCAGGATCATCCGCATTAACTTCGCCTGCTTTGATTGCAAGAGGGTCGTTCCTGTTTGTGTCAAGATATGCTGTGAACGATATATGGTCGCCCACCTTTACTTCGGATGCAGGAATGCCATAATTGTATTGACTGTTGTATGATCCGTTCCTGCCGTCATAGTTTCCCCAGCAGTCCGTCCAATCGTTATTCAAGCGGATTTTAAACTGTATGCCGCTTCCCTCTTGTGTGGGTTCGCCGTCGCAATTCCAACCTGTAATGTACTCTTCTTTGACATCAAATTCAATCTTTGCCTCCCATATGCCGTCACCGTCGTCATCGTTCATGGGAATATCCGAATCCGTTCCCCAGTTATCCGTGAAAACTCCGCAGACTCCTATTTGATTGTCTTTGAGTTGATCAATACTTGTTATGGCAGATACACTATCAGACGGTACAATCATAATACTGCCTGTAAGTGTTGTAACCGCTAAGGCACATATTAAAATTTTTCTGCCGAGTTTTTCTTCTTTTTTTAACATCTTCATTACCTCCGTATAATAATATATACACTCAAATGAATGTATTAAAAATATTATACATCTAAATGTATGTAAAGTCAACATATATGTGTAGAATATATGTAAAATTATTTCAGAGGTGATTACTATATTTATAAAACGATTGAGAGATATAAGAGAGGATAGGGATCTTACGCAAAAGCAGATCGCCGATTATCTTAAAATAACACAACAACAGTATAGTCTTTACGAGAGCGGAAAAAGAACATTACCCGTTGATTTGCTGATAGAGTTGTCAAAGCTCTATGGTTTGAGTACGGACTATATTCTCGGACTTTCAAATGATTACAAAATTAAGAATAACGTAAATATAAACTATGGAAATATTACGATGAAATGAGGTCTTTTGGGGAAATAATCTTCACGAAAGACCTTTTTTGTTTTTGGGGGGGGGTAAGCATACGTTAAAATCCGCAGGTGTTAAGCGACCAAACCAACATGACCGGAGGTAACAATATAAGTCGATATTGCTTGTACTTACGTAAAGAAAGACCCTTTGGGAAATAATTTTTAAAATGAAAAGTAAATCTCAAGAATTTGTCGTTAAGACATTGGACAGATTAGAGCGAAAGACAGGAAATTGAACGGCTATGTATAACTAACATTAAATGAACAAAGGTATATTATGATTATCCGTACACTGCTTGGGAAAAAGGCTAAAATGAAAAAGCGAATACGCTAATCGGGATAATTCAACATAAAACATGATTTCGGTAACAAAAGCTGATTTTTTGTAAATCTAATGCGTAAGTCCATGGGTTTAGTGCGATTTACACGGAAATATTTTTCTCTTATTGATTGGTATAACAAAAAAATGGCGGCAAATATGTTTTTTTACTTGCCGATGTAATTATTATGTGCTATACTTATTCGTGTTGACTGCCTGTAGCACAGCCGGATAATGCATCAGACTCCGATTCTGAAGATCGAGGGTTCGAATCCCTCCGGGCAGGCTATTCGCCGAAATTTGTTAAACCTGATAAAGGAAATCGCAGTATTTGCATTGGGGCAAAAAATATAATAATGTTACAGCGGTATTTAACTGCACCTGTTGTTTATTCGATGCGGTTTTTATCGTTGGAAAAATTTGGTAAGCCGATTAAATTGCATATACGTCGGGGGGAATTGTATGAATAACAATTTTATGTTTACACCTAACTTTAATCCTTATGCCGATAACACGAAATTTTTGAAAAAAACAATCAAATCGCGCCGCTGCGGTCTTATTGCTCTCGGAATTGGCGCAATGCTCGTCTGTCTTGTTTATGCTTTTATATTTGCTTTCAGTAAGGCGGGCGGTAAAACGAACCTTTTTGAAACTCCCAATGAAAAGACAGTCCATGCATTGAGCTTTTTTGCGTTTGAAATGAGAATGATTTTCTTTATTGTTATTCTTGCAATCCTATGCATAGGTACAATTAACTTTGTTGAACACTTGAAAAACAAAGAAAATCCTTACTTGCCTTGTTCATTGGCCAATGTCGGCACATTTTTCTTTATTTCTGTTCTTGTGTATTATGCCGCAACGTTCCTTTTGTCCTTTGTACAGCTCGGTCTTGTATTTTTTCTCGGCCCTTACGATACCGTTGACGAGCTTATACCCGAATTAGGCAAAATATTTTTCTTGGATACGGTATTGTCGGTCTTTTTTGTATTATGGTCGATAAGCGGCATAATATTTTGCTCGTCTGTACGTAGTACCCTTAAATGTGCGGCACTTTCGGATAAAGGCTCGATGTTCTTTATAATGATGTCTGTTATAATTGCTGCTATGAACGGTATATGTGCTTTAGTCTATAATGTGAATGATTTTAAGGCGGGAATTTTTTATATATTTGACGGAAGTACTGTTTTGTCCGATACTATAAACAACAGTCGGGCGGGAATTACTATGTTTAATATATTTTTCGTTTTATCAATATTGGTATGTATTGCGGCTGTCGGTTTTGCCGTGAACTACCGTACGGCGGTTGAAGCGGCTCAACGTTCGTTTTCTCGTTTCGGCTCTAATTTATATATGAACGGTGACAGCACGGCTGCAAATTATTATCAAAGTTTCTATACACCTCCGAATGCAAATACTTCGGGTATGCAGCCGCCTGCATGGAATGACACGGATACACCGCCGAGTCCCGTCAGAAATCATGAATTTGTCCGTATGGATCATAACGGTGATAATACGTTTTTCGGAGATCAAGGCGGGCAAAAACCGTAACAGTCAATTTTGGTATTACAGAAAACAGGATATGACCGATAGATACATAATTATATCTTGAACTCCGGGGTCGGATATTGTATAATGATTGTATGGTTAATAGATTATACTTGGAGGATATTATGAAGAAAATATTACTTTTTGTAGTTTTACTGTCGACGCTTGTTATTTTTGGCGGCTGTTTCAGCAGCGGAGGGCCTGCGCTTGAGGAAGTCAGAACGGAAGATGCGCCCGATGCCGCTAAGGTGAAAATGAGCAGTTATACGAATAATCTTGTCGGGCTTGAAAAGTATCTCACGGCTTTGGGATATATTCCCGAAAAGGCAGAGCCGCAGCAGCTTATGTGTTCGGTAATAGGTGCAAAAGACGGTGACAGGTTTAATTTTAAAGTAGACGGCGCAGTTGTGTATGTAGAGCTTTTTGAGTATGATACTGATAAGCTGAACGATGAGGCGAAAAGGGTTATCGGTGAGGTAGAGAAAGACGGTGAGTATTATGTTTTCGGGGAAAACGCAAATGTAAACAATGCCGCATATGAGGCATCGTTGTCCGCTAACAAAAAGTATCTCGTATCTTATACTGTTAATAGCAACGATGAGGTTAATGTAAAACGTAAAGAAGACTTTATCAATGCTGTTAAAAATTTTGATAAGACCGATTGATCCCGATGCAATCCGACTTTTAGTTATGTATAAAATGAATGCCGTGTCCTGCGTGATGCGGCTTTTTTATATAAATTATCGGTATGTATTATTTTCAAAAGAATACAAATAGTAATATTATAAATGACTGAAAAACAAAAAGAATACAATATGTAGAAAAGGAAAAAAAGTAGTTGACAAAAAGGAAGAAAAGTGGTAGTATAAATAAGCTGTCGCACGAAAGACCGAAAGCGAAAGACAGGCGGGAGCCTAAGTCAAAGCAAGGTCGGGCGTAGTTAATGAAGTTTTTAAAAAGAAGAGTTCTGAAAAACTTTTAAAAAATTTCAAAAAAATGCTTGACAAACGGAATGAAGTGTGGTAGAATAAACAAGTCGCCAAACGAGAGGCAAAGAAAAAAATCGAG
>CANQBP010000009.1 GCA_947589415.1 uncultured Clostridia bacterium
ATACCGATAGACGGTCGCTCCCAAATATGCACGATTTTAAGAAATAACCGCTTTACTGGGGAGTTGGGCGGTTATTTTCTTTTGTGGCTGTTTTGAAATATTATGACAATGTTACAAACAACAATTGCTAAAGTTAAAAACTCCATCCAAGTCATTAAAACCACCTCCCGTTTCCGGGAGCAAGATTGACCGCCTACCGTATATGGTACACTCTGTAACACAAATTATATCAGATATTTTCTTTTTCGTCAATATTCGCAATACGCTCGAATTTTGCTTGATGGCGGGTTTTGGACTACATTAAAAATACGTATATCTTTCGATATACAGCTGTCCGAACTGCCGTTATCCCTTTGCAAGTCTTGCTTTTCAGGCATATGTTACTATTCTTATTTCACCTCCCATATTGTCAAAAATCAATTTGCACCTCTTGACATATTTTTCGTAGAATTGTATAATATAAATACAGAGCATACCGATAGACGGTCGCTCCCAAATATGCACGATTTTAAGAAATAACCGCTTTACTGGGGAGTTGGGCGGTTATTTCTTTGTGTAGATGTTATTTACTAATGTAATAACATTGCAAATGGCAATGACTAAAGTTAAAAACTCCGTCCATGACATAAGCACCACCTCCCGTTTCCGGGAGCAAGATTGACCGCCTACCGTATATGGTACACTCTGTAACACAAATTATATCAAACATTTTCTTTTTCGTCAATATTCGCAATAGGCTTAAAATCCGATTCCGGGACTTAAAGTCCCACAAAAAAACAGCTCCAAAAGTCGTTTGTGCTTTTGAGCTGTTTTTGCTGTTTTACTGCTTCTATAAGGATCTTGTCATAGATTTCACACATAGTAATACCTCCCTTAGATTTTTCAATCAACGAGTTATAGTCATCTCTAAATCGATCAACACCCGAAAAAACACTAATCATATCAATAACCACTTCGGGATATTCTAAAATTCGGTCACTCGGACGATAGTCGATTCCGTTGTTCAATGCACTAAAAAACTCGGCAATTACCTTGAAATCGGATTTAAATAAATCTGCTTTTTTGACATATCCTTTGAAACAATCCGAACGATTGTAGTTTTACAGACTCGATACTGTTGTCACGATATTACAGCGATACATAACAATGCGGATATTATAAAACATTTTTATAAATTTATTTGTAACAATTCCGATTTACGTGTATCATATTTATGGTGGGGGGTGATAAAGTGCTTTTTGAAAAACTTTATGAAGATAATTACAAAATAGTGTATGGATATTTATTCTCACTTTCAAAAAATGAAACTATAACAGAAGACCTCACTTCTCAAACCTTTTTGAAAGCATTTTCAAAGATATCAGAGTTTAAAGGTGAGAGTAAAATCTCTACTTGGTTGTGTCAAATCGCCAAAAATGAGTATTTACAATATCTTCGCAGACAAAAAACAGAGCCAATAGATGAATATACTGATATTCTTTTAACTGATCAAATTGAAGATATTGTACAGGATAAATCAATATCAATTGTTATACATAAAATCTTGCACGATCTGGAAGAACCTTACAAAGAAGTATTTATCCTGAAAGTATTTGCAGAGTTGAGTTATAAAGATATTGCCTGCATTCTCGATAAAACGGAAACGTGGGCAAGAGTGACCTATTACCGTGCAAGAATTAAAATTATAGAAAGATTAGGTGGTAAAAATGAAAAATGATTGCAGTATAGTTAAAGACCTTATCCCCCTGTATGCCGAGTCGCTTTTAAGTTCGGAAACAGAAGAGTTTATTTGTGAACATTGCCAAAGCTGCGAAAAATGCAAAAATCTTTTAGACTCCATTGTCAATTCCCATGATAGCAATGAAACAACTGATTATAAAAAGGAGAAAATATGGAATGAAATAGCAATTAAAGAAAGGAAAAAGAGAAGAATAAGGTATATTTTGCTGTCATTTGCAGCTATGGTACTCATTACGGCGTCGGTTTTTAACTACTCGTTTATGATAAAGGGAAATACATGGTTTGCTAAATATGACTGTACATATACTGAACAAACCACAAAGCAGAGTAATTTTAGCGAGAAAGATATCCGTTCAGCCGCCGAGGAAGTTAAAAGATATTTTCAAAACAATTTTGGAGGATGCGTATTGCTCAGCCTTACATATGATGAGAAAAGTACACTAAACAAGGACTGGCACGAGGAATATCCCGAAGCAATCATATTTAAAAGTGATTACTATATGCTCAAAGAACCTGTTGCAGGAGATCCAAATCGTGATAGACACAACTGGGAATGGATAGTTATAAAAGATAATAACAATCAGTGGAAAGTTGTCGGCTCCGGTTACTGTTAATTTTAGGATATTACATATTATAAACGAGTAAGCCGCACAATCACAAATTCTAAATAAACGGGTTTACGGGCAGCTTGTAAATGTGACAAGCCGAAATTCCTCTTGAGATATATTTAAGTGAAACCATTTTGCGAATACACACTAACTCATAAACATCTTATTTTTCACTAAATAGGAATATTAACATAAAATTCTTTCATATCATCAAGTCGCAGGCAGCCCAAATTTCCACTATCGAAAACGCAGCCGCAATCTATATTTATATGATTATTTTTCATATAAATATATCCCGGATTCGGATTACCCTTTATAGCCAACGTCGGGGTATGTCCCGCAACAACAAACTTATCGTCATAATACGGAATTTCGTAATTCGGTCTTTCCCATAGAAGCTCATCGATCTCATAATCACTTAACTCTTTATCCGGCGAAAAATTTCGGAGTCCTCCATGAACAAGGATAAACGTTTTCCCGCCTACTGAAATTTCATCGTACACATCTAAGTTCAATATAAAATCCAATATTTTTCTCCTTGTCACCCTATCTTCTTTTAAAAATTCATAAATGGTAGTTTCCGCCCCGTTAGATACCCAGCAAAGAAAATCTTCTATAAAGCTGTCGTCTGCGGATTTAAGATCCTCCGGATCATTCATGTCGCATAAAAATTCAAGTAATTTTATAGCCATAAGCTCATGATTACCGACAAGCATTTTAATATTATGGTCGTCAGCCATAATATCAAGCAGAGTTTTTATAGGGTGCGGTCCTCGGTCTAAAATATCACCTAAAATATACAAAGTATCTTCATAAGAAAAACTGATTTTTTTCAACATTTCTTTATATGCAGCATAATGACCGTGTATATCGGACATTAAATATGTAGACAACTCTATCTCCCCTTTCTCCTTATCACATTACTCAAAAATTTTCAATTCCCTGCGCCCTTGCTTCTTTAATACGATATTCGTCCATAAGCTCTATACATTTTGAAACACTTATTTCCTTTTTAAACAGCTTATTAAGAGATGAGCAAACCTCTTCCGCACTGTAACCCACAACTCTTGTAGCCGCTGTCGACACACGTTCATACTCTGCCAGAGACATACTCGCCTCAGTTACCATATGCGATTGTATGTTCGTTGTCTGACCCTTAAAGCAGCTTACAGTCGAAATTCCGTCAAATGCGGCATTGTAATTGTCACTTGAGGCACAAAATTCAAGAAATTCCAATGCTTCCTGTTTTTTGTCGCTGTTCTTATTTACCATCATCATATTAAGATTACCGCCTTCATAAGTACCGTTTTCTGCGGTATTCATAAAAACAGGCATCAACGCAAAGTCATCTACGGAATACTTACCGTCCTTTTGCAAGTCCGTGTAAAACCATGTATCCCATATAAATATCATAGCTGCCTCGCCGGACGACATTACCGTGCTGATATCTTCCATACCTGTTTCAAGATATTTGTTTCCGAACCAGCCCTTATCGGCAGCGTCGGCTATCCACCGCACCATATCATTCACCTGCGGGATATCCGCATATTTTATTTCGTTACGGTTGATTTTCTCAAGTATGGACGGGTCATCTGCAAATACGGGATCAAGACCGAATTGCACCATCCATGAACAACCGTCGGCAGGCCAGCATATCGGTGTGTACCCGATACTTTTCAGTGCATCGCATAATACGTCAAACTCGGCCTGATTTGTTGCAGGCTTGAGTCCGAGTTCACTAAAGATTTTCTTGTTGTAGTAACACCCCGACACGGAGCTTTCCCAATACGGCAAGCCTAAAAGATTACCGTCCGAATCCGTGCAATAGGCTTTCGCACTGTCGGTCAGGTCATCTACCCATTTCTCATCATTCAGGTAACAGAAATTATCCTCTGTGTCAAAACGGTTCAGATCCGCATTATTAAAATGCATAAATATGTCCGGTATATTTCCCTCGGAAAATCTTCTTTCGGCTTCGACCTCATATTCCGAATCCTCAATGGAAATTATATTGATATTTTTTCCCGCAGTTTTTTTGTAACGCTCAAAAATTTCGGTCATATAGCTTTTAGCAAGATCACTTTTCTTTCCCATGATCGTGAGCGAATTTTCGTCATACTCATCGTCCTCTCCCACGCCGCAGGCTGAAAACGAAAAAACAACGGCAAATACAATAAACAAGGATAATAATTTTTTCATAAAAATATGTCACTTCTCCTTCTCACCCAAGAGCTTTCCTACAAGCTCCTTCACGGCTGTCATATCAATCGGCTTACCGAGATGTGCATTCATTCCGGACTCAAGGGCATCACGTACATCTTCATCGAATGTATTTGCGGTCATTGCCGCAATAGGTATTGTTTTAGCCTCCGGGTGTTCACTTGCCCTGATTTTTCTTGTTGCATCATATCCGTTCATCACCGGCATCTGAACGTCCATAAATATCATATCATAATGACCCGGTTCTGACCTCAAAAACATATCGACCGCTTCCTGACCGTTTACAGCCAATTCGGAGCTTGCTCCCTCAATTTTCAGCATTTCGGAAAGAATTTCCGAATTTATCTCGTTGTCCTCAACAATGAGGAACAGCCTGCCCTTCATCACGTCTTTTACATTATCCGCAGAATTATCTTCCTTTTCGCCGACCGTATTATTTGCCGAGGCATCATAGAATAGCGGTTTTATTGTATGTCGGAACGATGATACGAAAAACGGCTTTGCCATAAATGCATCAATACCCGCCTGACGTGCGCAGTCCTCTATCTCCGTCCAGTCATTGGAGGTGAGTACCAATATAGGTACTTTAGAACTAACCTTTTGACGAATCATTTTTGCCGTTTCGACACCGTCCGTTCCGGGCATTTTCAAATCAAGCAGAATTACATCAAAATCCTTTCCGTTCTCATGTGCGGCAACGGTTTTTTCTACCGCTTCCGCACCGTTCAGAGCCATATCCACATCAACGCCAAAATCACTCATAAGCTCACGTATATTAAGGCATACCTGCTCCTCGTCATCTGCAACAAGCATTCGTGAAATATTATTTTCCAGCCATGAATCTGACTCATCGTTTTCGGGACATACAAAAGTAAGCTCTACCGTAAACGTACTTCCCTTTCCGGGCTCACTTTCGACTTCTATAATACCGCCCATAAGGTCAACAAGATTTTTGGTTATAGCCATACCGAGTCCCGTTCCCTGTATCTTATTGGTAACGGAGCTTACCTCACGGCTGAACGGTGCAAAAATATGCTCCTTAAATTCGTCGCTTATTCCTATTCCGTTATCTTTAACGACAAATTTAAGTTTAACATACTGGTTTGACGAGGGGGTCACGGTACTTACATCAAACGAGATATTTCCGCCGTTCGGAGTGTATTTGACCGCATTGGACAGAAGATTGATAAGTATTTGATTTAACCTCAGCTTATCCCCCGTTATTTGTTCGGGCGGAGAGCCGACTACGTGCATTCTGAATTCCTGATGTTTCGCTTTCACCTGCGGCAGGAGTATTATATTAAGCTCCTCAAGCAGTTCGGGCAGACTGAAAGTATCAATATTCAGCGACGTCTTTCCGCTTTCAATCTTATTCATATCGAGGATATCGTTTATAAGGCTCAGCAAATAGTGACTCGAAGCCGTAATTTTACGTGTATATTCACGAACCTTATCCGCCTTATCGGCATCTTTTTCGAGCAGAACAGAAAAACCTACTATTGCATTCATAGGTGTTCGTATATCGTGGGACATATTCGACAGGAAATTACTTTTTGCCTCGTTTGCGCTCCTTGCCGCCGTCAATGCATCTTCGAGCTGTTTATTCATTTGCTTGTCAAGTGTTCTGTCCGAAAGGACTATTATGTACTTTTCGATGTTCTGTATGCTCATGTGATATACGGTCATTCTGTACCAACGGCGTTCACCCGTGTTCTGGTGCATATATTCACATTCCCAACACTTATTTCCGTTCAGCGGTATCTCATCAAGCTCCTCTTTCGGAATTACAACATCAAAATTAACGGCACATTTTTCCATTACTCTTATATTTTTTCTTGCTTCCTTTGCGGGAATACCGATAAGCCTTTCAATATTCGGACTTATATAATCGACACTAACCGTTTTATGGTCAAGCATAATAAAAATATCGTCTACGCTGTTTGACAGTACATCGAACATAAGCTCTCTGTATTGCAGTTCCATTTTATTTTTACGTGACTGCTTATAGCTGCGTATTACAACAACGGTTATTGCCGCTGCACTCAAAAGCAGAAATATTGCAACAAGTACGCCCGTGGTAGTGTGTTGTACACTAATAAGCCCCGCACTTATTGCACTCTGCGGAACAGCACTCAACATCATATATCCCTGATACCCCACGGGAAGGTAAAGAATACAGTAATCAACATCTCCGATATAACATTGTAAAAGCCCCGATTTCCCGTTATCCCAATCTTTCCTTATCTGTTCAAATTCGTCATCACTTATATCAGATGCCGCCTTGAGATATGTAAGGTAATTATCAAACACATTTCCCCCTTTTTGAGTTGACAGCAGCACCTTTCCGTCATTATGAATGACAAAGCACATAGCCTCTCCCGAAAATGCACTTACTTTCAATGATTTTACCATATCCTCATTTGTATAACTCACGCCTATCGCATCATAGCCGAAGTCCTTATATTTACCATGTTCCACGGGTACGGCAAATACTGTAACATCTTTGCCGTCCGACATACTTGCCCCTGCCATTACAGGGCCTTCTCCTGCAGAAAGACAGTCCCACACCTCACTCAAATCGGTGTTGTTTTTTTCGCCCTCTATTGTCATACACTCTTTATCGGACGACAAAAAATAAAAATCCGAAAAACCCCAATATTTTTTCTCCTCTTTTATTAAATCCGAAATTTCGCCGTCACTTGTATCCTTATGCTCCGTCACAACTATATATCTGCCCCAACCGTCGATCAATCCCCAGTTTCTCTCAACAAACGCACCAAACGATCTGTTTACTTGTGCGTATATTTCTCTAAGGTGTCCCGTGCTGTCATCATATATTTTGCTTGAAATAAAATTAAAATAGAACATTCCTATTACTATCGCAGCAATGCATATAATACACGCCGACAATGCAATCAATATTCTTCCGATCAATTTTTTCATGATACGTCCGTTCCCCTCGACATCACAAAATTTATTCGACACAAAAAACAATTTTACATTTTAATGTTATCATATTCCATTCAAAAAGTCAATGAAAAACATCATTAAATCACACAAAAATCACCTTTAAAAAAACAGATGAAATTTTTCCTTTTCAATTGCTTTATTTAATTTCTTATAACAAATAAAAAAGCTCCGACAAGTTATAAAAAACTTAATCGTAGCTTTTTTATCATTATACCTTTTCGGGTTCAGGATAATCCGTGCCAAAGGTTTCCACGGTTACACTTTCCATAACCTGCGGTGATATCGGCTTGTCCGCATATCCTGTCTGAACGGCTGCAATTTTATTCACAATATCCATTCCCTCAGTAACCTTGCCGAACGCTGCATACTCTCCGTCAAGATGCGGAGCAGCCCTATGCATGATAAAGAACTGCGAACCCGCAGAGTCCGGCACCATCGTTCTTGCCATTGAAAGCACTCCCTCCGTGTGCTTGAGATTATTCTCAAAACCGTTAGAGGAAAATTCACCCCTGATATGATATCCGGGTCCCCCGGTTCCCGTTCCTTCGGGACAACCGCCCTGCAGCATGAAACCGTATATAACCCTGTGGAACGTAAGTCCGTTGTAAAAGCCTTTTTTGATGAGGCTTATAAAATTATTTACTGTGTTCGGGGCAATTTCGGGATAAAGCTCCGCCTTTATGATATCCCCGTTTCTCATTTTGATTGTTACAATAGGATTAGACATAAATATTTTCCTTTCTTATCTGAACATTTTGATATTTCGCCATACCGATTATATAATACACTATAATCCCGAAATAATCAAGCTATTTCCGAAAAACAATACAAAGTCTTATACGGGCAGCATTATCTTTTTGTCAAAAGCGACATTATATATTTTTTTCATATTACTGTCTGTCATTTTGCTTGAAAAAAACTTATTTTTGTCTTATAATAATTGTGTCAGATAAAAGGAGAATAACAATGAAATTATTTTTAACAATATTGATATGCAGACTCCTGCACTTTATCGGGAAAATGATCGGAAAGGGCAGCAGCCTTCCCGGTAAAATCGCACTCAGACTCTGTCCCGATATTCTTGATAGGGTCAAACTTCCCGAATATATAATTGCCGTTACGGGCAGCAACGGAAAAACTTCAACGGTTGAAATGATCGCACACATTCTTACGGAAAACGGTAAATCAATAGCATGGAACAAGGAAGGCTCAAATCAGATCGAGGGAGTCACCACACTGGTGCTTGCCAATTCTACCCTGACCGGCAAGGTAAAATGTGATATACTTTTGATTGAAAGCGACGAAAGATTTGCACGTTATACATTTAAACACATTACGCCGACCCATTATGTTATAACCAATCTCTACCGTGACCAACTTACCAGAAACGGTCACCCCGAATGGGTAGCCGATGCGATAAAGGAAAGCATAAAGGATAATACGGAGCTCATACTTAATGCAGATGATCCTCTTGTTTCGCTTTTCGGCGAAGGAAAAAACAAAGTGATATGGTTCGGTGCTGACGAGCTTGACACGGACACAACAGAATGTACGGGAAAATATGACGACGGTGCATACTGCCCGAAGTGTAAAAAATTTATGAGATACAGCAGCAGGCATTATGCGGATATAGGTCACTTCAAATGTACAACCTGCGGTTATGAACGACATAACACCGATTATACTGTGAACTCTGTGGATCTCGAAAACGGAACGGCCGTTATAAACGGAAAATACAATATTTCACTCGCACTTAAATCACTGTACAATATATACAATATACTTGCAGCCTTTACCGTTGCATCTGTTGTCGGAATTGATGAAGAAAAAATTGCCGAAAATTTAAGCGATTATGTTATGAAAAACGGCAGGGTCGTAAATTTCACTATCGGAAACCGAAAAGGTACTCTCCTTACATCTAAACATGAAAACAGCATATCCTACGACCAGTCCGTAAGGCTTGCCGTGTCCGACAAGGGCGGGTGCGATGTGGTATTCATTGTCGATGCCGTGAGCAGAAAATATTTTACAAGCGATGTTTCATGGCTTTGGGATATTAACTTTGATATGCTTAAATGTGAAAATGTACACAATATTATTCTTTCGGGCAAATATTGCAACGACCTTGCGGTACGCTTCAGCTATACCGATATACCCGAAAGCAGAATAAAAATATACGAAGATGTCAAAAAGGCATATGATTTTCTTAACTGCGACAGAAAAGAGCATATCTATGTAATAACCTGTTTTTCTGACAAAAATAAATTTTTGAATTTACTGTAACGGAGGAAAAATATGAGGCTGCTCCATTTGTATTACGATATAATGAATTTGTACGGCGAATATGCAAATATATCCGCTATGGAACGAATACTTACCCAAAGCTGTACGGAATTTCAGACCGACAGGCTTTCAATCGGTGATAATGCCGAACTGTCCGAATATGATTTTGTTTATATAGGTTCGGGAACAGAAAAAAATCAAAAAGTCGTTCTTGACGATTTCGGCAAATATAAAACTGCTCTAAAATCCTATGTTGACAGAGGCGGGGTTATCCTTATGACGGGCAATTCCTTTGAGATACTCGGAAATAAAATAACCGATGCAAACGGTAAAGAATTTTCGGGAACGGGATTTGCCGATTTTACCGTTAAGGAACAAAATAAAACAAGGCTGACGTCCGACGCAATATTTAAAGCTGATTTTTCTGATAAGGAGCTTGTCGGATTTGTAAATAAGTGCAGTGAAATATACGGTATCTCCACTCCCCTGTTTGATGTATTGATGGGAATTGGCAACAATAACGACGAAAAAAAAGAGGGTATCAGAGTTAATAATCTGTTCGGCACACACCTTACCGGCCCTATACTTATAAAAAATCCCTATTTCCTCGAATACATCGCAAAACTCGTCGTGGGCGGCAAAACCGAAATCAATACCAAATATCTCGGCTTTGAAAAATCGGGTTATGAGGTAACGCTGAATGAATTAAACAAACGAAAAGCATCTTCATAAAATTAAAATTAAGGCAGGCGGCCGTTTATGTACCGCTTGCCTTAATTTTACCCGAAAAACCGACTTATCCCTTCCTTTAGCACATCTGCCGATTTGTGCAGCATTTCCTCTTCGTCCCTGTCAAGACTTATCGGAACTTCTGCTTCTATACCGTCCTTACCTACTATTGCCGGCATACTTAAAGATATATCCTTTATGCCATAACTTCCGTGATGCATAAAAGAAACGGGAAAAATTGATTTTTCATCACGCATTATTGCCTCACATATCCTTTTTACCGACATCGCAATTCCGTAATATGTGGCTTTCTTTTTTTCAATAATTTCATATGCACTATTTTTTACGTCCTCTGCTATTTGCCGCATTTCCTCCTCAAAGTGAGTATGACCCCGCATTTCGCAAAAATTATATATCGGTATCCCGGATACATTTGCGCTGCTCCATGCGGCAATTTCACTATCACCGTGTTCCCCTATTATAAATGCGTGAACGCTTCGGCTGTCAACGTTTAAATGCTCTCCTATAAGGTATTTAAGCCTTGCACTATCTAATACCGTACCGGAACCGAATACCCTATTTTCGGGATAACCGCTGAGTTTTGCAGCAGTATATGTCAAAATATCCACGGGATTTGCAACAACAAGAAGTATTGCCGAGCTGTTCCTTTTACTTATTTCCGGAATTATCTTCCTGAATATATTTATATTTTTTTCGGCAAGATCCAGCCTTGTTTCTCCGGGCTTCTGCCCTGCACCTGCCGAAATTATTATTATTGATGCATCTGTAATATCATCATAATCTCCCGCATATATCTGCATCGGCTTTGCAAACGGTAATCCGTGGCTTATATCAAGTGCTTCCCCCTCCGCCTTATCTCTGTCCGAGTCTATAAGAACCATTTCCGAGAAAAGTCCGCTTTGCATTATGGCAAACGCAGACGCAGACCCCACAAAACCGCAGCCTATTATCGCTGTTTTCCTGCTGTTAAGTTCACTCATAAAAAATCCCTCCGAGATTACTATTGACAACCTCGGAGGAATTTAAACCAATCAA
This sequence comes from uncultured Clostridia bacterium, assembly GCA_947589415.1. Lineage (GTDB taxonomy): Bacteria > Bacillota > Clostridia > Oscillospirales > Acutalibacteraceae > UBA1213. The sequence continues at coordinate 11,607 of CANQBP010000009.1, forward strand.
ATTTTCAATGCTTTATGTTTCTGTATCAATTCGCATAGTTGAGATCCGCAAACGTATCTGCTCCGTTAGGTTTAAGCGGGGTCAAACCGCTTTTGGGAGGATCACCCAACACGGATATATTTCCGTTGGCATCGTACCCGAATTCATCAAGCCTGCTAAGTAAATCACTCAATCCGCCGTATTCCAATGCCCCTGCAACAGTACATCTTCTTGCGCATCCCATTTTTGTGCTTGTCGGCGCAACCTTATTTGGTATCAGATCACCCGATTGAGCAGCTGTAAAATTATCTCTATTGATTTCTCCGCTTTTTACACCCGTATAATACATTTTACAAGCCTGATCCATCGATGCCGCCTCAGTTTCAAGAGCCGCAGACGATGCAGACTGTATTATTGAAATAACGGCGGGAATAGCTATCGCAGCAAGAACCGCCAGAATTGCTACAACAACAACAAGCTCGATCAATGTAAAGCCTTTTCTGCTGCCGACCCGAATACATCTTTTCCCTGACATACCATTCTCCCCCCTCTTTTCCTTAACATTCATTCATATATAGGATATATTATAAATATATACTATGTCAATATACTTAAAAGAATTAAAAAATTTCTTATTTTAGAAATTTAACTCACTTTTTTATATATAATATACAATACTATCATTTACGGTTGGTTTCTATTACTGACATACACTCCCCTATGCCCAAAAATAGTTATAATTTCTAAATCTCTTTTGCCTTCACATTGTCCCGATAACGTTAGAAAAAATAATTGACATTAAACATAGATAAATATATAATATAATTAAGAAAGAAGGTGTTTCCGATGCCTGAAACGGAATTAACGGACAGCAGAACAACAAAACACAAAACCAAAGATAGTGTGTTCTCACGTCTTTTCACTGACCCTAAAAATATCCTGCAACTGTACAAGGATCTCCACCCCGAAGATACCTCAACAACAGTAGATGATATCCAACCGGAAACTTTGGAAACGGTGCTTGTCAACGATATATATAACGATTTAGGATTTATAGTGAAAGACAATGAAAACCCCAAGTATATTCTTTTAATTGAGGCACAAAGTATATGGACTGAAAACATAACACTTCGTATGCTTTTCTACGTAACCGAAACATATCGGCGTTTTTTGAAAGCCTCAAAGCAGAGCGAACATATATCAAGAAAGGTATATCTTCCGAAACCGGAATTTTATGTTGTCTATACGGGTAACAGAGTTATGCCGGAAGAAGTTTCTCTAAATAAGACCTACTTTGACGGAACAGCACCGCTTGACATAAAAGTTAAAGTGCTTACCGCTCCCGGAACTAATACGATTTACGGTCAGTATATAGCTTTCAGCAAGATATATGATCAGCAGAGAAAAATTTACAGCAACACATTGGACTGCATAAAAGAAACAATTGGAATTTGTCTTGAAAAAGGCTTCCTTTCGGATTTTCTCAATGCACACAAACAGGAGGTAGTTACCATGTTATCCGAATTATTTGATGAAAAAGCTCTCCGTGAGCAGTACGATATTGCTTTAATGACAGAAAGTGAAGCAAGGGGTCGAGCCATCGGTGAAGCGGCAGGCGAAGCAAGGGGTCGAGCTATCGGTGAAGCGGCAGGCGAAGCAAGGGGTCGAGCTATTGGTGAAGCGGCAGGCGAAGCAAGAGGCAAGGCGAAAGGTGAGGAGAACGGATTTCTGAAAGCACTTACAGGTCTTGTAAAGAAAGGGATACTCACGGTTTCGCAGGCGGCGGAGGAAGCGAATTTAAGTATTGCGGAGTTTGAAACAAAAACCGGGATAAAAGCGACATAATAGTAGTAACGTATAATTTATTTTCAGCCTCGACACTTTAAGGGATTTAGTGTCGGGGCTGTTTGGCAGGATTATTTACTTGGGGTGTGCTTTCTTTCTGATTTTCCCAATGCGCATAAACCGGAGGTAGTTAGTCTGACATACACTCCCCTATGCCGAAAAATAGTTATAATTTATAAATCCCTGTTGCCTTCACATTGTCCCGATAACGTTAGAAAAAATAATTGACATTATACATAGATAAATATATAATATAATTAAGAAAGAAGGTGTTTCCGATGCCTGAAACGGAATTAACGGACAGCAGAACAACAAAACACAAAACCAAAGATAGTGTGTTCTCACGTCTTTTCACTGACCCTAAAAATATCCTGCAACTGTACAAGGATCTCCACCCCGAAGATACCTCAACAACAGTAGATGATATCCAACCGGAAACTTTGGAAACGGTGCTTGTCAACGATATATATAACGATTTAGGATTTATAGTGAAAGACAATGAAAACCCCAAGTATATTCTTTTAATTGAGGCACAAAGTATATGGACTGAAAACATAACACTTCGTATGCTTTTCTACGTAACCGAAACATATCGGCGTTTTTTGAAAGCCTCAAAGCAGAGCGAACATATATCAAGAAAGGTATATCTTCCGAAACCGGAATTTTATGTTGTCTATACGGGTAACAGAGTTATGCCGGAAGAAGTTTCTCTAAATAAGACCTACTTTGACGGAACAGCACCGCTTGACATAAAAGTTAAAGTGCTTACCGCTCCCGGAACTAATACGATTTACGGTCAGTATATAGCTTTCAGCAAGATATATGATCAGCAGAGAAAAATTTACAGCAACACATTGGACTGCATAAAAGAAACAATTGGAATTTGTCTTGAAAAAGGCTTCCTTTCGGATTTTCTCAATGCACACAAACAGGAGGTAGTTACCATGTTATCCGAATTATTTGATGAAAAAGCTCTCCGTGAACAATACGATATTGCCCTAATTGCAGAAAGCGAAGCAAGGGGCGAGGCAAGAGGCGAAGCAAGAGGCGAAGCAAGGGGGCGAGCTATCGGTGAAGCGGCAGGCAAAGCTAAAGGTGAGGAGAACGGATTTCTGAAAGCACTTACAGGGCTTGTAAAGAAAGGGATACTCACGGTTTCGCAGGCGGCGGAGGAAGCGAATTTAAGTATTGCGGAGTTTGAAACAAAAACCGGGATAAAAGCGACATAATAGTAGTAACGTATAATTATTTTCAGCCCCGACACTTTAAGGAATTTAGTGTCGGGGCTGTTATAATACAAAATCGTGTACAACACACGCGGTGTGGTGGTATATGTGGATATTGCGTATATGCAAAAAGGTTCGGAACAAGTCCGAACCTTTTACGAAAGCTATTTGATTTTACTTTCTGCTGCGCATTACAGAGCCGTCAACTTATTAGTTGTAAAGACCTGCTGTACCACCTACGTTACCGAGTGTTGTTGTACCTGCGAGCTGAGCGCTCTCACCAGAGTGAGGATCAGTACCGGTGCCGTCCCAATAATAAATAGTACCCATTGTAAGGTTACCTGATGAACTTTTAGCAACTGTAATATAATGGAAGTCAGTGTAGTCAAGGTTTGTACCGTTATACTTCTGAACATCATCAACTTTTACAGCGTTAGCAGCCGTCTGCTTAGCTGTATTTGAAGCACCCTTAGCTGCTGCAAAACCCACCGGAGTATTATCAGCGTTTTTACTCTCCGTGTTGTTGATAGAACCGGACTTAACACCTGCATATACGTTCTTGCAAGCACTGTTGAGTGTTGAAGCATCGGAGTCACCTGCCGAGCTTGAAGCGCTCTGGATAATGTTTACAACTGCCGGAATTGCGATAGCTGCGAGAATTGCAAGGATTGCAATAACAACTACGAGTTCAACGAGTGTGAAGCCTTTTTTGCTCTGTTTAGCGAGCAGTTTCTGTTGGAGTGTCATGATAGATTACCTCTTTCTTAATAAAAATTTTTTTTACTCGAACTCTGCACCTTGAAGGGGTAGGTGCTTTGTTCTTTGTTGAATATATATTAACTCTTTATGAACAAAATGTCAATAGTTTTTTTACAAAAAAATATATTTTTTCTGTAAAAAGAAAACGTAATTTTTTATGCAAATTGACGGGATTATTCAAAAACTGCCGTTATTATTAACGGTTTTATTTATATTCAACCGTTTTTTTCGGATATTTCGTGTATTATTGCCTATTTTCGTAAAAAATCAATTATGAACAACTTTTGAACGACTTCATAATTTATTAAAATTTATCCCGCAAAAAAAGATGTCCGCCTCATTTGAGAAGCAGACATCTTTTTGTGCCATATTTTTTTAATCATCAAAGGTGTTTCGGATACAACCGTGCCGATCGGCTTTTGTATTTGACTTATTCCCCATTATCTTCGCTTTCGCTGACTTCCTTTTCGTATCCGCAGCCCTCCGTATTACAAAACAGTTTAGGTTTTTTGCCATTTTTCTTAAACAGCACTCCGCCGCATTGGGGGCATTTTTCTGTCGTAGGTTCATACCATGATACAAAATCGCAATTCGGGTAGTTGGAACAGCCGAAAAATACCCTGCCTTTTTTTGTATTCTTAGTTATGACATCACCCCCGCATTTGGGACACGGAACGCCTATTTTATTAACTATCTTGACCACGGTCTTACAATCCGGATATCCGGAGCAGGCTATAAATTTTCCGTATCTTCCGTATTTTACAACCATAGGCTTACCGCAGTTTTCGCATATCAGGTCGGTTTTATCCTCCTCAAGCTCAATTTTAACGCCCTTCATATCGTTCTTTGCCGCCTTGAGGGTTTTATCGAAATCCCCGTAGAAATCCGTAAGAAGCTGTACCCATTCATATTTTCCCTCTTCGACCGTATCAAGGTTCTGTTCCATCTGTGCGGTAAATTTAACGTTGGCTATTTTAGGGAAACGCTCCTCCATAAGTTTTGTAGACACCTCCCCCAACTCGGTCGGGATAAGGGTCTTTCTTTCTCTTTTAACATATCCTCTTGTTGTAATAGTACTTATAGTAGCGGCATAAGTTGACGGTCTGCCTATTCCGTATTCCTCAAGTGCCTTTATAAGTCCCGCCTCGGTATATCTTGCAGGCGGCTGCGTAAAATGCTGATTAGGTATCATCTCTTTAGTTTTGAGGAGCATACCGTTTTCAAGCGGCGGAAGTTCCGATTCCTTTTCGTCATTTTCACCGTCGCCCCCCTCAACATAAAGCACCGTATATCCGTCAAAATCCACAACATATCCCGAAGCCTTGAAGATATAGCCTTTAACCGCTATATCAGCTTGTGTTGTTTTTTGGATACACTCTGCCATTTGACAGGCAATAAACCTCTCCCATATCAGTTTATACAGCTTATACTGGTCTGTTGTGAGGTTATTTTTAACCTTTGACGGCTCAAGATCTATCATTGTAGGACGTATAGCCTCGTGTCCGTCTTGTGCATTAGAACGGGATTTAAAGTGCCTTCTCTCCTTTGGGAGATATTTTTCTCCCCATTTATTTTTAATAAACACCTCGGCGGCATCGAGAGCGTCCTCCGAAAGTCTTAGGGAGTCTGTTCTCATATATGTTATAAGTCCGACTGCTCCCATTCCGTCTATATCGACACCCTCATAAAGCTCCTGTGCGACTTTCATAGTCCTCTTAGACTGAAATCCCAACTTTCTTGAGGCCTCCTGCTGGAGTGTAGACGTAATAAACGGCGGCACGGGTTTCTTTCTTCTCGTTCCGTGTTTTACCTTTTCCACGATAGCCTGTTCTCCCTCGATGTCCGAAAGGATTTCATTTGCCTGCTGTTCGTTTTCTATTTTTATTTTTCCGTTTCTGTCGCCGTAGAATGATGCGTTAAATACCTTTCTGCTTCCCTTTGGTATAAATTTCGCATCAATTGTCCAATATTCTTCAGGCTTGAAAGCACGTATTTTCCTTTCCCTGTCAACTATTATCTTAACGGCGACAGTCTGCACTCTTCCCGCCGAAAGACCTTTCCGTATTTTTTGTGACACGAACGGACTCAACTTATAGCCGACAAGTCTGTCCAATATTCTTCTTGCCTGCTGCGCATTAACAAGATCTATATCAATCTTTCTCGGTGCGCTCATTCCCGTACTGACTCCTGTCTTGGTTATCTCGTTAAACGTAACCCTGTTTTTATCTTCAAGATCAAGACCGAGAAGATATGCAAGGTGCCAAGATATTGCCTCTCCCTCACGGTCGGGGTCGGTCGCAAGATAAACATACTCGCTCTTTTTGGCAAGTTTTATAAGATCCTCCGCAAGTTTTTCCTTGCTTTTTATAATCTCGTACTTTGGCTGAAATTTCTTCTTAATATCCACGCTCAGCCTGTTCGGGTTAAGATCCCTTATATGTCCCATAGAAGCAACAACCTCATATCCGGAACCGAGATATTTTTTTATTGTTTTTGCTTTTGCGGGAGACTCCACAATAACAAGTTTTGACATTATATTTCCTCCGAATTATTGATTTTTTATATATCTGCCGCCCGGCAGTTTAGTCACCAGTCCGTAAACCTGAAGCTCGGCGAGTGCCGAAAGCGCATCACCAATATCAAGACCCGTTTCGGTCTTTATATCGTTTACATGAACAGGTGTATCTGAAATTGTATAATACACCGTAGAAGCGTTTTCTGTCAACTCCCCCGATAAAATTTTATTATTTTTTTCTTCATTTTTGCCGATTTTGCTCTCTTTTACGTTATCGTCAGATGTTTTTTTATCCGACTTTTCCATACTGTCGGATTTTTTCGTATTTACCGTTTTCTTGTCATACTTCCTTTTTACACGACTTTTTTTAGGATTTTCGGAGCTGTTTTCCGATTTGTCCGAATTTTCCGTTTTTTCGGATTCGTTCCTTTGCGCATTTTTCATTTTATTTATTGACTCAATAATATACGGGCGCATTTTTTCGTCGGCTTTCTCCAATTCATTCATTGCAAAATCAAGACCCATATTTTCCAAAGCCTTTTGTGCCACTCTTCTGCCGACCTCAACGTCCAGTCCCACATCGAGATTATACTTTAATATTATTCTTCTTATTTCATACGCTCTTTTTTCATAATCGCTTGTCATAAAACCGCCGATTTTAAAAGCGGGACTTGACGGCGGTTCGGGTTCTCCCGCAATTTCACGTTCAAACATTTCATTCATATATCGTATGTCATTTTCTCTTTCCTCGTCCGTATATTCTGCGGTTGAGCCGTTCGGAACATACGCCTCGGAAATTTCCCCGTCACCTTCATTCATACCGTTCAACGGAAATTCTTGTGCATCGTTTATTTTACCGTCATCGGTATCAGGCATAGAGTCCGAAATTTTCATCTGTTCAGAGTCCGAAACAATGCTGCAAATTTCTCTTTTGCATAAATCCGTCATCATCTGATACCCCGCGGGGGCTTTTATTTTACGACCGCTGTCTGTTCTGATTAAAGCCTGCTCCGCCTTAATTGCCATAGTACGCATAAAATCTCCGTCCGTAGGGGGGTTTGGATCTCCACGATCAATTCTGCCCTTACATTTTTCGTACCAGTCCAATATATCACTATACACCAATGCGGCGGAAAAACCGTTTCCTATAAGATAATTCACACCTGTACCGTTCAAATTGGCGGCATCTGCCGGCACGGCAAAGACCTTTCGTTTTTGTTCTATGGCATATTTAACCGTAATCAACGCACCGCTTCCGAGTCCTGCCCTGACAACGAGCGTACAATCAGACATACCGGAAATTATTCGGTCACGCATCGGGAACGTATATCTCGTGGCAGGATATCCCGGCGGATATTCGGAAACTATTGCCCCGCTTTTCGGAATTTGTGAACGTATAAAGTCGGACGAGCTTCCGCTAAGCCTGTCAATTCCGCAGCCTATCACACATACGGTCTTACCGCCCGCATCAACACTTCCTTTGTGGGAATAAATATCAACTCCGTATGCCCCCCCGCTGACTATGACGGCATTATTTTTTGAAAGGTCATACGAAAAATTATACGAAAGTGACATTCCCGTTTCTCCCGCATTTCTCGTACCCACCATTCCCACATGAAGCTCATTCTCCGACGGCAGCTCACCCAGAACATACAGTACCACGGGCGGTGACGGAGTTTCCGCAAGACGTTTCGGATAACCCGCACTTTTATACGGTATTATTTTATACCCTGACCTTTCGCATAAATAAACCGTTTTTTCGGAATACTCCAGTCTTTTGTCACACAACTTCAATATTTCGTTTTTAGAAAATATTCCCGCCGTTCGGTAAGCGTTTTCATCTGAATTATAAATATTTTCCGCACTTTTAAATGTTTCAATAATAGTTTTCAGTCTTTTATTATCAACACCAAGGCAGCACTGAAGCCAAATCCAGTATTTTAAATCATTATACGTAAAAACACATCTCCCCTGCATTTTTTATAAAACCCAAATTTTTATATCCTCACAAGCTGAATTTATACAGCAGTATTGCCGCCGCAGCAGCAGCATTCAGCGATTCCGCCCTGCCCCTCATTTCTATTCTTACCCGCTTCATGCATAATCTTACGGTTTCCTCTTTCAACCCGCTGCCCTCGTTTCCGATAAGCATTATACCGCCCCGTGAAAAATCCGTATCCTCTATATTTTCGGCATCGTGCGGTGTAGAGGCATATGTCGGTATTCCGATTTTCCCCGAATATGCCACAAACTCCGACATATCCTCCACTATCATAAACGGAATACGGAAAACTGCCCCCATGCTCCCCCTGACTACTTTAGGCGAATACACATCGCAGCACCCGACCGACATTATCACTCCGTCACTTCCCAATGCTTCCGCTGTTCTCAATATTGTACCGAGATTTGACGGGTCTTGAATATTTTCAAGTCCGAGGTATCTTTTTCCGCTTTCTATTTCTGTTATATATGTATCAAGTTTGTTCCCGATTATGCACATAAATCCCTGTGGTGTGCCTGTATCGGAAATTTTTTTGAATATATCCCCGCTTACGCAGATACATTTATCCGCTGCCGACATTATACAGCCAAAATCCTCTTTATTTTTTTCGGCTGCCTCTTCGGTATAAAGAAAATATACGATGTGCGCTCCGGACCTTAATGCATCTCTGCAAAGACGTACACCCTCCGCAGCAAAAAGTCCTCTCTGTCTGCGTTCCTTTGCACTTGACATCAATTTCTTTATTTCCTTTATAAGCTCGTTATTTTTTCCGCTTATCATAATATCCTCCGTCATTTACCCGTATAACAGCGTTTCTGCCCTGTCTTTTATACACAAAGCGGTTTCGGAAATACTTTTCCCGCCCGCATCTATTATTATATCCGCATATTTTTCATAAAGCGGTACTCTTTCCTTATATAACTGCTCAAGTGTCTGCCCTTTTTTCATTGATACCCCTCTTTCGGTCAGATTACCCAACCGATTTTTCACTTCCTCATACGGCAGTCTTATATAAACTATCACACCCGTTTTTTTAAAATGCTCCATAGCATTTTTTCCGTAAACAACACTTCCGCCCGTTGCTATTACCGTACTTTCGACATTTATGCCGCTGTTTATTCTGTCCTCAATCTCATTAAAGCCCTCTGTTCCCTCCTGCTCTATTATCTCACACAAGAGTCTGCCGTCTGTTTCCTGTATAACCAGATCACTGTCTGTAAAACGATAGCCCATAGTCTTTGCCAGCACCACACCGACCGTACTTTTTCCGCACCCCGGCATACCTATAAGAATTATATTTTTCACCCTTTACTCAATCCTTTCACCTTTCACGAATACATAAAGATATCATACCATATTATGCCGACAAAATCAAATATGATTAGTGAAATAAATATCATTATAAAAATGACGGACACCGCTGCGGCCGTATCCGTCACATATATCAATATATACCCGTCCGATATATTGCCTAACCGTGCAGGCTATAATCTGCTGCAGAAATTTTCTGCGCCGTTTCAAACTCTGCATTTCACCCGCAGCTATCTGTGGCCGCCCGCACCGCCATGACTGCCGCCTGAACCGCCTGACGAACCTCCTCCTCCGCCGCCTCGGTGTGATGACTCTATTTTCTGCCTTGTAACATTCGTAGACAGCAAAATATCCTTTACATCTTTATAATTAACACGATTTGTCGAAGTATATGCCGATGCCCGCTGTTCCTCACGGTATTTGTACTTCTTACGCACCATACCCCCTATCAGAACCGCTATAATAACGGCAGGAATTATAGATGCCGCCAAAAAAAGTACTAAATACCTGTACGGTCTTATCGAGGACTCAATTATTTTCCCGAAAAATACATAACGATACTTATTTATTTCTTCATTGTAATAACACGAATTATGATCCGGCCCGTCATCTTTTTCTTCTTCAATATCCCTCAAAAATACCGATACCGCACGTAATATCTGATTAGGATATACTGCATCGCCGCTTTTCGGGAGGTATTCGTCAATATCATCAATCATATCCTGTGCTTCGGAATTTTTTATATAGAGCTTTGCATCGTGAAATAAGTCTATATAGTCATAGCTGACGGAATCACCCTCAAAATCAAGATAAAGAAAAATCGAGTTTACATCTCCGCCGCTGCCAAAAATGTACTCCGAACATTCTTCCGCAAACTTTTCTGTTGTATTGTCACTTCTATGAACACCGCCTATATATACGGCTACATTCATATTTATCCTACCCGCTGTTTGCAGGATATCGTCAAATAAACCTCTGCACGACTCCGCAGATAAAATTCCCGCCTCATCTTTTAAATATGCATTTTCCGAACGCAGGCTGTCGTCAGTATCGGCATTTTGATAAGGTAATGACAAATCGGAAACGGAGGAATAATTTTTCCCGCCGCTTTCCGAGAGGGTTGATGCAGCGGAAACAGGCATCAGGCAACATATTAAAGCTGCCGAAAAAATCAGGAGTGAAGTAATTACCCTTTTCATATATTGATCCCCCCGAAAAAATAACCTAAAATCATGATTGCAAGGAAAACAAGAAGTCCTATGAGTATCTGATGCCGAAGCAGTTTTTTACCGTCAACGGGAAGTTCTCCGGAAATTTTTCCTGTTTGTCCGTTTATGGCATATTCATGTATCTCGCCTTTGTAATTATACGACATGAACCATACCGGGAGAAGCATATAACTCCAACGTATTCTCATGACCTTGTTAGAGAAATTTTTATTGTACATATTGGAATACGAACAGGAGGACTCAACCGCCTGACTGTTGTTTATAAACATTCTTTCACATATTCTCGGATACATTTCTTCCTTTGTCACATCATATCTGTCCGCAAAAAATCCGCTGAGGTAGGACATATCAAAATCCCTCAGCTTTGTATAATCATAAGGCTCTATCGCCTCCATAACGGAATCTTCTATTTTTCTTGACCCGTCGGCAGGTACACCGTTATACTCTATGTTCACATCTCTCACAATGGAATACCGTTTTGTTTCGGTATATACATATCCGCCCGACGACCATGTACGTATCTCATTTGCCGACGCCGTCATTCGTGTGTTGGTCATGGCGTCTGCTACCCAAAACGGTACGTATAATCCCGTCATTTTTTCTATCTGTTGTTCCGAAACAAAATCTTTCGGAAGATATCTCTTGCCTTTCGTCCATTCCCTAAAATATTCTACCGCCTTATCTCTGCCGAAAGCAAAAGGCAGAACCTTTGACGGTCTGTCCTTTCCGTCAACTCTTCCCTTGAGTATAACAGGATTATGACAATAAAAGCAGAATGCCGCCGCCGTATTCAAATCTGCAATTATCTGCGCCCCGCAGCTCGGACACTCATATAAACTTGTATTTTCGGAAAACTCCCTCTCCTGCTCCGTCGGGCCTTCTTCATGACTATCTTCGGTATCCGTATTTTCGTTCATTTTTTTAAATAATTCCTTGACCCTGTCCTCCGTGAAACTCCCATTACAAAACTCGCAGACAAATTTCTGCTCATCAGGATTAAATTTTAAATCTGCCCCACAATTCGGGCAAGTATATGTTTTTGCCTCCAATTTTTACACTCCCTTTCATGCAACTAAATTATACAAAGATATGTGTTTTTTGTCAACTGCATTATTATGCTGTCAAATACGACAGGGTACACACTCTCACATTTATAAATGTATTTCATATTATGTTATAAACAGATGATTTAACTGTTGTAAATAATTCATTTCGGAGGAAGCATATGCTTGATATAAATAGCTTTGGTATAGTCGGAGGTGACAAACGCCAGCTCTTTTGCGCACGCTCCATGTCGGACGACGGATATAGGGTATTTCTCACAGGATTTGATAAATGTACGGATATGCTCGGTATGAAAAACAGCGATATTTCAACAGTGATGAGCAATTCCGATGCATTCATACTCCCGCTTCCCGTTTCAAAGGACGGAAAAACCGTCTTTTCACCGTTTTCCGATTCTCCTGTTAAAATAGGTGATCTGGTAAGAATTATCGGAAATGAAAAGCCTGTATTCTGCGGGATAAACGGTGCTGCGGACAATGAAATTATTTCCGGACTCAATGTTTGCAGATACAGCAGCCGTGAGGAATTTTCGGTTGCCAATGCACTGCCGACAGCCGAAGGAGCTTTGGAAATAGCCATGAGGGAATATGAGGGGACGGTAAGTTCTTCCGAATGTTTGGTCATAGGATACGGAAAAATAGGAAGGGTACTTTCACTTATGCTCAGGGGTATAGGGGCGAGGGTCACGGTCGCTGCACGAAAGCTCAGGGACAGGGAGTTTATAAAAGCGCTGGGAATGATACCGTCATCTGTTGACAGCATTAAAGGTAAATTTGATTTGATATTCAATACTGTTCCGGCGGAGGTGCTTGATTCCCATACACTTGCAAAAATTGCGTCTAATGCTATTGTGATAGACCTTGCATCACTTCCGGGCGGAGTTGACGATGAAGCTGCCGAAAGAATGTCAATAAAGGTGATACACGCATTGTCACTTCCCGGAAAGGCAGCCCCCAAGACAGCAGGAATCATCATAAAAAATGCAGTTTATAACATAATCAGGGAGGAAGAATTATGAACGGCATAACAGTTGGGTTTGCAATGTGCGGATCCTTCTGCACAATTTCTAAGGCTATAAAAGAGATGAAGCGGCTTGTCGGTCTGGGATACGAGATTTTGCCGATAATGTCGGAAAACACCTACACCAAAAATACGAGATTCGGAAAAGCAGCGGATATAATCGGAGAAGTTGAGGAAATATGCGGAAAAAGCGTAATCCATACCATTGAAGATGCCGAGCCGATAGGCCCTAAGGGAATGACCGATATAATGCTGGTTGCTCCCTGCACGGGTAATACTGCGGCAAAGCTGGCAAATTCCGTGACGGATACGCCCGTGACAATGGCGGTCAAATCCCATTTGCGCCAATCGAAACCTGTTCTTCTTGCGATAGCAACCAATGATGCTCTCGGATCGTCGGCGCAAAATATAGGAAAACTGATGAATACACGTTATATGTATTTTGTTCCTTTCTCACAAGACGACCCGATAAAAAAACCCAATTCTCTTGTTTCACACTTTGAACTTATTCCGTCGGCACTTGAGCTTGCCGTTAGCGGTAAACAGATACAGCCGATACTGGCATAACAAATGCGGATTTTACGGTAAACTTTTGCCGCCTAAACGTAAAATAACAACTAAGGGACGCCCGTTACAGAGCGTCCCTTAAATCTCTTTTTAACATATTTTCTGCCGCAAGATTACTCAACCTGATATACCTTGCCGTTTTCTGCAGCAAGACCGTCACTCTTCGGATACTTATTACCGCCGTCATCGTCATTAAATATCAATCTGGCATCTTGGATAGTACCCGACTTGATAGTATAGCTGTATGTTCCGTCAGAATTTTTCGTCATGACCTCACCCGGCCAATCGGCGATCTTGTCACTTCCGCCTTCCTGATATACATACAAATAAATGTTATCAGACCAATCATCAGGCTTTTTAAAAGTGACAACAATGTCCGTACCTTCTACCGAGTAAGATGAACCTTCCGTAACCTTGAGTCCTTCTTTCTGTTTTCCGGGGTACTGATTATCTCCGTCATTAAAAATAATCAAAGCATCTTTAATATCCTTTGGTACATCATAGGAATATGAACCGCTGCCGTCATTATTCATCTCTACCCCCGGCCATTTTGCATTTTCATCTCCGGAACTGTTATAAACATACGCATACACCTTATCTCCCCAGCTGTCAGGTTTCTTAAACGACACACCGGAGCTTGTCTTGGTTTCGGAGCCTGATGCCGAAACGCTGCTTCCCGAAGAAGATCCCTGCGCTTGTTGTTCGCCGCCGTTACCGCTCATAACAAGCACAACTATTACCACTATTGCTATAATAAGCACGGCAACCACCACTATACCGGCAACAGGCATCTTTTTATTTGCTGTCGTCTGCTGAAGTTGTATGGACGGATTGTTGTTGAGCGGCCCATTCATAGGAATGTCAACATCTACCGGAGGTCTGCTGTTTTGCTCAAAGTTTTTCTTAAAATTCTCTATGAAATCATCTCCGTCCTCCGGTTGTTCTGTTTTGGGAGATGTTGTCCATTTATTATTCTCAAATTGATTTGATGTTCCGACAGAATTTGCAGACCATTGACCTGCATTATTTGAATCGACCCTCTGCTGTACGGGTTGTGCAGGAGTAGCCGCTGCTTCCGTTGACCATTGTCTTTTCGGTTTTGACTCGGTCGGCTGTACGGGTTGTGCAGGAGTAGCCGCTGCTTCCGTTGACCATTGTCTTTTCGGTTTCGACTCGGTCGGCTGTACGGGTTGTGCGGGAGTCGGTGCTGTTTCCGTTGACCATTGTCTTTTCGGCTTGGACTCGGTCGGCTGTACGGGTTGTGCAGGAGTAGGCGCTGTTTCCGTTGACCATTGTCTTTTCGGTTTCGACTCGGTCGGCTGTACGGGTTGTGCGGGAGTAGGCGCTGCTTCCGTTGACCATTGTCTTTTCGGTTTTGACTCGGTCGGCTGTACGGGTTGTGCGGGAGTCGGCGCTGCTTCCGTTGACCTCTGCCTTTGCGGACGTTCAACCGATACCCTGTCAGCCGTCTGAACCTTCTCCACATTTATCTTTACACCCGAATGACTTGTTTCAGCCTTAGAAATATCCGAACTTTTCATATCGGGAAGTCTGCCCTCAACCTTTTCCTGTTCAATAGGAGTGAGCTTGACTGCGGGAGTCTTACGAATTTGCTCAATTGTTATTTCTCTTTCCGGCTGCATAGGAGGTAGTGTACTCGTCAGCTCCTCGGATTTTATCGGAGTCAGCTCTACTGCCGGCGTATTTGCAATTTTAGACAAAGGAACAGGTCTTTCTATCTCTATCGGCGGCAAAGTTCTTCCGCCGCTCTCCGACTGAATTTCGGGAAGTTCGTCCGTATTCCCGCCAAACGATTGCTGTTCATTCTTAACAGCCTGCGGTACATTTTCTGTCCTTGCAGGAGGTTCGGCAGCCGCCTTTTTTAAAGAGGGGGCAGTCTGCTGTATCGGGGCGGACTGCTGCACCGGAGCATTTTGCTGCGCCGGAGTTGTCTGTTGTATTTGTGCGGGTCTTTCCTGTACATCGGCAACAGCCGCTTTATCAGCGGTATCTTCTGCCGATGCGGTTTCGTTCTCCAGCCTTTCCGCTTCCATTTCCTCCGCACTCTTATTTTCCTTGACATTAAATCCGCAGAAAGGACAATTCTCACCGTTATTAACTATTCTGCTG
Source organism: uncultured Clostridia bacterium (assembly GCA_947589415.1). Taxonomy (GTDB): domain Bacteria; phylum Bacillota; class Clostridia; order Oscillospirales; family Acutalibacteraceae; genus UBA1213. The sequence goes on from CANQBP010000009.1 coordinate 27,255, forward strand.
CCGCATCCGGGACAATTTATAAATAATGCCATACCTATCTCCCCTAAGTCAATTTTATATAATCGCACACTTGCGCAATCTCTTATCCATATAACCAATTATACAATATTTTTATCAAACAGTCAATATTTTTGAAAAAAACAGCAATACTGTAATATTTAATCCGCATTCGCTTTCGCTATTTCGTCTATCTGATCTCTTATTCGGAGAAATGCGTCAGTAACTACCGGATCAAACTTCTTTCCTCTCTGCTCTTTTATATTTTCAAACACGACCGATGTCGGCAAAGCCGCCTTATAGCTGCGCTTCGCAACAAGCGCATCAAAATAATCGGCTATCGTCATGATTCTTGCACATAGAGGTATTTCATCTCCCGAAATACCATACGGATAACCTGAACCGTCCCAACATTCATGATGATAAAGCGCAACGGATTTTGCAACTTTAAGAAATTCCTCGTCCTCAATATCAGACATTGCCTCCTCTATAATAGCTTTTCCGTTGACCGTGTGCTGCTTTATCTTATCAAATTCCGACTGCGTGAGCCTGCCCGATTTTGTAAGTATGGAATCGGGAATTGTTATCTTTCCGATATCATGGAGAGGCGCAGACATCATAACATCATGCATATATCTTTCGTCAAGTATATCTCTGTAATTGCCGTTGCGTTTCAGCTCTTTAACAAGTGCCTCAACATATTCGCTTGTACGTTTAACGTGTTTACCGGTACTGCCGTCCCTTGCTTCTATTATATTCGCAAAGCTGATTATTATTTGATTTTGCATTTCGTATATTGTATTGGTTTTCTCGTTTACGCTCGTATCAAGTTCACTTCTTTTTTCATCAAGGGAATGAACCACACGTCCTGTAAATATATGCGTTACAGTGAAACTTATAATACAATTTATCACAAGCAGTACTATTGATACATCTTCGGGAAGTTCATAATACGCTTCCGTGTCATTAAAAGAGATTATCAGGTATATAAATGTAACAGAGGCAATCAAAATTATAATTCCCCTCAAGTACCGGTATATCTTCCCCTTCATTCGTATAAATACGGTTATAAACATAAGCGGTATAAGCAGATACTGAAATCCGGGAGCAAGACCGAACATTTTTACCGTGCAAATCTGATGCATAAAAAGCTCTACCCCGGCAAGAAGCACACACGGAAACCATGACCCCTTAAACCGCTTGAGTATTATGACAAAAGCAGTATAAAGCAGGACACAAACAAGATCCAACACGATCATCATAGGTATATTCAAATATGAGAAAATCACCATGTAAGCACTATGAAGAACAAGGCAGGCAAGAAAGAAAATGTTGAGCGGAGCGCTGAAATATGCAAAATCCGCATAATCCTTGTCATCATTATAAACAGGCGCACCGGTAAAAAAATCAATTACTTTATTGCGGGACATATTAACCACCTCAAACAAACCTTGATGATCCGGACTTATTTTTCCTGTCAGAAACAAAAGTCGGGAAATTTATTAAATTATACTATATTTTACAACATAATTCAATAGTATTTATATAATTTTGCAGAACAATTTCGGAGGGTGACATATTTTGTTTGCAATAATAAACAAAAAAACGATATTGACCTTATGTATCGGGATATTTATATCCGCAATATGCGCATCAATGGCATTTTACGCAGTTCCGGCAAATACAAATGTTTCCGGGTTGAAACTGCCGATAATAATGTATCACGGTTTGTGCGAAAGCGAAAGCAGACAGAACGAATATATGATAGAGCCGGATTATTTTGAACAGGATCTCAAATTTCTTTCCGAAAACGGATATAATACAATATTTCTGTCAGAGCTTGTAAGCCATTACAAAAACGGCACTCCTCTGCCGGAAAATCCCGTCATAATCACGTTCGACGACGGTTATCTTAACAATTATACCTATGCATACCCGCTTTTAAAAAAATACAATGCCAAAGCGGTTATATCCCCCATAGGTCTGTCTGCCGATGATGCCGAAAATGAAGAATACCGAAGTCCGCTGTGGTCACAATGCACATGGGAACAGCTTAAAGAAATGCATGACAGCGGTCTGGTCGAAATACAGAACCATACTTACAATCTCCACAAACTCAGCGGAGGTGCAAGAGGTGCCGCCGCCAAAAACGGAGAGGATTATGAAGAATATAAAAAAAGACTCACCAACGATCTTATCGAGGAAAATAACAGAATTAAAGAGAAGATAGGAACGAAACCATGTGCATTCGTTTATCCTTTCGGCGCAAAAAGTAAGGATACCGAAAAAATAGTGAGGTCACTCGGATTCGAGGCTATACTCGATTGTGAAAACAAAATGAATTATATATCGGGAAATGCGGATCTCTTTGCGCTTCACCGATTTTTGCGTCCGAATAATGTCAGTGCGGAAGAATTTTTCGGGGAAATAATGAATAAATAAACCATGCGAAATCATAACTATTACAATAAAAATATTATGGAGGAAAGTAACCATGCCTATAATTTATTTGAGTCCGTCAACGCAGGAATACAATCCCTATGTGGACGGAGGAAACGAAGAATACTATATGAACCTTATTGCTGATGCGATGCAGCCTTACCTTGAGGCTTCAGGCATAGAATATGTCCGCAATGATCCGAGCAAGACGGTAAACAACTCGATTTCCCAATCAAATGCCGGAATATATAATTTTCATCTTGCCATTCATTCAAATGCCTCACCTGCCTCAAGTGCGGGAAGAAATCAGGGGACTCAAATATACTACTACCCTAATTCGGCACAAAGCAGACGTGCCGCAGATATTTTCGAGGAGAATTTTAAGAAAATCTACCCCCAACCCTCCCTTGTCAAAACCGTACCCACAACAAGTCTTGGGGAGGTCGCAAGAACTACCGCACCCGCAATCCTTATAGAAGTCGCTTACCACGATAATCGTGACGATGCCCGTTGGATACGGGAAAATATCGGGGAAATCGCCGAAAACCTTGCACAATCTACCGCCGAATTTCTCGGTGTACCGTTCCGAACACCGTCCGGCGTGAGAACCGGTACGGTGACAACTCAAAATACCTCACTTAATTTAAGAAGTGAACCGTCGCAAAATTCCGAAGTGCTTGCATCTGTTCCTAAAGGCACAAGGCTGACGATAGTCGGCTCGGACGGTGACTGGTATCTTACACGTTTCAACGGAATACAAGGATATGTTTCATCAAAATACGTTACGCTTGACTAAAAATATAAAAAAAACTCTTTACAATGGAAAAATAATATGATATATTATAAATAATCAGTAATAATTACTGATTTATCCCATGTTATATTACTTGTGAGGTGGCGGATATGCTGCAAAAAAGAAATTTCAGCGCAAAAAGAGAAGCGATATATAATGCTATCTCTCTTACGAAAGTCCACCCCTCGGTCGAATGGATATATCATAAGCTAAAGCCGGAAATTCCTGATTTAAGCCTCGGTACAGTTTACAGAAATCTTAATGTGCTAAGGGAAATGGGTCTTGTAAAATCCGTAGGCGTGGTGGACGGTCAAGAACGTTTTGATGCAGATATGTCGCAGCACTCACACTTTATATGTACAAAGTGTTTTTGTGTGATCGATGTGCGGCTCGGAAATGATTTCTTCAGCGACAGCATTTATGATTGCATTTCAGATGAGTGCGGCGTATATATACAGTATCATAATCTGACTTTTTACGGTGTATGCGGTTCATGTCCTAAATAGCACGGAGATTTGTCGGTATGTCCGTTCGTGGGAAATATAATAAATCTAAAAAAATCGGAGGAAACAGAAATGAAAAAATTTGTATGTCAGGTTTGCGGTTATGTTTATGAGGGAGATGCTGCTCCCGAACAGTGCCCCGTCTGTAAGGCACCAAAGGAGAAATTCAAGGAGATGTCCTCTGACACTTCCTTTGCAACCGTTCACGAGCTTGGCTCGGCAAAGGGCGTAGATCCCGAAATATACAAGGAACTCGTTGCAAACTTTAACGGTGAATGCAGTGAAGTAGGTATGTATCTTGCTATGGCAAGACAGGCAGACAGAGAAGGATATCCCGAAATTTCAGCCGCATTTACAAAGTATGCATTTGAGGAAGCTGAACACGCTGCTAAATTTGCCGAACTTCTCGGTGAGGTACTTACTGACAGCACAAAGAAAAATCTCCAGATGAGAGTTGATGCCGAAACAGGTGCTTGTGCAGGCAAATTCGAGCTTGCAAAGAAGGCAAAGGCTCAAAATCTTGACGCTATTCACGATACCGTACATGAAATGGCAAAAGACGAAGCACGTCACGGAGCAGGATTTGCAGGTCTTTTAAAGAGATATTTCGGTGAATAATTTTTTGTCCGTAATAAGTATGAGCAGGCTTGCCGCAGGAGATTTGTTTCGTCTGTCGGACTGCGGGAACGCTTAGGCTCGGTACTCTAAAAAAATAACGACTTTGACTGCCCGACCGTCGGTTAAATTTTCCGTCGGTCGGGTATAATTATTATTTTGTGCTTGATTTATTGGTCAGTTTGTTGTAAAATAATTATTATCTTAAATAATTTTTGTTTATATGGGGTGAAATTATGACTAAAGAATTTAAAATCAGAACCAAAAATAAAGATGTTTTTCTGCGTGTTAAAAAGGGACATTTTGCGACCATGCACAGTCATACAAACTATTTTATAGATGTTACGACACAGAAAATGCGTCTTTCCGAGGCGAAAGCCGTTGCAAACGAACTTGTCAGCGAGTACCGAACAAATACCATAGTCGATACCATTCTATGTATAGACGGTATGGAGGTTATCGGGACTTGTATTGCGGACGAACTTACAAGCGACCATTATATGAACATGAATGCACATCAAACAATTTATGTTGTATCTCCCGAATATATTCAGGGCGGACAAATGATATTCCGTGACAATCTCGTTCCGATGCTTGCGGGAAAGAATGTACTTATTCTTGCCGCTTCCGTAACAACGGGTAAAAGTGCGCTTGCCGCTATTGATGCAGTTAATTATTACGGCGGCAGGATTGCGGGCGTAGCAGCCATTTTCGCCACGGTTGAGGAATGTGACGGTCATCCTGTCAATTCTGTTTTTGACCCGAACGATCTCGGAGATTACCAAAGCTATAAACCGCACCGCTGTCCTTTCTGCGAACAGGGCGAAAAGCTCGATGCACTTGTAAACAGCTTCGGATATTCTGCATTATAAGACCGTCATAAATCATATAGACACGTACGTTTTTTAATTAACGTACATTATACGGTGCATTCGATACGTTTATCGGAGGAACGGTACAATGAAAAAAATTCTTGTTACAGGCGGTACAATTTTCGTAAGCAGATATCTTGCCGAATATTATACCAACGGCGGAAACGAAGTATATACCTTAAACAGGGCTACACGTCCGCAGCCACATGGTGTCAGGCTTATAAAGGGTGATAAAGCAAGGCTGTGTCCGGAGCTGAAAAAAATCAGCTTTGATTTGGTTCTCGCTGTAAATATTTATACGGGAAATGAAATGCTCAATCTTCTCAACAGTCTTGGTGATGTCAAAGATTTTGTTTTCATAAGTTCAAGTGCTGTATATCCGGAAACAAACCCTCTCCCCTTTTGTGTAAATCAACCGACAGGCAAAAACTCAATATGGGGTAATTACGGCACAAATAAGATTTCTGCCGAAAACATACTGCTTAGGGAAAAGACAAATGCCTACATTATCAGGCCACCGTATTTTTACGGGAAATTTCAAAATCTTTATCGTGAAGGATTTGTGTTCGATTGTGCCTTGAAAAATATGCCATTTTATATACCAAAGGACGGAAAAATGTCACTTCAATTTTATAATGTCTATGATCTTTGCAGATTTATAGATAACTTACTCATCAAAAAGCCTGAAACACATATTTTTAATGTGGGAAATAAGGATATAATTGATATAAATAAATTTGTCGAATTATGCTATGACATAGCGGGTAAGAAATTGAATAAAATATTTGTTGATTCCTCGCATAATCAACGCAGCTATTTTCCGTTTTATGATTATTCATATTATCTTGACGTTACAGAGCAATATAATATTATCCCCGATACCGTTCCTATTTATGACGGACTGAAAGAGGATTTTGAATATTACATTGAACATCAGAATGAAATCATGAAAAAATCATCATACTTTGAATATATTGCCAATGTCCTGCAAAAATAAAAAACAAAACCCAACCTATCAATACACATTGACAGGTTGGGCATTTTTTATCTATTCTTTCATATCATCATCGTTTTCCTCATCTTCTTCATCGTCCTTATCTATCCAACGTGAAACAAGGAAATACAAGATACCGACCACTACCACAACAATTGCCGATATAACAATAACTATAATAATTCTCTTTTGTTTTCCGTCCGTTTCATCAGAAACGCTGTCGGTCACTTCGCTGTCCGTATTTTGACTGTACTGCGAACTGATTTCATTATCTGAAGAATCTGTCCTATCCCCGCTTACAGTACCGTTCGGACTTGAAACACCGTTTTGCCGACTGCCTTCTGAGTCGCTCATATCATTTGATGTCCCGTCGGAATTTTGTCCGCCGCCTTGTGAACCTTCCACTTCGGAGTTAGTACTCTCGGATACCGAACCTCCTGCCGATGATGTACCTGTACCATGATTACTGCTGTCGCCGTTTTGACCGTTACCGCCGCCATTACTCTCGGTCTTACTGTTGTCGGGATTAGCGTTACTATTTGTGCCGCTTGACTGATTTCCTCCGCCGCCGCTTACCTCTCGGTTACTGCTTTCCCCACTCCCGTTTCCGCCGGAGCTTTGTGGACTGCTCGAACCGTTATTGTTGCCGTTGTTACCGCCGCTGGTGTTATTGCCGCCGCTACCGTTGTTACCGCTGCCACCGTTGTTTCCGGTGCCGTCGTCATCACCGATGCTATTGTCATTACCGTTACTGCTGTTTTGCTCCGTCGGTCTATTCTGCGGCTCACGTGATGAGTTGCCCGAAGCTGACGACTCCTCCTCACTGTATTCGGAGAAAATATTCCTTGAGTTTATACTGTACTTTAAGTCAGCGGTCGTATTATCCGAAATCAGCTTTGAATCTTCTCCGAAAAGCTGAAATTCCTTTGCAAAAACATCATCAGAGGAAAGTCTGTCCGACTTTAGCTTAAAACTTATCTCCGCAAGCTCGGTATTACCCTTGACAACTCCGTCGGAATTATAGAAATTTATCTTTATAGTCCCGTTATTTTCGGAATCTATATTTACAACCTTAGCTTTTGACGAACCCTTATGTACGGAAACAAATTTCAGCACTCCCGTATCATAACCTATTGATATAGAGCCGGAAGACGCTTTACCGGGAGTGAAAGAAACGACTGCGGTCACGTTTCTGTCCGTATCAATTATTTCGTTAATGCCGAATGTCGGCATTTCTTCAGCGGAAACTAACAAACTCCCGCAAAAAGATATAACAAACAGCATGACCAAAAATATGTATATACCTTTTCTTTGCTTCAAAACCGAGACCCCCCGAATACATTAAAAGCGGGCGAAAAACAAACGCCCGCCCGAACGGATACTTATGTCAGACACCGATACAATTATAAATAATTTTTATATGATTGTCAAGAAATCCGCATAATTTACAAAAAATACATAATTATTTCGCATATTTGAGCTTATCGGGAGTCCAGTCATGTATAATCTCCAAAAATTCGGCTGATGTTCTTTTAGCCGCTTCGAGATCATGATCCATGCAGTTGCCGCACTCTATGCGTGTACTTCCGGGTATCGTACCCTCAAATTCAGAAATATACGAAAATGAGGATTTTATAAGCTCTATAACTTCCGTTTCACTAATGCTGTCACGCACAAGCAGATAAAAACCCGTTTGGCAACCCATCGGGCCGACATATAAAACCCTGTCGGAATATTTGCTGTTACGAACATACGTTGCAAAGATATGTTCGATAGTATGCATTTCCCCTGTTGACATATAGTCGCCGCCATTAGGCTTTTTAAGGCGAATATCGTATGTAACCGCATCTCCGTCTATGCGTGACGTATAAATTCCTCTTTCAAGTAAATCGTGGTTTACCTCAAAACTTGCAATTCTTTCCATTTCAGTCACTCCGCTCTTTACAAAAATAAAACGGCAACAAGCCAAAGACCAGCCTTAGCTTATTGCCGTTTAAATTAAGGCGACACCCGGATTTGAACCGGGGATCAGAGTTTTGCAGACTCGTGCCTTACCACTTGGCTATGTCGCCGGACAAACTCAAAACTCAATACAACATGAGTTCTGACGAACCGCATCTCAATGCACCGAAAAAAACAAAGCGGATGACGGGGCTCGAACCCGCTACCTCAACCTTGGCAAGGTTGCGCTCTACCAGATGAGCTACATCCGCATTATGCCTACGGGCGGAATCGAACCACCGACACGAGGATTTTCAGTCCTCTGCTCTACCGACTGAGCTACATAGGCATTTTACGATCCGGAACGGGATCGAACCGTCGACCTCTAGCGTGACAGGCTAGCGTTCTAACCAGCTGAACTACCGGACCATAATGGTGGGAACAATAGGGCTCGAACCTATGACCCTCTGCTTGTAAGGCAGATGCTCTCCCAGCTGAGCTATGCTCCCATGACGACCTCAAGATTACCTTTAAGGAATTATCTATCAGCGACTTTATTATAATACAACATTTAAGCATGAATGTCAAGGGTTTTTTAAAATTTTTTTTTATTTTTTCATGTATTACATTATATTCGTATAAAGATATTTTGATAACTGTTTGTACAAAAATAATTTTGCGGCTATTTTGCGGCTGCTATATTGTATTATTGACAAAAAAACATCTTCATGTTATATTAGATTATATTTTTTCGGGGGGTTTTTACATGAAAGTTGCTTTTACGTATGACAAGTCGGACGGCAGTATCCGACAACAATTTGACGGTGTGAGGCATTTTAAAATTTATGAACTTGAGAACGGTGAAATAGTTTATTCCGAAATTATTGCCGTTCCCGACGGTGAGGTCGATACGATTATTTCATTGTTATGTATGTTCGAGGTTGATGCGGTCATAAGCGGTATTATCGAAGGCAATACAAAAAAGCTGCTTGACGACGAGGGTATATTCGTTTATGAGGGACATTCGGGCAGTTGCGAAAACGCAATAAATCTTCTTATCGGCGGAAAACTCTGATACATTAAAAATATCCCGACAGCGCAGAAACTGTCGGGATATATTTTTTGCTGAAAAATCAGCTGTTTGAATATACAACTTCCGGTTTAAACCTATCACCTGATGTACCGGCTAAGCCGCCGTCGTTGTCATAGCGGTTTTTAATTGTAACATACTCCATACTTTCCCAGTACTCCTCGTCAAACAGATCTGCAATATATCCTGTCTGACCTGCCGGTCGGGTAATTTCGTATGCACCCTCACGGATCGTAAACTGATGCAAGTCACCGTATGAGTCATAGTACTCAATATTCATATCCGTTTGGAATATGACGTCCATCTTGTCATCATCGTCATACGTACCGATTTGGAAGTGCTTGCCGTAGTTACTTGTACCTACGAGCTTGCCGGACAACGCAAATGTAAGCTCATCGGCATTGAATGTTACATTGTTATATACATTCAAATTAGTGTTGCCCTCCCAGCGGAAATACATCTTACCCGTTGTCATATACTTCATAAGTCTGTTTTCGGCAAATGCACCGTCATTAACCGTGAGATTTACGGTCTTATTCGTTGCGTGAGCACCTGCCGTTATCGTCAGATCACTTCCGCTCTTAGTTACCCAGCCGCTGAGTGCGGTTGCATCAACTATATCACTCGGATCTCCGTCAAGCGGAGCAACATATTCACCGTAATTGATGGGATCTTCAAAGAAGTTCTTTGCTACCGTGCTGTACAAATTCAGTCGCGGCTTCCAATTGCTTCCGCCCGTATCGGTATATATAAACGGGCCTACCTGACCGCTGTTAATTTCAGCTTGGGTATTTATGAAATTCTCATCAAACGTGTACGCACCGGCTTTTATCTTGTAGCTGTTACTCGGATCATAAGTGTTTACAGTCACATCATACTTGAAATATAGTGTTATCGGCTTATATTTAAGTCCTTTAGCCTCTGCTTCGGTGTTTGCAACGGGTATTGCTGAACTTACCGATGCACGAACTGCCGCCATATCGAACAAATAAGCATCTGATGCAGAAGTCTGCTGCAGCACTGATGCAGAAATCTGACGATAATCCGTTGCAGTATTCTGTACCCAATATGATGTATCCGGCGTGGTCGCTCCGTCACCGGGCTGATGCACAAATACCCATGCGCCGTCAAGAAGATCTATTTTATCCTTCAAAGCACATTCCTTAGTCGTACCGTCGGGATATCTTATAACAAACTGAAGATCGTACAGATAATTTTCACCGGCTGCGGGCTGAACGAAGATTATCGGACAGCCTTCGGTATTCTTATACTCCACGGTAGACTCACGTGTCATACCGCTTTCGTCGAGCTTGTATCTAAGGGCAAATTCAGCGCCGCGGGTTGCTGCTTTCTTCGTATCGAAGAATATAATCGGTATTCTGTCGTCTGTTGAAATGGTGATGTTATCAACGGCAGAATTAAGTTTATCGGTTTGTCTGACTATATCATTTACCGTTGTCGTATCACTTTCATAGAGATTTTCTGCTTGAAGCAGTAATCTTTCAATTTCGGCAACAGCGGTGCTGTCAAAGATATCCGGTTGACCGTTACGGAGATATTCGGGATAGTTATGTCCGGGAACATAAGCTCTTGCGTTACTCATAGCCACATAGAGATCCGAATATGCCGAAACCCACCTGTTGACATCATTGATATTTGCACTATATCCGTTACTGTTTATAACACCGTCCGTGAAATACGGGTCAATCAAATTCTTTTTGATTGCACCTGCATACTTGTAGGAACCTCTTCCTCCGTTACCGCCGAGGTTCTTAGGATTACCCTTTGCATCATACTGAATAGCAAGCACCTTGCCGTAGTAGAGCGAATGTGCCCCGTACAACGCTCTCTCAAGTGCAACCTTTGGCGGAACATAGTTATCCCAACCGCCTGCTCCCGAATTCATATTGGTATCGAAGAGTATGAGGTCGTCGCCTTGGAGTGATGTTCTGTACACTTTCATTGTTCCGTCATCAAAGTACGCCGAGAATGTAATGAATGGTGTTTGTGCAGGTATCGTTGCACAAAGATACGTTGTAGTTTCCGTGTCATCGGTCATAAGATACTGTCCGCCTGCTCCTACACCGTTTGCCTGTATGGAAACCGACTGCAAATTCGGAAGTTTTTTGAAGTATATGGTCTGATTGTCTTCAACCTGTACCGTTTCGGGATCTATGGTACAGAGCGACATATTTGTAAACACACTGTTTCTCACGGTAATGTCCTTCATAACAAGCCATACATTTCCGTAAACGTCCTGAATTTGCTGTGTAAAGGTCGAATCCGTAGCATAACCGTCATCATACCAATTTTTACCCGGTGTTACAGATGATCTTCTCAGACCCTGAATTTGGAATGAATATTCATCGGACTGATCAACAGGTATCTTACGTTCGTACCAGTCAAATATCAACGTCATTGTCGTATCACCGACACGTCCCATTGATTCACGGTTGCCGCCTGAACCGCCGAACAGATTAGTTCCCAGTACCCATGCACCGTTTTCGGATTTGAATGCACTATCGGGAAGCAACTCACGATTACCGTTAAGATAGAAACATCCGTATGAAGAATTGTATGACATATTTGTCAGCTTGATTTTTGATCCGCCAACATAAGGCATTCTCAAATCCGTTACCATAGTACCTCTGTCAATTGCGGGAACCATCGTTGTGTAAGACGGTGCAACATCACTACGTTTTGCTCTATAATGGTAGGCATAAGCTCCACCAACACTTGTACCATAACTATAGTTAGTTACTTTTCCCGGCGCATAGGGCCAAATGCTCACTCTGTGACCTGCTCTGTCAGGACATTTATTACCTGTGCTTGCATGGTAATCATAAATATAAACTCCTCCAACAACCTCTGCACCACCCATTACAGTAGTTACCGTAGAACTGCTACGGTAATCTGTATAACCGTTTCTGCTGAGAACTTCATCATCTATTAAGGTAAACAAACAGCAGCCACCGGTTTGGTTTTCATTACCATAATTGCACTCAAACGGTCTGCAGAATGAATCATGAACCAGGGGAGCACTCGCACGATTGCTTAAGCAAGACTTATCCCAGTTTGTAGGATACGAACACGGATGAGTATCTTCAAAGCACTGGGTGTCCGCCATATCGAGATAAATCTGTCCGCCGTCATTTTGTCCGTCGTTTGCTTGTCCTGCCGGTGTACCTCCGACCTTTTCGGCTCCGGCGTTCTTAGTAATGATACAACCGTAAGCTGTCGCACTTACAACTACGTAATAACAATCGTCTGACTCATCAACACGAATTGCCTGTGTTCCGGGCCATGCTCCGTTGAGGGATCGGTCATACCTGTCCCAAACATAAACCCACGGCTGCGCTCCATTAAGTGTTCTGTCGGCATCGATCCAAATTACCGTTTTACCGAGGTTAATTCTTGGAATACCTCCAAGACCGTCCTGGTTAAAATAGTCAAATGTTACAGTCTTAGTAGTAAATCCGTTTGCCGCAGTTACCACCGGCACCGGTGCAGATACCGCTGCGGGTGCTGTAAGAAGCTCACTTGCAAAAGTTGATGATACAACACCGCTAAGCTCTCCTACGCTGTTAAATGAAACATTACTTCCGGTTGAAACGTTGGTCGAATATTTCGGATAAATATTCTTTGCGGATATAAGCTCTGATGAAACATTCTTAAATGTATATGCGGAATATGCAGCCGATATTTGATTGTCAGACACATAAGTAACGTTCAATTCGCCTGCTCTCGGCACATTCATAGATGATGTCACAATTTCCTGCTCTCCGTCATCGCCGTACCTTCTGTAAACGCTGAAGGCGAACTCGCCGCTGTACTGTGCGGTGTACACATACTGCATACCGTCAAAATAAGCCTCTACCGGTTCGGAATTACCTATCTTTATACCTACAAATGTCGTATCATCACCGCTTATTGTGGTACTGTTATAGGGAATATTTATCTTAACGGTAGGTCTGTCGGTTTTGTTTGTCTCATCGGGTTTTAATACATACTGACCTATCTGTGAGGCAAAGGAATTTGTGTAGAGATATTCGCTGTCATCAATAGAATAATACCTTACCTGAACATTCTGTCCTGCCTCATAAACATATCTTGCAACATTGTACGGACCTTCTTTGATTGTGTTGTAATCAGTCTTTTCTCCGTCAGCTCCCGTTACTTCCACAACCGCATTCTCTGCTCCGGATATATAAAGCTCGGAGAGTTTTGCCCTCTTCATCTCAAGTATATCCTTCTCCGCATTTCCTTGGCTTGTAACAACAAGTCCTGCTAAATCAAATACAATGTTACCGTCCTGCATCTCACTTACGGGAACATTTTGTTCGGTAGTAAATACTACTGTCTTAGTTCCTATAATTTGATGTTTTCCGGTCGACGGGTCAATTTCGCCGAGTTCATTCTGAACCGTCGTAAGCACAAATCTTGCGCTGTTAAAACTATCATAATCCACATCTGTGTACGAAAGTCCCTGTGCAACTATTTTGTTGAAGGAACTGCCTACATTGTAGTTTCCGACAACTGTGTCGTCCTTATACAGCTGCATGGTAAGTCCGGTAACCTCATAGGGAGTTTCGGCAGTTTTTTCGGCACCGTTTATGCTGCCCTCATGATATGTCCGCAGAACCGTTCCTACTGCAAGACCCTCAACCCATATCCTTACCTTATTCTCTGAAAGGAGCTTGTCTGTTGCTGTCGAATCGCCGTTAGTTGTTCCGCTGCCCGGCTTGTACACATAAAACTCGTCATATGCTTTCTTGAGTTTATCATATACTGCATCAACTTTTTCCTGTGTTGCACTTATGTCCGTGATCATAGAATTTGCTTCATTAACTGCATCTTGAAGATTTTTATAGGTTTCATCCGTGCAGTCAACCTTCAAATCGATCATCGGCTGTGCCAAAGCTACCAAATCCACTAACGGTCTTGTATCAACATTAACGTCCGGATTAGCAAGAACATCTTCTATTGCCTTATTCAGATCTTCCGCCGCCTTGTCGATATCCGACTGTGTCGGGCCTAAATTATCCGCATTTTCAGCCACTGTCAAAGCTGCTGCAAGTGCATCTCTGTATTCTCTCTTATATCTATCATTGTTCAAATACGGCTGTGCTTTCTTAATTGCATCATCAAGTACACTCTTATCGAGCTTGGAAGAAACTACACTTGTATATTCCGCTTTCAGCTTGTCAATAAGTTCGATAACTTCCGAAGAATTATAAACCTTGCCGCTTGGGGAATTAAGTATTTCTCCACTATCAATCAAAGCCTTTGCGTTTACATATTCGCCCATTTCAAAGAGGGCAAACTGTACAACATCATACACAACCTTGTTGTGCTGCTCTGTTATAATGCTTGTACATTCATTAACGAGCTTTTCATACTCACTATAAAGTTCGTTGCTGACTACCTTTGTTCTGAGTGCCTTTACAGCATCATCAATTTCCTGTACCTTTTTCTCATATACGTCATCTCCGTGAACTACCGTATCATTCAGCAAATCAACTGCCTCATTAAGAACATTCTGAAGTGCATCATAGCTTGCATCTTCATAGTCATCACGAAGATATGACGAACGTGCCTCGTTTACCTTTTCGGTAAGAATTCTTTTGGCTGTCGTTGATACGCCGCTGCTCTCATAATCCAAATAGGGAGCAACTGCCGAACCTATCATACTTGATTTTACACGGACTGTCGTGTATGCCTTATAGTCAAGACCTATCAGGTCACACGCCTTTCTCTCCGTAAGTCGGCAGGCAATCGAATTGGGTCTTGCCGGGTCTACAACGACAAATGCTTCATTTTCCGTATTAGGTGTAACCGACACGGTTTCGGTTACGGGATTTCCGGATTTATCATAGTAGGTTAATACCATATCGAAGTTCTTGGCACATTCGATATTTGCTACCCACCAACCGCAGCCTTCGTAAAGCATCTTCTGCTTTCCTGCATCATCAATTCCGTAGAAGTAATCTAGGCTGCCGTTACCTCTTCCGGCAGAACCGGCTTTTATGGTGCTGACAAAGTCAAGCTGCCAGATACTTTCGAGCGTACTGTTGCTGAACATATCTTCATCAACGTTGCCGTTATTAAATCTTCTAATATTGGTGTCACGCTGTGTAGTATCGAATATAGAAACACCGTTTACGGTTATACTGTTTATAACCGGTGCTTTTGTAGGCGCATTGTTTGCCTCATCGGGATCATCGGGATCTCCCAAGCCTTTTACCTTGAAATGTACCGTTGTCTTTTTATTTTTTACATAGACCAACATTCTGTCGTCAAGTGTTTCAAGACCGTTCCATGCATAGCCGTCCTTATAAAGAAGACCGGGCTGTAAAAACTCAAAATAAATGTTCTTGTCATCACTAAAAAGATACCAAAGGTGGAACATTTCACTTGTCTGGGTTTCCGGACGCCACTCGCCGTTTCTTCCGTTAAGTACCTGACCTTTCTTTGTAATGATCAAGTTGAAATAATTAACGTTATCGCTGTCATAATAGTATGTGGCATTATACCAACCCCCGCTGCCGCTTGAAGCAAAAGATGTTGCAGGACCGTTTCGGGGATCGTCAGGATTACTCTCGATTACGTTCCAAGGCTCCGGAGAAAATACGTGCGGATTGTTAGGATCGCTGTTATCATGGTTCTCCGTAAAAGCATCGTAAATCGTTTTGGAAGATTTGACTATATTTCCCGAACTATCCAGAGTGTAATAAGTATACGGACCTAATACATTTCGTGAGCTGTTATAGAGGTTATTGTTATTTTTATAATAAGTTTCCAATCCGTAACAGTTGTCGGTAAGACTGTACAACCCCGTCACATCTTTATATGTCCACAAATAATAGAAAGGCGTCCAGTTCTCTCCGGGATACTGTTTTACGTGCATATTGATGGCATCCTGCTGCGGATAGTTCAGTACGTCCGTTGTCATATCAACATCCGTCAAGGTCATCCTGCTCTTACTTGTTTTTTTGTTAAGAGTGTAGGTGCCTGCAATACTCACCGACTTTGATTTCTTTCCAAAAGCATCCGTCGACCTGGAATATGCAACCAGCTTGAGAAGTGAATCTCCTGTCGTAGACGGAATATAATTTGCCTGAACATACGTCGTATAGTCCTGAGCATCAGCTTCGGTCGCCACGAAATCTGCGCCGCCTTCGACTGTACCTCCGTCCTTGTCAAGCATGACCATGTACTCATCACTCACCGTGGTGATGTCCGGTACACTATCGGTATTGCAGTAGTATGTATACGCATACTCAAGCGCACTTCTTGCATTCAAATACGCCTGACGGCTGTTCACGGTACTACTCGTATTGGTAATACTCGTAAGAGCAATTCCGATGAGTGACACGGAAAGGATAATAAGTACACAAGTCACAGCCATTGCCACAGGCAACGTTATACCCTGCTTGCTTTTGAGCTTCTTTGATAACATAGCAGCTACTTCCTTTCCTCAAATATTCTTGGTTTTGCAGCGTATCCGAAAATTTCCCGACACAAATAAACGGACACACAAATCTACTATTTAGTTTCATTATATTACTAACCGTTGCCATTATCAAGAACATTTTAAATTTTTGTAAAATATATCAAATATTAGCTTTCGCATTTATGCAAAACAACTAACGGTTATTGCGGAAAATATAAAATTATTACTCATATAATCATCAAAGCCTTTCTCCTCTGCGGATTTTCCCGATTTTGACTTTCCCTACATTATATATAGATAAATTTAAAATTATTACTTGTAACGCAACCCGATTTCGGATATTCTCATTCGGAATTTTAAGTTTAATTATATCACCTGTTGTAACATTCGTATATGTAAAGCATTTATCTTTATATCTGTATTGTATTATTATTTGCCCCAAAAATAATATAATAATGCTTTGGTTATTGATTATATGAGGTTATTTTCAAGAAAATTATTTAATAACCCGTAAACAGTCTGTTTGTGATACGAGATATACAGCCATTTTTTACTGTTAAGCTGCCGCATTTACAGTATATTATTATTCTATAATATAATTATACCTATATTTTGTGTTCACCTGCATACATTTAATTTTCTAAAAAACAAAAATGCTGTATCATACCGTTAAAAAACATGATACAGCACCTTTTTTCTATATTTTATACATTTTCCAATGCTTGTGCAAGATCTGCAATAAGATCGTCGGCATCTTCAAGACCTACGGAAAGCCTAATCAGATCGGGTGATACTCCGGCAGCCTCAAGCTCGGCATCATTCATCTGTCTGTGTGTAGCGGACGCAGGATGAAGAACGCACGTTTTTGCGTCGGCAACATGGGTTGCAATAGAAGCGAGTTTAAGTCCTGCCATAAATTTTTCGGCAGCCGCCCTGCCTCCGGATACCCCGAACGATACTACTCCGCAAGCTCCTTTAGGAAGATACTTCTTTGCAAGCTCATAATACTTATCTCCCTCAAGTCCCGCATATCTTATCCACGACACCTTCGGGTGATTTTTGAGATACTCTGCGATCTTCTTAGCATTCTCACAATGACGCTCCATGCGCAGCGGAAGTGTTTCTATTCCGAGTCCGAGCAAAAATGAATTCATCGGTGCAGGTGTAGAACCGAAATCCCTCATAAGCTGCGCAACTGCCTTTGTAATATAAGCACCGCCCTGACCGAAACGCTTTGTATATGTAATGCCGTGATAACTGTCATCGGGCGTTGTAAGTCCGGGATATTTATCGGCATATTTATCCCAGTCAAATTTACCCGAATCAACAATAGCACCGCCGACCGCAGCAGCGTGTCCGTCGAGGTATTTCGTTGTCGAATGTGTCACAATATCTGCTCCCCATTCAAACGGTCTGCACCCCCAGGGCGTAGCGAATGTATTGTCAACAATAAGCGGAACGCCGTGTGAATGTGCAGCCTTTGCGAATTTTTCGATATCAAGCACGGCAAGGGCAGGGTTAGCTATGGTTTCTCCGAAAACTGCCTTTGTATTCGGTCTAAAAGCGGCATTAAGCTCATCTTCGGTACAATCCGGGTCGATAAACGTAAATTCAATGCCCATTCTCTTCATTGTAACGGCAAACAGGTTATATGTACCCCCGTATATTGTTGAGGACGAAACAATATGATCCCCTGCGGAAGCGATATTGAATATTGAGAAAAATGATGCAGCCTGACCCGATGAAAGCAGCATAGCCGCCGTGCCTCCCTCAAGTTTACATATACGTGCGGCAACCATATCATTTGTCGGATTTTGCAGTCTTGTATAGAAGTATCCTTCTGCCTCAAGATCGAACAGCTTTCCCATATCCTCACTTGTTTCATAGCGGAATGTAGTAGACTGAATTATCGGTATATTCCTCGGTTCACCGTTTTCGGGGCGGTATCCCCCATGCAGACAATCAGTATTGAACATTTCCAAGCTCCTTTCAAAATTTACAATTTTTACATTTACAATTCTACATTATGAATATTATATTGTCAAGGTTAAGTTTACAACATTTTGACTAATAAAGGAAACCCGACCCCAAAAACGAATAAAAAATCAAAATCCCCGAATTACGTTTTAAAAAACGACAATTCGGGGATCTTTAAAGGAGATATAAAAATGTGCGCTCAACAGTGGCATTGAGCACTAAGCGGAGACGGTGGGATTCGAACCCACGAGCCCTTGCGGACTACCTGATTTCGAGTCAGGCCCGTTATGACCACTTCGATACGTCTCCGAATAGAAGATCACCGCCTTTGGAACGGCAACAATAATATTTTATATTTTTTTTTAACAATTGTCAAGACAATAACGAAAATTTATTAAACAAATTTATAAAACACCGGCATTTCGATAAAATTGTACAAAAAGTTGCTAAATTTCGATTGAAAAATATGAATATCAGTGTTAGAATAGAGTATATGTCAGGGCGCACGTATGCCCGTATTTACGCATAGTAAAAAATATAACGAGGTGATGACAATGATAGTTGTAGAAAGCGGAGAAATGCAGAATATTGAAAGAGCTTATGTACGAAACGGACTCCCGCTTGCCTCCTTAATGGAACAGGCAGGTGCTGCCGTTGCGGAGCTTGCAACAAAAATCATAATACAAAATAAACTCAAGAAAGTAACCGTTTTGTGCGGAAAGGGTAATAACGGCGGCGACGGGTTTGTTGCGGCAAGATTTATGTCACTTATGAGTGATGTAACGGTCATAGTAGCAAACGAATATCCGTCAACGGATTTAGGTAAGCTGAATTTTCAAATAATTCCCGATAAAGTTAATGTAATAGCATATGCCGAAAAGCCGGACGAATGTCTAAACGCTGTAAACGATGCGGATATACTTGTAGATGCAATATACGGAATATCATTCAGAGACATACCCGACCCGATGAGTGCAGAATTGATACGTGCCTGCAACAAAAACGATAAGGCCGTTAAAATTGCCGTTGATACTCCGAGCGGAATCGTATGCAATACCGGAGAAATTCCCGATGAATGTTTCCATGCGGACTATACGGTATCGTTTACAGCACTGAAGCCCCTCCACGTTCTTTATCCGTCAACAGATTACTGCGGTAAGGTTTCGGTTGCTAAAATAGGTATTCCCCAACCGCTTGTCGACACCTGTACTTACGTTATGAAAACAACAGATGAGTTTGTCGAAAGCCACCCTCTCAAGGAAAAGAAAAAATCCGCCCATAAAGGAACAAACGGTACACTCCTTTCGGTCTGCGGCAGCTTAGGAATGTCCGGGGCGGTTGTACTTTCCGGAACGGCTGCTCTGCGCTGCGGTGTCGGTATTCTTAAATCGGCAGTACCCGAAAGTATCTACCCCATTGTTGCGTCGAAACTTACCGAGGCTGTATTTATCCCGCTTGAACAAACCGAAAACGGACTTATAAGCATTAACTCCTTCGATAAACTGCAATATGAGATACTCGGAAAAACCAGTGCCGTACTTATAGGCTGCGGACTTGGAACGGGAAATGATATGGCCGAGCTTGTTTCGGCAATGCTAAGCACCTCGACCAAACCCGTTGTGCTTGATGCAGACGGGATAAAGGCAATTTCAATAAATAAGGATATATTAAGAATGACCGGCGCTCCCGTCATAATTACACCGCACCCCGGTGAAATGGCTGAATTGACCGGTACAGATGTTGCGGATATACAAAAGAACAGATACAACATAGCAAGAGATTTCGCCTGCGAATACGGAGTTACCGTTATACTTAAAGGAGCAAACACTCTAATAGCTTTTCCCGACGGTAACGTTTATGTCAATCTTACGGGCAACAACGGTATGGCAAAGGGCGGAAGCGGTGATATTTTGGCAGGCATGGTTGCCTCTTTCCTTGCACAAGGCGCAGGCTTTGACGAAGCGGCTATATACGGTGTTTATTACCACGGACTTCTCGGAGATAAGTGTACCGAAAAATATTCGCCCCGCACAATGCTTCCGAGCGATATGCTTGACGAAATGAAATATGTAATAAAATAACAAAAAGACACGTCACTAATACCGTTACGGTAAGATACTGTCTGCGTTTTCCACGGTCTGCGGCTTGGGAAACGCAGATTTTATTATTTCATGCCGCATTTCCTTTGTTGTCATAAATTCATGCTCCCACGAATATTATAATAACGGCAAATAAAAAGGCGGCGCAGCAGCCGTACTGTTTGAAAGGCGGTCAGGGGCTTGAAAAAAACGGTTTCATTATTATTCGCTGTCATGCTTATGATTTCGGCAGGTGCCTGCTCAAAAGCAGATAACACGCCAATGTTGAACCTTGACACTAAAAGCAACTGCACGATCAATTATTCCGGGAACGATTATAACTGCACATTAAACTTTTTGGGCGACGGCATTGAGTCTGTTACGCTTAATTCTCCCGAAACCCTGTCGGGTATGTGTTTCCGTTGTTCAAACGGCAAATATACCGTTTCCCTCGGTTCACTTATATGCCGAAGCGACACACTCCTTATTCCCGACAATTCGTTTCCCGCTGCCGTTTCACTCATCATGGAGGAACTCAGAGAAAACAGAGAAAATATTAAGTTATCCGAGGACGGAAACGGCTATTCATATTCATCATCATCAAAAATACCTTATACACTCAAAACGGACAAAAAGGGCACAATAACAAAAATCATGCTCGGCAGCAAATAAGGCAAACGGTCTGTCGCACCTCTAAGGTGCAGCAGACCGTTTGTCATAATTTCGGTATAATTCTTGTTGTGTGCGAGTTGTTACTCACCGTATGCCGTTCTATCCTTACCGACGGACGTTTCATCACGAAACAAGAGAGAAATACACCAAATTGCCGCAAGAGCCACAAGGGTATAAATAATTCTGCTTATAATACCGGTCTGTCCGCCGCATATCCATGCAACCAAATCAAACTGGAATATACCGACTGCACCCCAGTTAAGTCCGCCTATGATAAGCAGTATCAAAGAAATTTTATCAAGCATATAAAAATACCTCCAAAATAATTCTGTCCCTTATAGCATTGTCATATTTTTTAATTTTATTCATTAAAAAGAAATTTTATAATACCCGATAATTTTTTTAAAAAAACAAACCGACCGTATATCTGTCAATCCTTTTTCCCGACCGACGTCAGCAAAAAATTTATGTTTTGCAATAAAACCTGACAGGTACGGCGGAAATTTTTACCTGCCGCAGTAAATCACGTCCGAAAAAACAATTACGGGACAAGGATAACCTCGTCCCGCACAAAAAATCAATGACCCATCGGGGATTCGAACCCCGGACACCTTGATTAAAAGTCAAGTGCTCTGCCAACTGAGCTAATGAGTCATATATATTTACCCGCACAAAAAACTCCGTGCAGAATAAAAAGCAACAAACTGGGGTGGCTGGAATCGAACCAGCGATGACGGAGTCAAAGTCCGTTGCCTTAACCATTGGGCGACACCCCATTGAATTACCGCAAAAAAAAGCAGCCAAATCAAGTGCTGACTTGCAGATAAAAGATGGGGTGGGTAATCGGATTCGAACCGACGATCTCCAGTGCCACAAACTGGCGCTTTAACCGGCTAAGCTATACCCACCATAGCACCGCGCTGAAAGGGATTCGAACCCCTGACCTACTGCTTAGAAGGCAGTTGCTCTATCCGGCTGAGCTATCAGCGCATATGTGGAGCGGGTGATGGGAATCGAACCCACGCAACCAGCTTGGAAGGCTAGTGTTCTACCATTGAACTACACCCGCGTCTTAGCGACGATAATTATATTACCACATCATTTTAAAAATGTCAATACTTTCTCTATAATTTTTTTAAATAAATAAAAAAATGTATATTTTATCCAAAAAAATATTGTATAATTATAAAAACAGCAGCAATATATACATACGACAATGCATTATCTATCGAAAGTAATGAAAAAAAATATTCCGAAAAATTCAAAATATTAAAAGGCGTCATGCCGCCGCAGATGTTTATGTACCACAAAACGGCACGGCGCCTTATGAATGTAACTGCCGAACAGACCGCAAATTACAGAATAAAAACAAATCAAAGGTACACGGCACAATGCTTCATGGCAGCTATCCCCTTTCGTATATGCTTATAGACGGTCGCCGGTTTTATATTAAGTTCATTCGCTATGTCCGATGCTTTCATACCCTTATAGAATTTCATATTGATACATTCACGCTGTCTGTCCGTCAGCTCATTCTCTATGGCGAGTTTCAGCAAACGCTTCATTCTGTCACGCTGTTTATCGTTCACTCCGTCCTCTCGGCTGTTTAGGAAAGCAAAAAGCGACATCTCTTTTTCTTCATTCTCGCCAATATACCTTATTACTGTTTTCATCAACATTCCCCCTTTCTGCTTGCAAGGAGTTTAGCCGTATCCATACAATCGTAATACATACCTGTCATAATATTTATCCTGTCATTAAGTTCCGCAAGTTTGTCGGGTGATACGGTTTTCAGCTCATTTTTAAGCAGGGAAATCCTCTCCCTAAGATTTTCTGCACTTTTAAAATATTCGTCCGCCCATTCCTTATATGTCATATTAGCTCCTTTCAACACGATACGTGTAGTAAAACATTTTTTAAAAGAGATATCCGAAATGCACATTTTTGTAAATATGTGTATTTCAAATTCTCTTTATAACTAATTATAACGCATTTCCGATAAAAATCAATATATTTTTTTAATTTTTTCTCTATTGTCGCATAAAACGTATATTAGGGGATATAAATAAAAATAACACTTGAAATACACGTATCGTGGTGTTATAATATTAGAAACACAATTCAGCCGCAGCCGTACACGGCGGCAGGTATCTGGGGGACAATATGAAAAACAGCGTCGGAAACATGATCAGACAGCTTAGAAAAAATGCGGATTGGACACAAGCCGACCTTGCGGAAAAGCTGGGGATATCGGCGTCCGCCGTAGGAATGTATGAGCAGGGCAGAAGGCAGCCCGACAGCGGCATGATACTGAAAATATGTACTGTTTTCGGAATATCCGCCGACTATCTCTTAGGCAAGAATACAGTCGGGCAAAAGCGTGACGAGGTATGTGAGCTTTCAGATGTATTTGACGAATTTACACAAGTGCTTACGTCACAACAGGGTCTGATGTTCGACGGTGTACTGCTTAACGAAGAGGACAAGAAAAAAATCGTTGATGCAATAAAAGCAGTTGCGGCACTCGCCAAACAGCAGAGAAAAAAATCATTCGGATAAACGGAGATTTGTATGAACAAAATAGAGCATAATGTCAGACAGCTTATAAACAGATACAAAAGTGCGGATCCGTTTTTCATATGTGAAAAAATGGAAATACTCATAGTGGATAAGGATCTGCCTTCAAGCATAAACGGATTTACGGTAACGATTGATAAGCTGCCGTTTATAGTACTTAATACATCGCTCGACTATTATAACCGCAGGTTTACGGCGGCGCATGAGCTGGGACATATAATACTTCACGGCACGACAAACACGATTAAGCTGAGCATAAACACGAGCTTTTGTGTTTCAAAATTTGAAAAAGAGGCGGACAGTTTTGCCGCCCGTCTTTTGCTTGCGCTGGAGCTTGACGAAACCGAGGGAATGGAGAGCATTACATCAGATGATATTTCAAAACTGACACATATACCGAAGTCCGTGATTGAAGACGCTTTTTTCGGGTAAACTAAATACATAAGCAATTCTTTGGGGGGTTCAGCATGAAATTTTTTATAAAACGTGGTGCAGAGTGCTTTGACGGTTTCACCATATACAATTACAATGCCGAGCCTTTATATATAGCAAGGGCAGAAGCCAACCCTTCAATGAAAATTACCATGACCGACAGTTCGGACAAGACGGTTTCCACGATCAAACTGAATAATTTTATGTTTAATTACTTTACCATAAGATGTTCAAAACGTTTTTACGCCCTTGTCCCGTGCTTTGACAAAAGATTTTCGTTTGCCATATACGGAAGTACGTTTCGTTTTATCGGTAATCTTGCCGACGGCAGGTTTTCAATGCTCAATTCAAACGGTGAGGTTATAATGACACAAAAAAAATGTTGGACACAGCACGGAGAGGGCTATGAGGTCAATATCAAAGAAGGTCAATACCATATTTTTATGCTGTCCGTTGCGCTCTGCGCCGATATGTATATCTCTTTGACAGAAAGTCACCCGATACCCACTTAATTTAAACAGTAAAAAAACGGCACACGGTTTCTCTTACGGAATACCGCTGCGCCGTTTTCTTTTTTTATATATCAATAATCATACCGTGACGTGATACCAAAATACTCCTCAAGTGTCAGACCGCTGTTATAAAGCTCCTCGGCAAGTTCTCTGCCCACATACCGTATATGCCACGGTTCATAAGCATACCCCGTTATTTCCTCCTTACCTCTCGGATATCTTATTATAAAGCCGTACCGCCAACAATTTTCATCAAGCCATTGTGCTTCGGGCGTATCTTCAAAGCTGAATGACGTACTGTTTATATCCATTGAAAGTCCCGTCTGATGTTCCGAATGACCCGGACGGGCGGAAACTCTGTCAGCCTGCGATATTCCCCTTTCCGAGCAAAAGTAATTGTACGTGCTGTATTGTGTCCAATAGCTTCTGAAACCGGAAACGATATACAGATAAATTCCGTCTGCCGATGCCTGATCCGCCATTTCCGTAAACGCTCCGAGGGCATCTTCATCAAGACCCGAACCGTAATATTCCGGTACGGAATAGGTCTTGTTTACTATCAGAGTACCGTCAATGTATGTTACCCCGTCAATTACTTCAACCTGCTTTGTCGATACGGTTTCAATATCACCCCAAAGCGAATATATTTTTTCTGTTCCGTTCTCATCATACACATAGTTTCTTATTCTAACATAATATGTGCTGTTCCACGGAAGCTTCGTTTTTGTATAAGAGGTGTTATCCCCTCCCTCAATGACAAGTGTTTCCTGTTCGGTCATGTCGCTGTTCGGGCTAATCTCTATTTCATACCCGTCAACATTTTCCGATGCTGTCCAATTCAATTCAAAATCAGACACTCTTGTATTAACCGAAGAAAACGACACCCTCTGCGGAATAACGTTATAGGATTTCTCTATACTTCCCTCATATTTATCGGTCATAGTGACCGTAAAATAATATTTACCCGCTCCCCTGTCGGTTTTGCCGTCAAATTCTATTTCATAATCCGTTCCGCACTTTAAAGCAGTCCCGCCATGCATTACTTTTATCGAAGGCTCTGTAAATTCACCGCTATATTCAACATCATCAACAATAATGCTGCACTCCGATATATTGATTTTTTCTTCGGTCTTATCCGACTGCTCCTCTTCACGGCTGATATCGTGGGAATTTTCCGACGGTTTTTTCAACGGTTTTTCCAATAACTCCCCCGATGATTTTTCCGTACCTATGCCGGCATTGCCGTACGTTTTATCGGGTACATACGAACTGATAATATGTGCATCAGCCTTTGAACCCGAATTGACATAATACGAAAGTCCTGCGGCGACCGAACCGGCTATAACAACAGCAATAAGACAAAACTTCCGTTTCATTTACAACCACCACTCAAATCGCATATTTCTAATGATATTTTATTATATTCAACAATAAAAATCAATAATTCTGCAGAATATTACTTATTTTTCCGCTGTCATTACCCTGCCTGCCGCACCTTTCCGACATAAACGGCAGAAATTTGCCGTATTTTATACGCCCTCCTGCCATACCTCGGACTTTTACCGCACCAACAACCCCAAGTGCGTACATAAATATATACAGCTTTCTGCCCGTCAAAAGCACAGGAAAACGATAAAAAAATCAAAGCGGCAATCTTTTCGGCGGAAAATTTTATAATTATTCTAAGCGTTTTTCTCCTGTTGATATTATGGGATATTATAAGAGTCCTAATCGCAGCACGTTTCCGATTTTTTCTCATGCAGTATTACGAATATGAAGATGACGGTATATTACAGAAATAACCGACCGCAGCAAGACAAATTCACTTGACACGGTCGGTATTTTTTTATTATTTATTTTTGTTTACCCAGTTATGCGGGTTAAGTGCAAGCAAAAACGGGAATATCTCAAGTCTGCCCAAAATCATGGAAAGTGCAAGCACGACCGTTGAAAAATCGGAATATCCCGAATAATTTCCGGACGGCCCGACAGCTCCGAGTCCGGGACCTACATTATTAACACAAGAAACGGCTGCCGTGAGATTTGTTTCCAATCCGAACGGGTCAAAGGATATCAGCAAAAATACAGCCAATATTAGCGCAATATATACAAAGAAATATATATTCACCCTTCGTATAGTACCGTTATCCACGGCCTTTCCGTCTATCTTTACCGATGTTACCGACCGCGGGTGAAGCTGCTGCTTGATATCGTTCCACGCAGACTTGAAAAGAATTATAATTCTTGATATTTTCAGTCCGCCCGCAGTAGATCCCGCACAACCTCCGAGGAACATCAGCAAAAACAGAATTGACCTTGAAAGCGACGGCCAAAGATTGAAGTCCGCTGTCGAATAACCTGTTGTGGACATGATAGACGTGACTTGGAAAAAGGAATTTCTTACCGAATCCCCCACATTACCGTATATTGAGAAGATATCCACAGATATCACAACTGTCGAAACAGCAATTATTCCGAAAAACACCCACAATTCAAGATTTTTCAGAACTGCTCCGAATTTTTTCAGAAGCAGCAGATAATACAAATTGAAATTTATTCCGAAAATAACCATAAATACGGCGATCACCCATTGTAAATACGGGCTGTATGCACCGATTGAAGTTGATTTTATTCCGTATCCTCCCGTACCTGCCGTACCCAAAGCATGAACGATACTGTCAAAAAGCGGCATACCTCCGGCGAGAAGGAATATTATCTCAACGATAGTCAGCGCAAAATAAATAACATACAATATTTTTGCCGTATCCTTTATTTTCGGAACCAGCTTTCCAACGACAGGACCTGCCATTTCCGCACGCATTATATGAATAGAACGTCCCGAATCCGTCGGTATTATCGCCATAACAAGGACAAGTATGCCCATTCCGCCTATCCAATGCGTAAAGCTCCTCCAAAAGAGCATACTTTTGCTCATAGCCTCAACATTTTCAAGTATTGATGCACCCGTAGTTGTAAAGCCGCTTGCCGTTTCAAAAAATGCATCGGCAAAATTCGGTATTTCACCGCTGAAGAAAAACGGCAGCGCACCTATCAACGACAAAAGCAACCATGCAAGGCTTACGATAGTAAAGCCTTCCTTTGCAAACATGACCTTATCCTTTGCTTTGAATACAAATATCAGCAGAACACCCAAAAAACCGGAAACAGCCGCCGATAACGCAAATGAGCAGGTACAGAAAAACTCCTTGTAACACAAAGACACTAACAGCGGAAGCAGTATAAGTACCGCCTCCAAACACATAATTTGTCCCACCCTGTATAAAACCATGCGCCGATTCATTTTCTATTCTCCTAACTTCACTGTAAAATATCCGATAAATCATTAAGTCTGCTTCCCGCCGCAACTACTATGACCCTGTCCTTAGCCTCGATCTTGTCAAATCCTGACGGGATTATAGCCTTACGTCCCCTTATTATTCCGCCTATAATTATATTTTTTCTGATATGCAGATCCTTTATCGGAACATCTATTCCCCTAAAATCATCGCTTACCTTAAATTCAAGTACTTCCGCCTTGTCGTCCATTACCTTATACAATGCTTCAACATTACTGCCCTTAGAATTTTCAAGCGCTCTTGCATATCTTACCACAACATCGGCGGCAATTTTCCTCGGAGAAATTATGCAGTCCAGCCCCAGCTTTTCCGCCATTCCTATAAGCTCACGGCGGTTTATCTTTGCAACAACCTTAGGCACTTTGCTTACCGAGGCAAATATTGATATCAGTATATTCTCCTCGTCCATTCCCGTGAGTGAAACAAATGCATCTGTGGTCGAAAGTCCCTCTTCCAAAAGGAGTTCCTGCTGCGCCCCGTCGCCGTTTATAACAACCGTTTTGGCTGCCACGGTTTTTGAAAGTGCATTTGCTTTTTCGTCGTCCTTTTCAATCAGCTTGACGCTGCTGCCGGCATACGAAAGCATATGCGAAAGATAATAGGCTATTCGGCTTCCGCCGAGCAGCATAACACTTTTTGCCTGCTTTGTTTCTACTCCGAGTGAACGCATAAGTTTCTGCATTTCAGCAAGCGAAGCCGTAAGACCTATTTTATCCCCGCTTTGCAATACAAAATTACCGTCGGGAATATACACGTTTTCTCCCCTTTGTACAAGACACACAAGAAAATTCTGGTTAAATTTTTTTCTGATATCCATTAAGCGTGAATTTATCATCGGTGAACCGTCACGCAGTATTATTTCCACTATCTCAAAATTACGCTGCGAAAACGTTTCTATCTTTACCGCATACGGCAAACGAAGTATATTGAATATTTCCTCGGCGGCAAGATGCTCCGGATTTATCGACATTGACAAATCGAGCTGCTGACGAAGAAATCCGATATTATTCATTTTATACTCGGGTTTCCTTATTCTTGCTATCGTATGCTGCGAGCCCATTTTTTTTGCGATAAAACAGCAAAGCATATTCAGCTCGTCAAGCGTTGTAACGGCAAGCAGCAGGTCTGTATTTTCTACGCCCGCATCTGCAAGGGTATCACAATCCGTTCCGCTTCCGCATACCCCCATTATGTCATATATGTTTGTAAGATTATCAATGACCTTGGGATCGGTATCCACGGCAACAACATTATGTCCCTCATCAACAAGACTTGCTATTATGGTAGTACCGATCTTCCCGCAGCCCACAACAATTACTTTCATATTACAGCCTCCGTGATGATCACTTGAATAATTTTTATAAAAAATAATGCCATACATATAATATACCAAAATTACCCGAAGTTCAACAAAAAAAAATATTTATGATGACTTATTACTAAAAATTGTGTATAATAATATATAATTTGTCCTTTTAATATATTTTTGACACAAAAACGGAGGTAAAATATGGAAGATAATAAAAATAAAATCTCTCCCGATATGGATCCCGATAAATTTTATCCGGAGAACGAACCCGATATCCCGACACACGAAAGATTAAGACGGCGTATATTTAAAATGGTATCCGTTGGTGTTGTGGACGATATTATAAATCAATTATACGATATAATCAGTATTTCCGCACTTGTTTTGAATATTCTCGCAGCAATACTGAACACATTCGATACCGTAAGCTCTCGGTACGGCTGTATCCTAAGCGGAGTCGAGTCCGGTACTGTCGCATTTTTTGCGGTCGATTATGTATTAAGACTTTATACGGCTAACTGTCTTTATCCCAACGATAACGAAATACGCTCAATCTTAAAATATATTTTCTCGTTTTCCGGGATCGTAGATCTTTTTTCTTTTCTTCCGTACTATCTTCCGACATTTTTCCCGGCAGGTGCAGCGGTATTCAGAATGTTCAGGGCGGCAAGAATATTAAGACTGTTCCGCATAAATGCATATTATGATTCACTAAACGTAATAGCCGAGGTACTGTTGAGAAAAAAACAGCAGCTAATGTCATCGGTATTCATTATTCTTGTGCTAATGCTCGGTGCAAGTCTTTGTATGTACAGTATAGAAAATCCCGCACAACCGGAAGTATTCTCCAATGCTTTTTCGGGAATATGGTGGGCTGCGTCAACTCTCCTTACTGTCGGATACGGCGACATATACCCCATAACTGCTCTCGGAAAGGCTTTAGGGATATGCATAACCTTTCTCGGTGTCGGTATGGTGGCAATACCGACAGGTATCATTTCGGCAGGTTTTGTCGAGCAATATTCAAGATTTCAGAGTATCGACAGCGGTGAAGAGGAGGATATCCGTTTCATAAAGATACAGATCGATAAAAACGACAGTTGGGCGGGAAAGAGTATAGCCGACATCGGACTGCCGAAGGGTATAATAATTGCAGTAATTCAAAGAGGAAATGAAACCATAACTCCGAGGGGGAACATAAAACTGCGTGCGGGTGATAAAATCGTACTCGGAGCGGAATCCTTTAAGGGAGATAAACCGATATACTTAAAAGAGGTCACAATGGGCAGAAATCATATTTGGAACGGACAGAAGCTCAGAGATCTCGATATTTCCCGTCAAACCGTAATAATTATGATAAAACGGCAGGGAAAGTCAATTGTTCCGAACGGAGATACGGTACTTCTTGAGGGTGATACAGTAATACTGTATTCCAACAAGCACATTAGTGACAACCGTTCCGAAAATACGGTTTAACACAATAATAAATGGCTGCGGGTCTGCATTAACGGCAGATCCGCAGCCATTTATTATGATTTTCGTTACGGTTTATTACTTCTGGACGGATATCGGCGGCATTTCGGTCGTGGCAGTCGTAACGACACTCTTACCGGAGAACATATTGACATTAGCTCCCGTTTTCAATAGAAGTGTTGCATTTTTTGCACCTACTATAACAGGCTTGTTAAGTGCAAGACCTACAATTGCGGCATGGCTTTCTGTTCCGTCAACCTCCGTGATTATTCCCGCACATTTTTTCATTACGGGCAAAAGACTGTTATTTGTTTCCTTAATAACGAGTATTTCACCCTCCTTGCAGTTAAGCAAAGCCTCCTCATCGCTCCTGCATACAACAAGGTGGCCGTGTGCCGACAGGTCATTTACAATAGCTCCGCCGCTGCAAAGGATATTTCCGACAAGATGAACTTTCATAAGATTTGTTGTACCCGATACACCGAGAGGCACGCCCGCTGTCAATACTACAAGATCCCCGTTTTTGAGGAGTCCCTTTTGTTGTGCGACATCAATAACATGGTCGATAAGCTCGTCCGTATTATGCTTTTCCTCGATCATTATCGGGTGTACACCCCATGACATATTTGTCTGACGCCATACCTTTTCGCTCGGCGTTCCGCTGATTATCGGACATTCCGGTCGGTATTTGGAAAGCATACGTGATGTACTTCCGCTTTTTGATACCGTAATTATAGCCGCCGCACCGAGGTCATGTGCCGTTGTGCAGGTAGCATGGGAAATAGCCGAGGTAACATCGGGTCTTTCATGTATATCGAGTTTATTAAATCGGTCTATATAATTGATATTGTTTTCGGTTGTTTCGGCAATTTTAGCCATTGTTTTTACAGCCTCGATCGGATATGCTCCCGCAGCCGTTTCCCCCGAAAGCATTATCCCGCTTGTTCCGTCATAGATAGCATTTGCAACATCGGTTGTTTCCGCACGGGTCGGACGGGGATTTTTAATCATGGAATCAAGCATTTGAGTTGCCGTTATTACGGGCTTATCGGAATTTCTTGTTTTGCGTATAAGCATTTTCTGAATAACGGGGATTTCTGCGATAGGTATTTCCACGCCGAGATCTCCTCTTGCTACCATTATGCCGTCGGAAACACGTACTATATCATCTATATTGTTTACTCCGTCCTTATTTTCTATTTTTGCTATTATTCTTATATCGTGTCCGCCGCCGATTTCAAGTTCGGCGCGCATCTCGTTTATGTCCTCGGCGCAGCGTGTAAAAGATGCGGCGACAAAGTCAACGTCCTGTTCGATTCCGAATTTCAGATCCTGTCTGTCCTTATCGCTTAAAAAGGGCAGCGACAGAGTTATATCCGGTACATTTATACCTTTATGCGAGGAAATAGGGCCGCCGTTAAGCACCTCACATATTATATCGGTATCCGTTTTACTTTTTACTTCCATTTCGATAAGTCCGTCATCAACAAGTATTTTTGTCCCTATATCCACATCTCCCGGAAGTCCCGCAAATGTTATTGAACAATGCTTATTATCTCCGTCGCAGGGAAGTGTCGTAAGCGTGTAGCTCTGTCCCGTTTCAAGTGTTACCTTTTCGGGAAAGTTTCCCGTACGTATTTCCGGGCCTTTGGTATCGAGAAGTATAGCTATCGGCATTTCAAGTTCTGCACGAAGTTTTTTTATTTTCTCTATTTTAGCCTTATGCTCCTCATAAGTTCCGTGTGACATATTTATTCTTGCCACGTCCATTCCTCCGAGTATAAGACTTCTAAGAACATCCTCGTCCTCGGTTGACGGGCCGAGTGTACATATAATTTTAGTTTTCCTCATAATATCTCTCCGTTCGCAGTTATTATTACATATTTATAATACACCATATTCGGAAAATTTACAAGAAAAAAATCTTTTGTAATATTTATCAAAATATATTAACAAATATGAAAACTTTCATCAAAATGCTTGCATTATTTGGTAAAAAATATTATAATTGTTATAACGAATCGGGTGGATATGTTATATCAGTGATGCACATTTTAATTATTTTTTTAGGGGGGATTTTAAAATTTAATATTAACTCATCCTGTTTCAAATAAATATAAATTATATGCCGAATCATAGTATCATTTAATGTATCTGTAAATTCTTACGATGTCCGACTACTACACAATAAAAATCAGTTAAGAGGTGTTACATATGAAAATCAAAATACTCATAGTTACAATTGCAATGTTTTCCCTGCTTTCCGCCGCAGTCCTTGCAGGCTGCGGTAACACGAAAAACAATTACAGCAGTAAATCCGTTGCCGAAAGTGTGCAGTCGTCCGTTTCGGAAAGCAATAACGGGCAATCCGAAACAGAAAGTACCGAAAACTCCCCCGCAGACGAAAATAATTCGAGTCCCGAACAAGAAGAATCCGAAGATAACGACAGCTTTCCGAGTATCAGTATAGTAACCGAATCAGACATCGAAGAGCAATCATGGTTTGAACATACACCTTCAGAAGATGTTGTTAAAAATCTGAAATTTATCAACAAAAAAAGAGGCTCCGGCGGTGATTACGTTTTGTCTTTAAATGAGGCAAACGGTAAAGCATACTGCGTATGCAGAGATAAAAATGTAACCCAAGAACAATACGACAACATCATACTCTACATGGATGAGGCAGGGCTCAACAATGAACTGATTTCCGAAAGAAAAATGGCCGAACTTATAGGTGAAGACTATAAAGGGGAGCGATTGACAGTTGAATTAGTTAAGAGAATAGTTCATGATGTACGTGCCAAAGCAAAAGAGGAAAATTTAGATTTCGCGGATGAATGTAGAGCATTAAGAAGAACAATACGAAATTATATGGAGCCTGATTATATTACCACTTATGATGGTACTGCTGATTACTTTTACTATACCGATGACTCCAAAAATAAAGTAATTGAAGTATCCGGCGGATATATATATTATTATGAATACGATAATGACGGCAACAAAACACTAATCGAGAATCTCCACACAATATCCGACGACGACAGAACAAGTGAACTTACAGATGACGAATCGTAGAAGAATATCTCAATTAGGTTAAACCAAAGGCGGGCAGAAAATCTGCCCGCCACATTTATTGATAGGGTTGAAAAGTATGAAGATAGGAAAACACCTGCTGACGGTAAGCATACTTACCATGATTTGCACTATTCCTTATATTTCTCTCCCTCTCTGCCGAAAACCTCCTTGTATTTCTCCGCAAGTTCGGGACGGGTTTTTTCAAGCCTTTTTATATACTCGGCACGATGTTCAAGCAATATATTATATGCCTCCGGATCGGATTTTTTCAAAGCCTCTGCGTGTTCCGTACGCCTTTGCTTTAGTCTTTCAAATATCTTCGGATCCATTGAAAGCATACGCATCTCGATCTCCTCACGGCGTTTTTCAAGCAGTCTTTCAAACATCGTTTCCTTTTCGGGATCATTTTTCAAAAGCGTAAATATACGCATCTCGATTCTGTCAATAAGCTCATCTTCATCAAAATAGTTAATTCTTCCCCACGGTGTATGTTTTTCAGCCGCTACAAGTCCGGACTCGCTTATATCCTTGTCGAGAAGTTCATCTATCATCTCGTCTGTCATTTTATCAATATATACCGTACTGTCCTCTCCGAAAACCCACTCAAGTTCCGCCTGAATACCCTTGGCGGCTCTGCTTATGTGACCCGGACGCTGCACTACGGTATTTTGTTTCATAGATTTACCTATGCTTTGTGTCAAATTATATTTCCTGCCCTGCTCGGCTTTATTATCCGTATCAAGTTCATACGGATATTCCAAACCCGCATCTCTCAACGCAAGTGCCGTGGTCATTCGTACCGCCCCGCTTTTTAGCAGCTTTTCGGCTCCGTATTTTCTCAGCATATCATTTACTTCGCCTACGTGTTCGGTTATATACAGCTTAATGCCACGCTTTTTGTAGTCGTCATACATAAGGACAAGCCTGTCCGCCGCCGTAATGTCAATATTTCCGACTGCACCCGCATTTACTATTATGTACTTCGTTTCGGGTGTAACCGCATTTTCTATGTCATTCTGGAAAGTATCAATGTTTGCAAAAAACAAATTACCCCCGAACCTGTATATAACAGTGTTTTTTATTGTCTTTGCCTCACTGTTCCTTGCTAAGCTGTAAAAACCGTCCTTTCCCTTTATAACGCCGAGAAATGCCCTCGGAGGTGTTACCGCACGTATAACAACGGCAACAAAGGAAAGTACAACACCTATCATGACTCCCGCAACCGTTCCGAAAAACAGAACAGACAAAAATGCCCCCATGAATATATAAAACTCATTCCTGCTTGTTTTCCAAAGCCTTTTCGCCTCATGAAATTCACACGCATTCATTAGTGCTGATACAACTATTGCAGTAAGCACAGGAACAGGAAGACATTCTATTATCGGGGTTGCAAAATACAGTACCCCAAGCATTGCAAATGCCGCAGATACCGAAAGCCATTGTGATTTTGCCCCGAACTGGCGAACAATTCCTGTCCTCGAAACACTTCCGTTGACAGGACAGCAGCCGGTGAGGGCAGATGAGAAATTCGCCGCCGAATATGCAAGTATCTCACGGTTGTTATCTAATTTATACCCGTCTTTGAGTGCATTTCCCCTTGATGCAAGCAGTGACTCTGCAAGAATAACAACGGCAATCGAAAGCGAATTGAAAAGATATTCGCTTATGCTTCCCTTAATTTTATCGGGACGGAGTATAAATCCCCCCGCAAAGCCGCTGTCGACATGAGGTAAAAGCCTCACACCCATACTGTCGATATGGAAAAACAGAGTCATCAATGCGCCCATAAGCATAACTATGACCGAAACGGGTACTTTAGGCATAAATTTCTTTCCAAGCATAATAAGTACTATTGCGGATATACCGAGAATAAACGATACCGGCTCAAAATCACCGCACTGTTCAATGATATGCTTAATCAGTTCGGGGGCTTCGCCCGTTCCTGCCGAACCGCCGAACAGTTTCGGTATCTGCATGAGAATTATAGTACAGCATATACCGGAAACAAAACCGCCCATAACAGGGGAGCTTATGTATTGTACTATGCGCCCCGCCTTAAAAATGAAAAAAATGAGTAACCATAATGAAACCAAAAACGTTATGACGGGAACGGAATTAACGGCTTCCGTCGATTCGGCAGATATACCCATAGTCGCAATAGCACCGCCGACAAGTGCGGCAGGTGCGGCGTCCACGCCAAAGACAAAATCCTTTGACGATGTAAGCAGACCAAAGAGAAATATAGGTATTACAGAGCCGTAAAGTCCGTACTGCATGGGCAGACCCGAAATTTGTGCATATCCCATTGATATCGGTATAGACACAAGGGCAATTATTATCCCGCCGAGAATATCCCTTATTAACTGTTTAGGCTTAACAGCAAATTTTTCTTTCATATTACCCCTCTTTTCGGGCGATATCTATTAACTCTCTTACTCTTTCTATATTATCCGAAAGATAAAGGTAGCCGATAAGTGTTTCAAGGGCTGTTGCCATATGATAATCCGCCACGCTTGCATTTTTTGGCACATGACCCGTATGTGCATTTCTTCCCCTTCTCATGATATCCGCTTCCCTTTCCGTCAAATAAGGCTCAATGACCTTTGCTAACCTTGCTTGTGCTTCACAGCGCACGATTTCCACTTTTTTGGTATTAAGCTCCCTGACGGGGCGGTTAGCCTCACAAATCAGCTCCTCCCTGACTATAAGGTCATATACGCCGTCACCGACAAATGCAAGTCCGAGCGGGCTTATTTCATTAGGATCACATTTAAGTAAAGATAATCTTGACATAATACCTCCTCATTCCATATATTCAAACTCAAAATCATACAGGCTCACGGTATCTCCGTCTTGTATACCCGCTTTTTTAAGCTCATCTGTCACTCCCGAACTTTCAAGCACCTTTTGGAAATACATTAACGAATCCGTATCATTAAAATCAATCATGCGAAGTACCCTTAGCAGCTTATCAGCCTCAACAAAGAATACCCCGTCCTTGTTGGTCACTTTTATATCAACCTTGTTCAGCTCCTCAATATTCGGCAGAGGTGCGGGTTCTGCCTCATATTTGACGATTGGCGGCAGCTTTGACAACTGCTCCTGAATTTCTTTCAAAAGCGGTTCTACTTCATACGAAATAGCAGCCATTATCGGAAAGAATTTGTAGCCCTGTTCTTCTATAAACTTACGGAAATCCTCTACTGTTTCGTCATCTGTAAGGTCGCATTTATTTGCTGCCACTATCATCGGTCTTTCTGCAAGCTCCGGATTAAATTTCTTCAATTCCTCATTTATAATGCGGAAATCCTCTTTCGGATCTCTTCCCTCACTTCCGGAAACATCGACCATATGGACAAGCAGACGGCAGCGTTCAACGTGCCTTAAAAATCTATGACCGAGTCCCAAGCCGTCGCCCGCCCCCTCTATAAGACCGGGTATATCCGCCATAACGAAAGACGAGCCCTCCCCCATGCGAACAACACCGAGAACGGGGGTAATAGTTGTAAAATGATAATTTGCGATTATCGGTTTAGCCTCACTCACAACCGATATGAGTGTAGATTTTCCGACATTCGGGAAACCTACTATACCAACATCGGCAAGCAGTTTAAGTTCAAGCTGTACTTCAAATTCCTCTCCGGGCTGTCCCGGTTTTGAAAATCTCGGTGTTTGGCGTGTAGGTGTGGCAAAATGTGTATTTCCCCAACCACCCTTACCGCCTTTTGCAACGATAACAGGTTCTTTATCGGATATATCCGCAAGCAGACGACCGCTTACGGCATCTTTAACAACAGTACCTCTCGGAACACGAATAATAAGATCCTCGGCTTTTTTTCCGTTACAGCGTGAGCCTTTTCCGTTTTCGCCGTTTCGTGCGACATATTTTCTCTTATATCTGAAATCGGCAAGTGTCGAAAGGTTATCGTCCGCCACAAAAATTATATTTCCGCCCCGTCCTCCGTCACCGCCGTCAGGGCCGCCGGAGGCAACGTATTTTTCTCTATGGAAAGTAACCGCACCGTCACCGCCGTCACCTGCTTTTATAAATATTTTCGCTGTATCTGCAAACATAAATTTTCTCCTTTTCAGTTTTGAAATAATGCGGACAGCTCACGGTTTTTTGCAGTTACCGCTGATACCGCAAGTAATATACTACACAAATATACCACATTTATTCTCCTATGGCAAGAACTGTACGAAAAGTTGATAAATTATTTTTAACAAACCAAAAGACCTGACAATCACATAATCATGTCGATCATACAATCATCAGGTCTTAATTCAATGTAAAAAATAAGTTTCAGTCAACAACCATGCCCCCGCACACTTTTCCTCCGTGCGCAGAGATATGCAGACAATCACTCGGCTGCATAAACCGAAACCTGCTTGCGGTCCTTGCCTACACGCTCGAACTTAACAACACCGTTTATTTTAGCAAAAAGAGTGTCGTCCGAACCGCGTCCGACATTATTGCCGGGGTGGATATGTGTTCCTCTCTGTTTTACAAGGATATTTCCTGCAAGGACATACTGTCCGTCCGCACGTTTTGTACCAAGACGCTTAGACTCGGAATCACGACCGTTCTTTGTAGAACCGCCTCCCTTTTTATGTGCGAACAACTGTACATTTATTTTCAGCATAACTTACACCTCCGTTAAAATTACCTTTAGATTATCGGGATACTGCTTCTCTGTTTCATTCAAGTGAAGCATGAGTCCCTCAAGTATGATCTGACATTTCGGTCTGTCCCTTTCCGACACCGTAAGCAGCATATCACCGTCTTTGGCACTTGCCTCGGCATCGGCACATATCACATCGGTAACCGTATTCGCCGTCATATATGCCGCCGAGGAAACGAATGCACAAAGCACGTCCTCTCCATATTCCGACATTCCCGAATGTCCCGTGATATGAAAGCCCGAAAGCATACCCCCGGTGCTGCGGAAAAATTCAGCTCTTATCATACTTCGATAGACTCGATCTGTACTTTGGTATATCTTTGTCTGTGACCCATTTTGCGCTTTGAGCTTTTCTTCGGCTTATAGGTAAAAACAGTAATCTTCTTACCCTTAACGGTATCAAGAACCTTAGCCGTTACCTTTGCACCCTCAACATAAGGCGTACCTGCCTTAAAGCCATCATCTGTGCTGACTGCAACTACCTTGAAGTCAACTGCGGATTCATTCTCGGCATCGAGCTTTTCTACAAATACGACATCGCCGTTTGTAACCTTATACTGCTTTCCGCCCGTTTCAATAACTGCGTACATATTAGCACCTACCTGTCTGTAAACTCGCTACCGGAGGCGGAGCATGACTCACTTAAAAGCCCGCGGTATGCGGCTTTTATATCATAACACACCAATCTTTAGTTGTCAAGAAATTTTTATGCAGCGGCATCATTTATTTTTCATTGTAATTCCCAAGAAACGAAAATTCCGCAAGTTCATCGGAAAGCGCACACAAAAGCTCCACGGTATCCCTGTTTTCCGTACTTCCCGCAAAATCAAGATAAAACATATATTCAAACGACTTACCGTATATCGGACGTGATTCTATTTTTGTAAGGTTAAGTCCGTGCGAAGCAAAGCGGCAAAGTGTACTGTACAGCGAGCCGGTAATATGCGGAAGTGCAAAGCAAAGGCTTATTTTTCCCGAATCAGGTTCTATATACATATTTTTTGCAATAACGATAAACCTTGTTGTGTTATTAGGATTATTTTGAAATCCCCTTTGTATTATCTCAAGACCGTATTCGTTTGCCGCCTCTTCGGAGCATATAGCGGCAGCGGAGATATCCTCACCCTCGGAAACCATTTTTGCAGCCTGCGCCGTGCTTACGTATTCCTTTACCGCAACATCGACACGGCTGTTTAGGAAATCCGAGCATTGTGACAATGCCTGTTCGTGGGAATAAACAGTCTTTACATTTTCGGGTTTTACACCTTTTTTTGCGGCAAGACAATGATTAACGGGAATATCCGCTGCCGCCGCTATGTAAAAACGGTATTTCAGCATAAGATCATATACCGCCGTAACAGAACCTGCGGAGCTGTTTTCTATCGGTACAACGCCGAAATCGGCCTTTCCGTCCTGTATAGCCCTGAATACCTCTTTAAACGGAGAATAAAATTTCGGATCGGCATTCGGAAAGACCTTTTTCGCCGCCATATGTGCATATGCCCCCGGTGCGCCGAAACAGGCTATTCTTACATTGTCCGATTTAAACGGAAGATTTTTCTGCGCCCCCAAAATCCGGTTTTTCAAGTCGTTGCCGCTTCCGAGCATATCGTGTTGTAATGCTCTGCTCAGCTCCATTATTGTTGAAAAAAGAAGTCTTGCACTTCCGCCGTATTCTCCGGCTTTTTGTGCCGCGCCGTCAAGTACCTGCCGTTCTCTTTCAACATTAAATATTTTCATTCCGTTTTCGAGTTTATATTGTGCCACCCTTTTTGAACATTCCATACGTCTTTTAAAAAGCTCAATAATTTGTTCGTCTATTGTGTCGATTTCATCTCTTATAGGCTTCAGACTCATTTTTTCTCCCCCGTTTCTTTGTAATCAAAGCATATCAACATCTTTCAGAATATTTACAACAGCAACCGCTGCGGCTGCCTCCACGACGGGTACTGCCCGTACTACAACACACGGATCATGACGTCCGTGAATTACTATTTTCGTATTTTCGTGCTTTTGAAGATCCACGGTATTCTGCTCGGCAGATATTGACGGAGTAGGTTTAAATGCCGCCCTGAATATTATCGGCATACCCGAACTTATTCCTCCCAAAATACCGCCGTGATTGTTTGTTCGTGTCCTGACCTTATCCCCGTCATAATAAAATTCGTCATTATTCTCACTCCCCCTCATTTTTGAGGCGGCAAAACCCGCACCGAATTCTATTCCCTTTACTGCGGGGATACCGAATACTATCGAGGAAATGACATTCTCCACACCGTCAAACATCGGAGAGCCTGCACCTGTCGGCATACCTGTTACTGCACATTCGACAATACCTCCGATACTGTCCCTTTCCATTCTGCATTTTTCTATAAGCTCACGCATTTCCGTTTCTTTTGTCCTGTCTATAAGACCGAATATTTCCCCCGACAGTCTGTCCGTAAGCGAATCGGGGATATTGACGGGATCAAAACCGCTGTCCTTTATATCGCCTATTGAAAAAATATGCGCACCTATTCTTATACCCCTGCGCATAAGTATCTGTCTGCATACCGCACCCGCAAACACAAGAGGAGCAGTAAGCCTGCCCGAAAAATGTCCGCCGCCGCTTATGTCGTTAAAACCCTTATACCTTATATTTCCCGTATAGTCGGCGTGACCGGGGCGAGGGCAGTAAAGTATATTCCCATAGTCACCCGAACGGGTATTTGTATTTCTTATAACCGCACAAAGCGGTGCGCCCGTTGTGGTATCGTTCAATATGCCCGACAAAACCTCCGGAATATCCTTTTCGAGCCTCGGTGTTGCCGTCTTATCCTTTCCCGGAGCCCGTCGTGACATTTGTTTATATATTTCATCAAAATCAAGCTGTTCACCCGACGGCAGTCCGTCAATAACAACACCTATGCCACCGCCGTGGCTTTCACCGAATATTGATATTTTTACCCCGTTACCCCATGACGACATCAGCCTTACCTCCCAAATCCGCATAATCCTCAAAAAACGAGGGATATGATTTATTAACACTTTCCATATCGGATATGATTATATCCCCGTCACACCTCACTGCCGCCATTGTAAGCGACATAACTATCCTATGGTCGTTATACCCGTCAACTTCTCCGCCGTGAAGAATATCCGTTCCGTCAATAATAAGACCGTCATCGGTTTCCTTTATTTTTGCGCCGAGCCTTGAAAGTCCGTCCGTCATAGCCGCAAGTCTGTCACATTCCTTAATTCTCAACCTTGCCGCTCCCCTTATCACGGTTCTGCCTTTCGCAAGAGCCGCCGCAACCGACAGAGCAGGAACCATATCAGGAATATTTTTCGCATCTATCTCCGTTCCGACAAGTTTACCCGGTCGTATTGTTATCATTCCGTCATTTTCCGTAATGTCAGCACCGAAACGTCTGTATATTTCGACACATTCCTTATCCCCCTGCGGGGAATCGGACGAAAGATTATCTATACATATTTCACTTCCGAGTGCGGCGGCAGTCATATAAAATGCCGCTTGTGACCAATCACCCTCGACGGTAAAGTTTCTCGGCAGATATTGCTGGCCTCCCGCAATTTTCCAGCCGTTATCGGTTTTTTCGATA
Source organism: uncultured Clostridia bacterium (assembly GCA_947589415.1). Taxonomy (GTDB): domain Bacteria; phylum Bacillota; class Clostridia; order Oscillospirales; family Acutalibacteraceae; genus UBA1213. Next base: position 69,700 of record CANQBP010000009.1, read on the forward strand.
TTAACACCAAAGGCTTTCATTATGCTTGTTGTCATATCAATATAACCTGCGGACTGTACCTCGGACGTCAGTCTTATCTCGCTGCCGCCATCAAGAAGCGGGAGTGCAAGCATAAGACCGGTTATAAATTGTGAACTTATATTTCCGGGAATTTCATATATCCCGCTTTTCAGTTTACCGTTTATTTCAAGCGGCAGACCTTTTCCCGTACTAAGGCAAACCCCCTTTTCGGGCAGGCAGTCGGCATACACCCCCAAAGGTCTTTCGGGAAGTTTTCCGTGTCCGATAAATACCGCTTCCGTTCCTCCGGCAGCCGCAACAGGTATAAGGAAACGCAGGGTTGAGCCGCTTTCTCCGCAGTCAAGCGCCGCTTTCGATATATTAAAAGTGTCGGTACCGTCTATAATCAGCCCGTCCCCGTCGGCGCAGATATTCGCTCCGAGATTTCTCATGCAGTTTACCGTTGCATTTATGTCATTCGACATATCTATGGGTCGGACAACGCTTTTTCCCTTTGCAAGCGAGGCACATATTACTGCCCTATGTGCGGCACTCTTTGACGGCGGCACCGAAACCGTTCCGCAGAGCTTTTGCGGTGATATTTTAACCTTATGCAATTCAAACACCCTTTAAAATATTTTATAATACTACTCTATACAATATAATAACACAATTACGTTAAAAAGTAAAACAAAATCCTGCATATTATTGATTTGAAAATTCCGCTGCATAATTTCCCACGAAAATACATTTCTAAACAAATTAACACTTCCGTAAAAATTTCTCCGTTCTTTATTGACAATATCTTCAGCTTACTATAAAATATAGAAAAAGCATGGTGAGGAGGGAGCATAATGTTTGAATTTCTGAAAAGTAAAACAGGCGGTATTAAAAGCAGCAGTCACGAACTTGCATTGCATCTGCAAAACGAAGCCGAATATCTGAATGAAAATGACGAGCCGAAGAAAGCACTCAGACTATGCCTTAAAGCATACGAAATATGTACCTCACTGTACGGCGAAAAACATGACGAATACAAGCCGCTTGTTGCATCATGCTCTAATTTGCTCGGAAATATATATAACAATCTCAATAAATACGATCAATCGTATGCGTACCATCATATTGCATACGAGCTGTATAATGAGCTTTCCGCCGACGGGAATGAAGAATACAGTGAACTTTTGGCGGACGAATACGACAACATCGGGGACACCTTCTTTTTTACGGACAACTATGACGAAGCCGAACGGAATTACAAAAATGCCCTTGAGATATACACGAAACTGTATGAAAAGGATAATGCTAAATATGCCGAGGATATGGCGTACTGTTATGACTGCCTTGCAAAAGCATACAGCGGAGAGGAAAATTATACGGCATCCGTTGAGGCCTATGAAAAGGTGATTGCAATATTCAAGTCACTCATTCCCGATGACCTTTCCGACTCCCCCGATGAAAAAGAGCTTGACTTTTTTGAGGATCTTGCCGAGGCATATAATGATCTGGGTTATGTGTATTCGTGTGAGGATCAGCTTGAAAATACGGAAAAATATTATTTGGAGGCATCTAAAATATACAGGCAGCTTGTGCGGACAGATGCCTATGAATACTCCTGCATACTGTCCGAGCAGTATAAGGATCTTGCCGCATTGTATGAGGATATGGGGAATTTCAAGCTGGCATCGGAGTACGAAAAAAAAGCAAAAAAACTCTGCGGTTGACCGTATTTCGGTCAGTGACGGATTTTTTACGCAGCAATACCGACTTTCCGCAAAAAGCGGCATACTCAATTTTAAGCATACATTACCCCGTTTGAAAAATTCGGACAAACATCGGATATCTTTGTATTTCGGTTGTTTATAATACTGCCGAATTTGACTGAAAATTTAAAATTCGGAATATTTTTTTATTTTTTAAAAAAAATGCTTGACAAACAATTACGAATGATATATAATAGACAATGTTCCGAGGGAACAATGAATAAGCGAGTGTGCTGGAATAGGCAGACAGGCACGTTTGAGGGGCGTGTGTTTCACGACGTATGGGTTCAAGTCCCATCACTCGCACTCTATGTCCGGTCAGGACGATATGCGTTCGGAGTTTTCCGAGCGCATATTTTTTACCCGTAAGTTACAGGCTGACTGCTGTCTCTTACCTTATTATATATAAAAATCAATGCTCAACGGATATTAACGGTGTTAAAATTCTTTTTGAATAACAATTGATCGGGGGTTACGGTATGAAAAAATGTATCAGCGGTTTTCTTGCCGCCGTTACGCTTGCTTTAGTCATATTTACGTGCGGCTGTTCCGATTTTCGATTTAATCCTATCGGCTCATGGGAGTATCACGAGGAAATATACTATCTTGACGGCAAAGAGGTCAGCCGTGTGGAAAAGGAAGAAATGCCGTACGGAGGCATGACGTATATTTTCGAGAAATCGGGAACGGGATATATTGATGTTGACGGTTATCGTTCCATGGATTTTACATATGATTACGATGACGAACACATTTTGATGCACATGGCAGTACCCGATGCGCTCGGTTCTCCAAACGCAGCGACACATACTGTTGATGTGGAATATAAAGTGTACGACAGCACGGAAAACAGTCCCGCAAAGCTCATAAGAACCGAGGAATACAATACAAAGGACGAAAACGGCAAAACTGTTGCCGTCAAAAACGAATATATTCTTTTAAAACTCTGAAACGTACAAAAGCAGCACATCTAAAACGCAGACCGGCAGTTCGTACCGAAAAGTAACAGACTGTCGGTCTGTTGTTAAAAATTTTTTTCTGTTTTCAATTTATATTTTATGAATTTTATGTTATAATTAGTGCATAAGGCGACTGCCCTGTCGTTACGTTTTTTTATTGAAATTTCGATTTTTCGGGGGTCGGGGATATCCCTTTTCATAAGTCGCAATTAAAGATTAAAGAAAGGAGAAAACTATGCTTGAACGTATAAAGGCTTGGGATAATCGAGTGCTTACAAAAATTTCATCAAAGCATACCAAAAAGCTCGACAGGCTTATGGTAATAATTACTACAAGCGGGAACAACGGCTATATATGGTTTGCATTGTCTATCCCCCTGCTTCTGATATCAAAATACAGACTGGTCGGCTACACTATGATCCTTTCCATGCTTATAAGCGGTCTTACCGGAGAAATAACGATCAAGCATATTGTGGGCAGGATCAGACCTTGCAGCAGGGATTTTGCAAAGGATCTTCTGATAAAACACCCCGCACACTATTCTTTCCCTTCAGGGCATACGACAGCTTCATTTGCCGTCACAACCGTTATGTTTATCATGATGCCGACACTTTTTTTACCCGTTCTGTTCTATGCCTGTTTGATAGGTTTTTCAAGAATGTACGTCCTCGTCCACTATCCGACAGATGTCATAGCCGGAGTTTTTCTCGGAATAATCTGCGGAATAGTTGCCGTTACCGTTTCGCCGTATATACCGTTCTTTCCGTCATAAAAAATAACCCGACAGGCAGATGTTTCTGCTGTCGGGATTTTTATTTTTGACGATCTGCGGTATCTCGCAAATTTCGTAAGTTCATATAGTGTTTATGAATATATCCATCTCTGCCTCATTGTCGGGGCGGATATGATTTTTATATTCGGAAAAAATCCAGCTTTCGATATGTCTTGCGGACTCTCCTGGGCCTATCATGTAAAACGGACTTGTATTCTGTATGCTGAGATAACTCTCATTTGCCGTTGCAAAAGCCGAACAGCCCGTAAACGGATAAAGCGCATTTCTATTATGAACATATCGTTTAATCAAAGAATGTCCGTCTTTGATATATCCGCAAAAGCCTGCCGTGTCATTCACACCTATTTTAAGGCGTGAGTGACTGATATCTCCGCCTATCAGCCGAAATTCACCGTTTTCCTCAATTTCCGAAACATCACTGTGCACTGTAACATACTGATCACCGATAAAAAGCCTTTTATCGTCCCAACGGCAGTTTTCCCACAAGGAAAATACTCTGCTCGGACGATCAAATTCACGTATATTGCTTTGCGGTATAAAAACAAATCCCCCGTTGTTAAAAGGCGTTTCCGTATATATTGACAGTTTTACGTCCTCCCGTGATTTATTATATGCGCAATGTACGACCATAAAATCCCCGATATCCGTATTAAACACTATATCCATTGAAAGCTCAAGCTGTATCGGTGAACTGAGGCTTTGTATAAAGCTGACACCGTCCGACATGGGACTGTACCTTACGGGAAGATCATCACAATAAACCGAATTTGTGCTTTTATCAATCGTTATGCGCATTTTATGTCCTCGGTTTCTTTGGAGGCGTATATCCTTTTCATTATATATAAGATTTTCTCCTCCGCATTTTTTAACACTGACTATCCTCGGCCCGTAATCAAGTGTAACGATTATTTCAATGTTTTCATACACGAGTAAAGCACAATGCCCGAAGTTTTCCGAATTTATCTCTTTCACACTAAGCGGCAATTCAATCATTCCTCCAAAATCATGATCAATACAAAACGATCTGCAAGTTTCCGTACTGTTTTTTTACATTCCTTTTCAGATACGGCGGTAATCCGTAACTATGAGCTTTTCCGTCAAATTTTTTCCGCATATATCCGCATTTTCCCCGCTCAAGGCAAAAATATCATCACATCGGCTGTCGATATCGTACATTTTTTTCGCATTCTCACCCAATGCACAAATATCCGCATATCTTGTTATGATAGGAAGTGTTGAGGAGATTTTTGCCTTTTTAAGTATATCCCTGCCGTGCCCGTTAAATCCGAGAATTTTTATATATGCAGGTTTATCCGACAAATCACTTGCTTTAATATTCAAAAATGCATACATGATAATTCTTAATATTCTTGCCCTTGTATAACGTTTGCTTTTGATTTTCCCGATGATTTCCTCAAGACACCTTCCGCTCCTGACAGCAGAATATATACGGTTTTCAAGCCCCTCCCCGACTTCGGGAAGCTGCGAAAATTTATTTTTGTCCGTCATTCTCAAACTGTATAATACCGCATCTTCAAGCCGTGACATTCTCCCGCCCGTCGGGGGTTTATTTTTTGCACTCAAAAAAATTTCGGCGGCATATTGCGGCATATAAAGGTCGGCATTACCGCCGCTTTCTATTATCCGGCGCATATATTTTGCACTTGCGATATTTCCTTTTATGTTGCGGCTGTCATGTCCCGCTCCCGTTCTTTTTAAAGCCGACGGCACGATAGCCGATCCGATTTTGTTAAGTGCCTTTATATATTCGACCGCAAGAATATCATTCGGTTGGCAGAGTATATCGGAAATATTCTTTCCGTATATTCTGCCCGCCGCAATTTGTCTTGCACGGGCAAACGTCATGCCCGTGTCAAGAAGTTCACGCATTATTTCGGATACCCTTTTATCCTCAACGGCAAACGCCGCTTTTTTCAAATCTTCCGTATTTCCGCATTCACTTCCGAATACTATTTCATCAACACAGCCGAGAGCATTAAGCAAATATACCCCGCCGTATGCGAAACGTTCCGCACCCGCACAGGAAAACGTCACAGGCAGCTCTATCACAAGGTCTGCGCCGCCCGAAAGTGCAGCTTTTGTGCGGCTGTACTTATCAAATAGTGACGGCTCACCTCTTTGCGTGAAATTACCGCTCATGCAGGCAACGATAATATCCGCACCGTTTTCACGCATTTTTTTCAGCATATATTCATGACCGTTGTGAAACGGATTGTATTCGCAGATAACCGATGAAACATTTTTATTATGCCCGTTTTTATCCATATCAGTCCCACACGCCGTCTATCGGGATTTTATACGGCTGAAAACCATTTCAATACTCAAATTCACAATAAACGACCTTTATCAAAGAAGGCAAGCATGAAAGCCTGCCTTCAGTATTATTATTCTGTTATCGGTACATTTATGCCTTTCCGACAAGAGCTGCCGTATCTCTTGCGATAACTATTTCCTCGTTTGTCGGTATTACAAACACATCTACCTTGCTGTTTTCGGTCGATATCTTACCCTCAAAGCCATGCACACCCTCGGCATTAGTCTTTGCATCTATTTCAACGCCCAAATAACCGAGCTTATCACACACCTTTTGACGGTGTGAGCTTTGATTTTCGCCTATGCCTGCCGTAAATACTATTGCATCGACTCCGCCGAGTACGGCAGTATATGCTCCGATATATTTAAGTATCTGGTATTCAAGCATATCCGTTGCAAGTTTAGCTCTTTCGTTACCTTTTTCGGCAGCCTCGGATACATCTCTGTCATCACTGGAAATTCCCGATATTCCGAGAAAACCTGATTTTTTATTAAGCAGAGTATCCATTTCCGAGGGGGTAAGTCCCTCCTTTTCCATAATAAATGTTACAACGGACGGATCAAGACAGCCCGTGCGTGTACCCATCATTATACCGTCAAGAGGTGTAAGTCCCATACTTGTATCTACTACCTTACCCTTGTCAACAGCCGTGATAGAAGAGCCGTTTCCGAGGTGGCAGGTTATAATTTTAAGGTCTTTTATATCCTTTCCCATAAGTTCCGCACATCTGCCCGAAACATATCTGTGTGAAGTTCCGTGGAAACCGTAGCGGCGAACGGCATATTTTTCGTAATACTCATACGGAACGGCATACATATATGCTGTCTGCGGCATAGTCGAATGGAATGCCGTATCAAACACAACGACCTCCGGCACATCTTTTCCGAATACATCTATACACGCTCTTATTCCCTGAACATGAGCGGGATTATGTAAAGGTGCAAGCGGAATAAGGCTTTCGATACCCTCGATAACCTTTTCGTCAACGATTTTGGACTCTTTGAATATCGAGCCGCCCTGCACGACTCTATGACCTATTGCGGAAACCTCTCCGAGATCCTTTATTACTCCGACTTTTTCGTCGATAAGGGCATTTTTAATCTGCACGAAAGCCTCGGTATGGTCATTCATAGCAACATCGTATTCGGCTTTTCTGCCGTCACCCGTAGTATGTTTAAAATGACCGTCAATTCCTATTCTTTCGCAGTTTCCCTTTGCAAGTATGCTTTCATCGGACATATCAATAAGCTGATATTTCATTGAAGAGCTTCCCGCATTGATTACAAGAATTTTCATAATAATTTTCCTCCCGTATTATATTTCATACATATTAATAATATACCAATTTTACGTTAAATTCAATATATTTTCCAAACAAATTTCCGACAAATACATTTTTGCACACACCACCGGAATTATCGGATATATTTTTTACGGCAAAAGCAAAACGACATTTTCCGCAGAGCCGTTAAGAAGCGGAAAATGTCAGAAAATGTCGGAAAATATCAGTCGCCGTCATAGGTTATTATTGACTTCACGGTATAATTCTTCAATGCATCACGTCCGCCCAAATCCGTAAGCTCTATAAGGAAAGCCGCACAAACAACTTTACCGCCGAGCATTTCTACAAGATGTGCGGCTGTTTTGGCTGTACCGCCCGTTGCGAGCAGGTCATCTATTATCAGTACCCTGTCCCCCTCATTTACAGCGTCCTTATGTATTTCGATTATCTCACTTCCGTATTCGAGATCATAGCGGGCGGAAACGGTTTCCCTCGGCAGCTTTCCTTTTTTACGCACAAGCACAAGACCTTTTCCAAATTTTTCGGCTAAAATCGAGCCAAAAATAAATCCTCTTGATTCAATGGCGGCTATTCTGTCAAATTCCAAGCCGCCGACAGCATCGGTCAGGGCATCAACAGCAAGTTTCAGCCCCTCACTGCTCTGAATAACGGATGTAATATCACGGAACATTACGCCCTTTCTCGGAAAATCAGGAATATTCGTCACATAATTTTTAAGTATTTCGTTCATAAGCTGCACCCCAAAGTAAATTTTATTTCTTATGCTCTGTATTCAATAAAATCCTCGAATAACGGAAACAGATTATTTCCCTACATATTATATAATAACGGCATTGGTTTGTACAGACTTTTTATAAATTTTTAAACATACGCAAAAAATAATTATTTTATTTCAAAAAAAAATAATAAAAATGAGCCGAATTTTGTACTTTTGGGGTAAAATATAGTTATAAAAAGCAGGAGGTATTTTTTAATGAAAAAAATAAAACTGACGAAAAAAATAATATCGGCTTTTCAAAATCATCTTGAAAATGAGGAAAAAAGTATTTCGACGATACAGAAGTATATCAGAGATGTTTCGGCGTTTGCGGTATATCTTTCGGGAGGAGAGATTACCAAGGAATCGGTCATTGAATACAAACAGAGGCTTATTGACTGCGGTTACACAATATGCAGTATCAATTCCATGCTTGCATCGCTCAACAGCCTTTTCGCATATCTCGGCAGACACGATCTGAAAGCGAAAACGATTAAGGTACAGCGTAAAATCTTCTGCTCCGAGGAAAAGGAGCTTACCAAAGATGAATATGAACGTTTATGCAGGACGGCACAGAAAAAGCATAACCACAGGCTGTATCTTATCCTAATGACGATTTGCAGCACGGGTATTCGTGTCAGCGAACTTCAGTATATAACGGAGGAGGCTGTCCGCAAGGGTGAGGCGGTCGTTTCCTGCAAGGGAAAAACGAGAACGGTATTTATTGTAAGCAGGCTGCAAAAAAAGCTCATCAAATATATTGATGAACTGGGAATAAAATCCGGCCCGATTTTTACCGCAAGAAACGGCAAGGCACTGAACAGGACGACCGTATGGAGGGATATGAAATCACTCTGTGATGATGCGAAAGTTAATCCGTCAAAGGTATTCCCTCACAACTTGAGGCACTTATTTGCCCGCATATTTTACAATATTGAGAAAGATATTGCAAAATTAGCCGACATTCTCGGTCATAGCAGTATCAATACAACACGCATTTATATCGTTTCTACGGGTGCGGAGCATCGCAGACAAATCGAAAATATGCGATTGATACTATAAAAAAAAAGCACCAACATTAAGTTGGCGACATAATTCGTATTATGTTGAAAAGAAATTCCGTGAGCGGTTCTTAAACCGTTCGATGTACATATTATATCACCCTG
>CANQBP010000010.1 GCA_947589415.1 uncultured Clostridia bacterium
CCGAAAACCGCAGTATTAGCGGGCTTTCGCGGCTATTTCCCTTCGACTCTTGACATCAAACATACCGTCTCGACATGAGCCGTTCTAGGGAACATATCGACGGGGAGGGCTTTTTTTACGGAGTAGCCGTTTTTTACAAAGCAAGAGAGATCCCTTGCAAGCGTAGCGGGGTCACACGAAACATATATTATTCTGTCGGGCGACATTTTTGAAACGACAGAAATAAGTTCACTATCACAACCTTTTCTTGGCGGGTCAAGGATAATGCAATCCGGGCGAACACCCTCATCACAAAGAATTTTTGCAGCCTCAAGAGCATCGGAGCAAATAAACCGTGAATTTTTAACACGATTTATTTCAGCATTTTTTCTCGCATCATCTATTGCCTGAGGTATTATTTCAATGCCTATCAAATTTTTCACTTTAGAAGCCATAGAAAGACCAATTGTACCGGTTCCGCAATACATATCGATCAGTGTTTCGTTTGATTTAAGGTTTGCAAAATCAGCAGCAATTTCATAAAGTTTTTCGGCAGCATCTCTGTTGACCTGATAAAAAGACAATGGAGATATTCTAAATTTCAAACCGCAAAGTTCATCGGTTATATATCCGTTACCATAGAGATTTCTGCATTTCTTTCCTGTTATGACATTAGTTTTTTCTTTATTAGTATTCAGTATAACAGTCTTAAGTTCCGGCAGCTCGTTTTTAAGAATTTCTACAAGACCCTCTTCATTTTTAAGTTTGTCCGAATTAGCAACGATACAGACCATAAGTTCGTTAGTCTTATAAGAATATCGAAGATATAAGTGTCTTAAAACTCCACAGTTATTTATCGGATCATATACAGACTCAAAGGAAGTGTTTGCCCACTCCAAAAACGGCTTGATAGCCCTGTTAAACGGAGCGGCTTGCAATGAGCAGTAATCAAACGGTATTACCCTATGGCTTCTCGGTGCAAAAAAGCCTACACGGATTTTACCGTCCGATCCAATCGTAACGGGAAGCTGAGCTTTATTCCTGTATGCATTGTATAATGGCGACGGCACGATATCACCGATTATACTTCCGTCAATACCCCCAATTCTCGTAAGTGCATCATATACTCTTTTTTTCTTAAATTTAAGTTCGGCAGAATATCTGATATGCCTAAAAACGCAGCCACCGCATTTACAGGAAATTGCGCAGTCGGTTTCTATTCTGTCCGGTGATGGACAAATCAATCTTTCAAGTCTGCCGAAAGCATAATTTTTTCCGACTTTTACTATTTTTATCTCTGCTTTATCACCAACGGCGGCATTGGGGACAAATACTGTCATTCCGTTTATTTTAAATACCCCGTTTCCCTCCGATGTATAGTCAACAGCTTCCGAAATGTAAATTTTGTTTTTTTCAATTTCCACAAAAACACCCCTAAACCCTTTTACATTATCATACAACGATGATTTGTAAAAATCAAGTTAAAACAATTATCTGCATAAATCAAAATAATTGTCAACCAAAATAATATAATTCAGTTGACAATTTAAAAAATATATTATATAATTTGATACATTGAAAATGATCATGCATCAATTTCTCACATGACAGTTTCAAAAAAGAAAGGGGAAAAATTATGAAAACAAAAAATAATAATAGGTTTCTTTCGGATTTGATATATATTGCCATGTTTGCTGCAATAATGGCAATATGTGCGCAAATACGACTTCCGTTAGGTACTGTACCGTTTACTCTTCATACGCTTGGGGTATTTCTTGCCGCAGGTTTTTTAGGAGTGAAAAACGGTGTTATAAGTGTTCTTGTATATATACTCATGGGAGCGGTCGGATTACCTGTTTTCAACGGATTTTCGGGAGGCCCCGGTGTTCTGTTCGGAGTCACGGGAGGGTATATATTCGGTTTTATATTTACCGCAGCAGCAGTCGGTCTTGCATCGGATATATTCAACAAAAAAACGCCGGCATTAGTAACAGGTATGATTATCGGTGATATACTTTGCTATGTTTTTGGTACGGTATGGTTTATATTTGCAATGAACGGTCAGGGAAATTCAATAAGTATTGCCTCTGCCCTATCGACCTGCGTTATACCGTTTCTGATACCCGATGCGGCAAAAATTATATTATCCGTAATACTTACAAAACGTATCGGCAAAATAGTTAAATTGTAAATACCTCTTAAAACCACTGCGAATACTCATTTACTTCGATTACGTTTTAAATATATAAATTATATAATATTGCTTTGCAGATAACATCTGAAAAATATAATATATTCGGGTAATTATATAAAATATATATATAATTCATTTATATACGTATCAATTTCGGCATAAATTACAATTCAAATTATAAAATATTTATGATATAATAACCTAAATTATAATTATTTGATAGAGGTACAGACATGAAAAATATATTGAAGAAAATACCGATTTTGCTGTCCGTATTAGTGTTATCGCTTTTAGTCACAGCCTGCTCCCCCGCTACTTTAGAAGATTATTTTAGAGAAACTTCTATGCAGGATGAGTTTCAGTCCATTGCCGAACAACAATCCACAGATGATATATCGGCAAGCTATTATGTTAAAGATAACACAGTTGTATTTGAGTATCAAATCAATGAGGTAGTAGATTCTTCTGAAGCATCTATGTTAGGTCAAATGCTTGATTATGATTCATTCAAACAACCGTTTGAAAGTTTTGCAATGGAGTTGAGAGATAGAACACGTGTAAACAGCATAACGGTAAAGGTTATATATAAAGATGCAAACGGCAGTGTCATCGCAGAGAAAGAATACGATCCTGCTAACTGATTTAGGTTTAATAGTACCGTAATTTGCAGAAAAAATATCAATGACGGTTGTGGCAGTTTTGCATACGGAATATCCGATACTGACTGTTTAGGTTATGATAAACCGCTTAGTATGATATTTTTGCAGATTTCAAATTGCAAAAAAAACATATTTTAGGATATGAATTAAAATACAACAATGCATATAGTGTTTTCCTACAAAATATATGCTGCTTAAAAAACAGTCCCTGCGGCTGTTTTTTATTTTATCCTTTTTTATATTCCCTGCCGCATCAAATTGACCCTTGACATTTTATATTGCAATTTATTTCTGTTGGTTTTCTCTTTATTATGCTTGTAACCTGTAAGAAATATATGATATAATATAGACATCGAATTTTTCGGAGGCATAAGTATGAAACATTTTGAAAAAACACTCGATACAAAAAGTATTTTTGACGGCAAGATCATTCATGTAAGATCCGATACGGTAGAGCTTGAAAACGGTCAGCAAGCCTCAAGAGAGGTAGTAGATCATCCGGGCGGAGTTTGTATTGCTGCCCTGACCGAAAATAATGAGTTATTGTTCGTGCGTCAATTCAGATACCCGTATAGTGAGGTCGTGTTGGAACTCCCGGCAGGGAAACTCGAAAAAGGACAAACACCGCTTGAAAACGGAAAAAGAGAACTTTTGGAAGAAACCGGAGCAATAGGGAGAGAATATATTCCTCTGGGGAAACTTTATCCGAGTCCCGGTTATTGCGGTGAGATAATACATTTGTATTTCTGTAAAGTCGAAAAATACGAGCAACAGCACCTTGATGATGACGAGTTCGTGACCGTTGAGCGTATTCCCGTAGAGAGAGCCTTAGAAATGGTAATTAACAACGAAATTCCCGATGCCAAAACACAAGTAGCTGTTCTTAAAACAGCATTTATGCTTAAAAAAATTACAGACGGTGATTTGAAATGATAAATCCCATAATTATAATTGCGGCGGCGGCATTGGTATTTTCCGCTTTTACCGTAGCAATTCTCAATAAACCTGCCGTCCCGCTTGTAACAAGTGCATTTATAATTGTGCTAATATTTTTTGTTATAACAACATACCTTATAGACAGCACCATATCAAACAATTCCGTTTCCGATACGCTCAACGGATTTGTAAGTTTCGCTGTATTTAAGGATACGCCAAACAACGAGGATTTGGAGTTTGCTTTTAATACTTTCAAGTACACGGACATAGGTTTATTTGTCGTATCACTGGTTTCCATGTTTGTTGAAGCTCTTCTTATTCTCCGACAAAATTCAGGAAAATAATATGGATAAAAAAGGCATATACATACATATTCCGTTTTGCAGACAGAAATGTCCCTACTGTAATTTTTACTCCAAAAATGCCGGTGAAGATGAATATGACAAATACACCGACAAGATTTGTTCACAAATAACGGATTTTGCGAAAGAAAAAAGGATAGTTGCAGACACCCTGTATTTTGGCGGAGGTACTCCGACTGTTACGGGTGCCGACAGGATAATAAAAATTATTTCCGCTGCAAAAAAATCATTCGGCTTAAATTCCTCGGATACTGAAATAACCGTGGAGGTCAATCCCGAAAAAAGCGATATCGACTTCGGTCTTTTGCGTTCGGCAGGCTGTAACCGTATATCGATCGGTCTGCAATCCGCAAATGATGATGAGCTGAAATTCCTCGGAAGGCTTCATAACACTCTTGATGCAAAAAAATGTATTCTCTCCGCAAAAAATTCCGGTTTTGAAAATATATCACTTGATCTTATGATTGCACTTCCCGGTCAAACGTATGAGAAACTCCGCCGTTCCGTAGATTTTTGTGCAAATCAGGGGGCAAAACATATATCCGCATATATTCTAAAAATTGAGGAAGGAACAATATTTTATAAAAACAGAAACAATTTGTCCATGACCGATGATGACAGGACAGCGGATATGTATGAATATCTCTGCTCTGTTATGAAAGAATACGGCTATGACCATTATGAAATATCAAATTTTTGCAAACCGGGTTATGAGGGCAGACATAATCTCAAATATTGGCATGATGAAGAATACATAGGGTTTGGCCCGTCATCACATTCATTTTTTTGCGGCAGACGATTTTACCGACCCGCTAATTTTAAACGTTTTTACGAGGGTGAAGTCATATCTGACGGAGCGGGCGGAGATACGGAGGAATTTATAATGCTCGGACTCCGACTTGCCGAGGGGATAACCAATGAGAGGTTTAGAACAAAATTCGGCACCGATATACCCGACATATATAAAAAAAGAGCCGAAATTTTTCAGGCGGCGGGTCTTACGAAAACGTTTGATAACGGTTTTGCCCTTACCGAAAAAGGCTTTATGGTGTCAAACTCGATAATAGCCGAAATACTGCGGTAGAACAATATCCGCACGGCAAGGTCAAAACAGATATGCACAAAGGATAATTTTGTTTACCTTGAAAACTTTCGTAATTACGCAAATAAAAAAATTTTTATATTAAAGGGAGATGTTATTATGGAAAAGATTGTACAAACTGCGGGAAGAATACAGCTCGGCAGCTTTGCGCCGGACTTTGCACATTTCAACGATGATATTCTTTTTGGAGAAAACTGGAATAACCGTGATATCGACCATAAAACACGCTGTATCATCACGGTTGTTGCCCTGATGTCATCGGGCATTACAGATTCATCTTTGAAATATCACCTTGAAAATGCTAAAAAATCAGGTGTAACAAAAAAGGAAATTGCCGCTATTGTCACTCATGCTGCGTTTTATGTCGGTTGGCCGAAGGCTTGGGCGGTATTCAATATGGCTAAAGAAATCTGGGCGGAGGAAACTTCTGCGGACGATGCAAAAGCCGAACACGCTGCTAAAATGGTATTCCCTATCGGCGCACCAAATGACGGCTTTGCACAATATTTCAGCGGTCAGAGCTATCTTGCACCCGTTTCCGATTCTCAAGTCGGTATTTTTAACGTGACCTTTGAACCACGCTGCCGCAATAACTGGCACATACACCATGCCTCCAAAGGCGGCGGTCAAATTCTTGTATGTGTTGCAGGACGAGGCTACTATCAGGAGTGGGGAAAAAATGCATTGGAAATGAACCCCGGTGACTGTATCAATATTCCCGCCGGCATTAAGCACTGGCACGGTGCAGCCCCCGACAGTTGGTTCAGCCACTTGGCAATAGAAGTTCCCGGTGAAAACTGTTCCAACGAATGGCTTGAGCCGGTAAACGATGCGGACTATGATAAATTGAAATAAAAAAACCCGTAACACGGCGGGCGGGACAATAACTTTTTTACTTCGGCATATCTTGTCTGTTGTAAATATGAAAAAACGAGGGAGTTTCATATTCTGCCAATAAATATAAATATCCGCAGAGGTACTGTTTGAATAGAGCAGCAATCTGCGGATTTTTATTTTTCGTCCGTGTATTATGTTCAATAATAAAAGATACGTTATCACATTCGGAAACAACGTATCTGTTTTATAAGAATTTACTAAATGTGATAAATAAAATACGACAGCATGATATAACGGCAGTCCGGATTTTAAAAAATTTTAGGAAAACGGAAAACTTAAACAAAACTTTAACATATCAGTATTATAATAAAATCAAATTTAAGGAACTGCTGCAAAGAAATTATCCGGAGGAATATACGATGTTTAAAATATTAGTACCGGAAGATGACAAAATCCAATGTTTTTAAAGGATCAGCGTGATGTAACGAACTGACATACAATTCCACTAAAATATCCGTACACAAATTACATACAGCAGACCGACCCGCTAAAGACAGGTCGGTCTGCTGTATCAAGTTATAATTCACAATTGCATTAGTAAATTCACGCACGTTTCGGTCGTTCAAGGCGTGAATTGTCCTTTCCGCCGTAGTATATCAACACAACAGCATATAATACGGTAAGAACACCCGCTATTATATAGCTGGGCAGCCAGGGCAAATTAAATCCGATAGAAGCATTTAGGATAAAAGAGGATATTATAAACATATAAAACATACCGGGTATAATTGCCATTACATACGGAAGTTTATTTCTCATCATATAAATGGTTATCATTGCAAAGGCAAATACGGCAATCGTCTGATTTGCCCAAGCAAAATACCTCCATAGTATATTAAATCCGCCCGTATTGATTTTCGCAAATACCAAAATAGCCGCAACCACGACAAATATCACAAGTGAAACTCCGAGTCTGGCGGATTTTTTAGACTGGTCAATTTTTAGTGCATCGGCAACTATAAGCCTTAGTGAACGAAGGGCAGTATCACCCGATGTTATCGGAAGTACGATAATTCCTATTACGGCTATAATTCCCCCTGCTCCCCCAAGCAGATCCTTTGCTATGATACCTACAACATCGGTGGGGTTTGTTTCTGCCGAAGCAAGTCCGAGATTCATAACTCCCATTGTTGCAGCAGCCCATATCATAGCTATAAAACCCTCGGCAATCATCATATTATAAAAAGTCATACGTCCTTCTTTTTCGTTTCGGACAGTACGTGAAATCAATGTGGACTGGGTAGAATGGAAACCGGAAACTATACCACAAGCCACGGTTACAAAGAATACGGGTATAAAATGCAATCCCTGCGGGTGCACTCCCACAACTCCTGTCGACCATATCTCGTCAAGCGGATAGCCCTTGACAAGTAATCCGATAAACACCCCGACAGCCGACAAAACAAGCAGCATACCAAAAACGGGATAAATCTTTCCAATAATCTTGTCAATAGGAAACAATGTTGCAATTACAAAATATACAAAAATTGCTCCATATACAATCCATACCACGGGATTTGAAGCACCGCTGTCCGAATTTAAAATTTGTGTTATGAATAAATCGCCCGGCGTGTAGATAAATACGGTTCCCACAAGCAGCATAAGCAGACACACAAACACATTATAAACGGGATATGAATATTTTCCGAGATACTTTTTTATGAGTACAGGCATTTGCGCACCATCATTTCGCATGGAAATCATGCCGCACATATAGTCATGAAATGCGCCGCCGATTATACAGCCCACCGGTATCGTCAAAAAGGCAATCGGACCGAAAAGGATACCCTGTATCGGCCCTAAAATCGGTCCCGTGCCTGCTATATTCAAAAGCTGAATAAGTGAATTTTTCCACTTTTTCATCGGCACAAAATCCATACCGTCATTCAAACGAACCGCCGGCGTCTTTCGATCATCGGGTTTAAAAACTTTTTCGCAGACCTTACCATACACAACACCACCGATTATAAGAACGGCAAGACCTATAAAAAATGTAATCATAAAATCACTCCTTAAACATTAACTGTTATATTTTAATTTTTTATCGGAACTGTCCGATTTTGCGTTGCCCTTATGTAAAATAAACTGCATTTTTACAAAAGCATTTCCTGCTCACAATACGGTACAACCGAAATTTCCAAATTTCCGTTTTTTGTCCTGAGTTCATCAATAAACAACTTTTCTTGTGACCTGTCATTCATTCTTATCTTAAAAGACAGCTTAAACATTGACCCCATCGCAGTCGTTTTAACACCTATATTTTCATAGCTTTTCAAATACTTTCCGAATATATCATCAAAAACTCCGGAATATTCAAGCGATTCGGGAATGGTGATTTTAAGCAGTCTGTAAACCTCGGACTCATCGTGTTCAAATATTTTCAATACGGAAAGAAGTACAAACAGCAGTGAAAGTGCGAGAAGTATTATAACCCCATAGACAATATATCCCATACCGAACGCTATTCCGGAACCCATGGCTATCAATATGGCGGCTATTTCCTCCGCACTTCCCGGCGCACTTCTGAAACGTATAAGGCTGAATGCTCCGCCGACCGCAACACCTGCGCCGATATTTCCGTTTACAAAAGTAATAACTGCCGACACAATAAAAGGCATGATTGCAACAACTATAAAAAACCTTTTTCTTGACGGTATGCGGAACGACATTATCCATGCGTACAACAGACCTGTAATAACAGACGAAACTGCCATAATAAAGAACTCCGATGCTTGAACGGGAACAGAATAAATTGAATCGAACATAACTATAATTCCTTTCATTTTAGTTTTTTTATTTGTCTTACATATGCTTCCCCGTATTTTGAAAAACTGCTTTTATATATCCGACCGTCCGAGAGAATTTTTGCCAGCCAAAGGGGCATAGACTGCTGTACCTTTATTTCGAGGATACTGTACCCGTCATCAAGAAGTGAAATACCCTCCATTGACCTTGTCAGGTCAAGCTCTTTCATTCGATATCTCGGATTTTGGTCAATAGTCAAACGCAAATCACCGTTAGTTTCATAGTAAGCAATTCTGTCATAGATAATCAGGCACGAAGGTACGAGAGTACCGTAATAATCCCTAAAAGCCGTTATTTCACGGCTAATCTGACTGTCGTCAAACGTATCCGTACCTCTTTTGAAAAAACTATCGACTGTTTGTATATCAGTACTTATCCTCCTTTTATAGACTATTCCGAAGGCTTTTCTCTTGAGCTCAAGAAATACGGGAGAATTTTCTTTTGCAAGTCCGTATGAACGAAGTCTTATTTTTTCCTTGAACTGCGGTTTTTCAATAGAGTTTCTTATAAGTATGCAATCAGGTGTATCATAGTATAGTGAGGCTATCGAGGTCAAGCCATATTTGTCGGGCTTCATATGTCCGACAAGTTTTGCCATGATAAGTTCTTTTTGAACAGGGTCGAGAATATATTTCATTTCGTATCTTTTCATAACGGCAATCGGTTTTACAGCAGAAGTCACAAAATCACCCCCGTCATACTTCAGATTAACACTCTCCGCCGTATATAAACACAATAATTTCGTTTACTATTAAATATTATCCGTAAAAATTAAACTCATTGTACCGTAACTATTAACAAAAAGACAAATTTTACTTAAATACTTTCAAGAAATTAAATATTTTCCAACGACCAATATCATAGGTCAATGTCAAATACCGACCGTAAATCCCTCCTATAAAATAATAGCATAACATATATTTATTTTTCAAGTATAATATACATCGCAGTCAATATTTAATCGTAATAAAACAGTATAAAAAATTATGGATATGTCAAAAACAACACGGAAACAGGGCTGCCGATCAAGCTAAACGAATCTCAATGCAGCAGCCCTGAATTAAACAGAATTATTTCTCATGAATTGCCGACAATCATCGGTAAAACATTTTTATTTTGCACGTTTTTCTATAATATGCACCATTTCTCCGACATTTTTCATTGACGCAATTTCACCCATTGAGAATTTAACCTTAAACTCTTTCTGAACAGCCGCCATAAGAGTAATATGTTCAAGGCTGTCCCAATCCTCGATATCGTTTGCGGTAGTTTTGTCATTAACCGTTATGTCGTCATCATCAAATACATCTCTGAACACCTTGTTAAGCCTCTGATAAATTACCTTTGAATCCATAATAGCAACTCCTTTATAATTTAATTTGCAATAGAAGAATTATCCTCTACCGTGATAACAGTATTCTTTTTCTCATAACTGCCCGTATCAAGCTCCCATACCGTGTTCCCGTTTGTGTCCTCATCAGTTTTCGTAAAACCGAAATCCTTGAAAAGTTCACGAACCATTTTATTCTTCGGCGTGGGATAGTAATATCCTCTTAACGTTTTTATTCCCCTTGCCAAAGCACGTTCAACAAGTCTGTCAAGCATAGCAAACTCCATGTTTCTTTTCAGCACACGGCAGCTCATAATCCACAAATCTATATCAAGAATTTCCCCGTTTATTTTGCCTATAACAACTGACACAACCCCGTTATCACCGAATTTATCCGTGAGCTTACCGTAAAGACGCACATATTCATCACTTTGGAATACGCTATCCATTTCGGTCTGCGTATAACGTTTTGTAGTAACATTAAATTGATTACTTTTATTCGTAAGCTGCGTTATCCTTTGCAGATAAACGGGTATGAAATCATCTATAACGGCCTTCATATCAAGGCTTAACAAATATTCGCCATAATCGGAAAATGAAGCCATTTGAGCGGCTCTTTCGGCATTTGCCTTATACATTTCATTTCTTTTAAGGTCATCGGCACTAAAATTTGTCACCTCAAAAAATCCGCTTCTGTCAATGTTTATAATGTAATTCTCTACACTGTCCATTTCCGGAACTGCAACTCCGGGAACCTGCGCACGTACTATTTCCCTTTCTGCGGGATTGTCGTCGGCAAATACAACAGCATCGGGGAAAATATTAAGCTCATTTGCCGTTTCAACTATATTCCTGTCTTTATTTTCCCAGTTAGCCTTAATTATTATAAAATCATCAGGTTTGAGCGCACCCTCCGGATGCTCAAGACCCGCTACGGCATTTTCATGGTCGTTTTTTGAACAAACAGTAAGAATTACACCAATATCTTTCAGTGTTTTTACATAATTCTGAAATTCATAATACGACTGAGAAACACCGGTTTCCTGACCGATCTGTATTCCGTCAACACCGTCATCACCCACAACACCGCCCCATAGGGTATTATCGAGATCAAGTGCAAGTGCCTTTTTGTTTTTTCCGAACACCGACTTTATAATGTTGGAAAGATTAAAGGAAAATTCGGGTATAGCCTCCGTACACATCGCATATTTATACATATTCCAGTATGAAGGGTCACTCCATCGCCTAAGACCGTATGACGAAGAAATGAAATTTATATCATTTATATAAAAACCGTCATTATTTTGGGAATACTCATAAAACAACTGATTTAATCTGCCGACAAAATTAGAACGTCCCCTATAATCCGAACAGTCCTTATTTCCTAAAAGTCTGTAAAACGGAAGTTCAAAATTATTTTGTATTATCGGGCAATGATGTGTTTCCGTTATTTTTTTCCACATCTGTTCAAATTTGGAATATTCTCTTTCGAGTTTTTCTTCCGACTGTTCTTTACTGTCGGACATAGACGGGTAATTTACTATGTTTCGGCTCGTTGTATGGATATACACAAGATCCGGCGAAAAATTCAAAAGCTCCTCACTCGGAAACATAGAGTCCTGCCAATACTGCGAATATTCCGATTCATAAAATTCGGGTTCTATTCCCTGATCCAGCAAAAACAATTCAAGATAAACTATGATATCATGTGTAGTCGAACCGCCGAACACGGCTATTTTTTTCTTGAGTCTGTTTTTACCGTCGGCAAGCAGGGTACGTTTGATTGATTTTTTCTTTTTAATTATATAATCGCTGTCAAACGGATATTCAAGTTCTTTCATATTTCCTCCCTATCAAAGAATTACTCCGACTGAATTTATGCGGTCATTCCTCGTCTTTAAGACCCTCATCAACAATCTTTTTTCCTTTAGCCTGCGTTCTGAGATTTTCGAGATTATCCGCATTTCCGCCTACTGCCGAATACGATACCATGGTAAACAGCATATCGGTAACGTTATTCTGCTTAACAAAATCAACGAGGTTAAGTCCGAAGTACCTCATATCTACAACATATATTTCCTCATACGAGCCGAACAGATAACCCGGTATCGCATTTCCGTAGCTGTCTTTGACAATAAGCAGCTTTTTGCCGTTCTTAATATTTGTCTTTACCTTAACAATCTGTTCATCTCCTCCCATAAATGTGAGGTATGCACTCCTAATATCCCCTACACCGTTGAAAAATCTTCCCTTTCCGGTATATTGGAAATCCGTTGTATAGTAGTAGGTCATACACTTATCGACATTATCGGGAGTATAATATGAAAACAGCTCCGGATCATTATTAAGATTTGCATCTCCGGTAAATCCGTACATTGTACCCACAAAACCTTCCATATCATTCTTTTTATAGGTACTCAAATCCTTGAAATCAAGACCGGCAGTTTTTGCAAAAGCCTCTGCTGCGTAATATGCGCCAAGCGGTGTCCAGTGATGATCCGTACGGAAATAAATGTCCTCGTCCTTATGTTGCCCCAATACATCGGTAATATCTATCGAAACTATATCCTTATCGAGCTTGCTTTTAATACTTTCTATACTTTCTCTCTGACTCGCATTAAAATCGGAATAGCTGCTCGGTGTATAGTACTCACTTGCAAGCGGTGCAACCATAGAATAAATTTTCACGCTGTCACCGAGATCTTTGTGGAAATCATTAAGTGCCTGCGCATAGGTACTTCCGCTTCCTCCTCCGAAAAGCTCAAGCGCACGGTAGTGACCGTTACTCTTGACAACGATAATACCGTTTTCAACCGTAACCTCCTCCGGCTCTGTCGATTCTTGAACCGACGTATCGGAGGTTTCGGCAGAACTCTCTTCGGGTCTGTTTTCGCTCACATCACCGCTGCTTGACTGCTGCGTTTCGTTTTTAGAGTTTTCAGACGTATCATGCTTTGAGCTTTCGGAAGTTTCGTCCTTATCGTTATCGGGTTTTGTAACAACGGACGGCTTTCCGACAACCTTAACTTCGTCCTCGTTATGTATTCCGAATATGGACTTAAAATTATATCCGACATTTTTAAGATCGTCACGGAAAGGAACGGTATCATCATAGTGTTCCGCCACATCTGCCGTATATTCGCCCGAAAAATACGATTCAAAGGTAAACTCCGGCATCTTTGCAAGCTCTCTTTTTTCAATTTCGGATATTTCCGGTCTCGGAAGTACGGTCAGAAGCAAAACAGCCGTAAAAAACACGGGAACGATTATCATAATTGAAATAACGGCAAAACCATGCTCAACACCTTTTCTCGAAAGATTGTTGAGTCCGCTTTTTCTTTTTTTATCATTATCGTGATTTCTTTTATTATTTTCCATCTGTAACTCCTCTTATCAGAAACGGAAATACAAAAACGGGTTATTTGTATTATCCACAAGCAAAATACTTGATATTACCAGCAAAGCGCAGCAGATAAGCACACCACCTATCTGTCCGACGGCATAAACCGTATTGTTTCCCCATTTGTAGAAGAAATATTTAACCTTTTGCAGAACGGGCATAGATACTATTATTGCAAAAATAATCAAGTAGAGATTATTAAGAAGTGAATCCCTTGTCAAAACATCTGCAAACGCATTACCGTCAGTTATCATACTGATACCGGAAATATTCATGAAAAATCTTCCGAGCTGACTCAAATCCGTAAAATAGAATATTCCGAAGCCTATCACAATAATTATTTTACTGTATATATGCGTCCATACCTTATTCCACTTTTTAAGTCTTTTCTTTCCTATCTTTGTTTCTATGAATATAAATATACCGAAATAAAGACCCCAGAAAATAAAGTTCCACGACGCGCCGTGCCACATACCCGTACAGAACCATACAAGGAACAGGTTAAAATATTTTCTCGGTTTTCCGAAAATCGGCACATAGAACAGATAGTCCCTAAAGAACGAGCTTAAAGAAATATGCCACCTCTGCCAAAATTCGCTTATAGTCTTGCATATAAACGGATAATTAAAGTTTTCATTGAAATGGAAACCGAACATTCTTCCCAAACCTATTGCTATATCCGAGTAACCGCTGAAATCGAAATAAACATATAAGGAATACAGAATTACGGCATACCATGTTCCGCAAAACGACAGGTTCGTTATATCCGTACCGAAGAACTGTTCAACAACCGCATACAGATTATTAGCAACTATAACTTTTTTGGCAATACCGAGAATTGCCCTTTTTGCGCCCTCACTTATATCTACGGCTCTGATTTTTCTGTTGGTTATTTCATCATCAATAACACTGTACCTTACTATGGGACCCGCAACGAGCTGCGGGAACAGCGACAGATACAGGAGGAAATTCAAATATTTCTTTTGCGGCTTAACAGTACCCCACAAGCAGTCCATGATATACGATATCGCCTGAAACGTAAAGAAACTTATACCGATAGGCATAACTATTTGAGGAACGGGCAGACCCAGACCGGTCACGGCGTTTATATTTTCCACAATAAAACCGCTGTACTTAAATACCACAAGAATCCCTATATCAAATATTATTGCCGCCGCCGCAACAATTTTCCGCTTAGATTCCTTTTTCAGTTTCCCTATGAACTGCGATGCGAACCAGTTGACAAATGCACTCAAAACAAGCAGACACACCCATATCGGCTCACCCCACGCATAGAATACGAGCGATGAAACGATCAAAACAATATTTTTCTTCTCTATTGTTTTGCAAAGGTAATAAAATATAAGGCAGCAAGGCAAAAACACATATAAAAAAAACAAGGACGAAAATACCATTTTATTTCTCCACAATTCTACAAAATTCTTTTAACATAGATTTATTTTACTCCACAAGGCAAATAATATCAAGGAGTTTTATGCGTTTTTTTATTACAGTTTTGTAAAACGGTGATTTGCACAAAATATTTTGATTTTCCTTTTTCAAATATACCTTTTCTACCCAAACGTGCAAAACACGTACCGCACGGCAGGATAATTTTGGTGTTGAATTTTCTAAACATTTTGCAGCATTACACGTTTTACGGGAATTATGTACAGCATAACTGTTTATACGGCTGATCCGCCGCACAAATACGTCAAAACAGCCCCGTATTTTTAAACGAATATCATTTTTCCCGCTAAAACCGTTACTTGTCGGCTTCGATTAAACGCTTATATACCCTTTCGCTACAATTCCTGTCACTAAAAGCAAAAGTATCATTTATTCTTGCAAGATATTTGTCCTTTATCTTACAGTCGTTTTGCATATAATCTATAAGCATATCAACGGTACTTTCCAAATCATATGCTATTTCTCCGAAACCGTCACGGTCATAATCATAATAACCCTCGGTATATGAATGTTCACCGCTGAAAAATATTTCCCTGTCAAACTGCGTATATATTATCGGTTTCCTCAAATATGCGAAATCAAACGCAACGGAGGAATAATCCGTAAGCAGCAGGTCACTTTCCGCAAAAATTTCACGGTAGGTTTTATCGTCATCAAAGAATAAAACATCATCATTTTTCTCAAACATATACATATACGGTTCAATTATCGGGTGCGATTTCCAACAAATCTTATAACCGTATTTTTTTGCGGCATCAATGAGTCTTTTATCGTTTATCAGGGAATTATAAAAACGATAATATTTACTCTCCTTAAAATCATTTCTTATCCGCCATATTCCCGTTGCGGGATCGGGGTATTTCATAAGTGATTTTCTCCATGTCGGCATAATGGTTATATATCTCTTTTCGTCATGATAAAGAAGATCGTTTCTCGGAAAACCCGTAAGCCATACATTTTCGGGCTTGTAATAGTAATCATAATCAAATATGGACTTATATTCCTGGTTTGTAGTGACAACAAAACCGAAAATATTTCTGTTATACAAATTAAGCCACGAGGAAATATCATCTTTCGTAACGCCGTGTTGCAGAAAAACAAAACGGCTCTTGCAGAGAATATCCCTGTAATATATATTACCTTTAAGAAACGGATTTATAACGGGATTATTTCCTTGAGAGGATATGATATACGAACTGAGAAGGTGATACAGCTTATGCTTTTTGGAATTTGTTGATATTGTCTTTCCGACCTTAGACATTCTTTTACCCTCGTCAGATTCTTTGTCGATAACAAAATAACATTTTATTTTTTATTCTTAACGGTTTTCATATATTTAAAAAACGCTTCGCCGTTGTCGTCCGCTTTGTTTGATCTGTCTGATATCAGCCATATATCCTTTCGGCAGAAGGGTTTCACCATATGGTACAATATTCTTGCATAATAAGCGTGTTTTGCATAATCATTATCTGTCTTGGACAAACTTTTGAGATATTTCAGCTCTGCCTTTAATACATCAAAGGCAGACGCCTTTTTAATGATAACGGAGGAATTTTTCTCGGAATATCTGATTATTCTGCGTTTGTTATAATAATAACATTTAGGAACAACGGACGAAAGCGGCGAAAATTTTCCGAAATTTATCACTGTCTTTTTGATTTCATCGCCCTTATGAGTACAGAAAAATTCGATAACACATTCATTTTTTCCCTCAAGATCTATATCTATCATAAAAGCAAATCCGGGATATTCATTTCTGCCCCATATAATATTATCATAGCTATGCCCTAAATCTTTTGCATAAACCTTTTCCTCACCGTTGACAAGTGCATACATACGAATTTCATTTCTTTCACAACCCGCATATTTCATTCTTCCCATCAAAGCGACTTTGTTTTCCTCAAGCTCGACAAATTCGATATTTGTAATATTAGTGGAAAGGTCGCAGACTCTCATATCACGGTAATACAATCTTTTGCTAAGATATTTTTTTACAAATCTCATCTTGCCGTCATATTTTATTCTGTATATTAACAGCTTATATGCAAGCAGGAGTCCGCAGTTATTTATAACATTATCATCAATATTAACGAGGATTCCCTTGAAATATTTTTCAAACTCCTCAACAGACATAACGGGGGCAAATATTTTTTCCGCATTCGGCACAACAAAAGTCCATTCCAAAAACAGAATAAGGTTATACTGTATGAATTTCGGTACAAATTCAAACTCTTCCATACATCTGTTCACATTGGCAGTTATAAAATTATCAAAAAACAGTTTCAAGTCCTTATCTGATTCTCTAAGTTCTTCATAGAAATTAAATATCGGAGGATTTTCATGCCACGGGTAGAAACGTGCCTCTTTATTTCTAAATACGTTAATTGTCTGCGTTTGTGCTGCCAGTTTCATAAAAATATCACATTTCGAAACCGATTTTACCGCCAAGCTTGTATTTATCTCTATATTAAGCTCCATACTTACGAAACATCTTGAAAGAAAAACCAAAGGGAAATTATATTTTTCATTCAAGTCACAATTTCCGGGCTTACCCTTTAGTGCCTTACTTACCTTTGATAAATCCTGTTTATCGTATGTACTTATCATTATAATGGAAAGCGGTATATCTCTTATTTCGAGCGAAGCCTTCATAAATGCAAACGTACTCTCCGAATATGCCCCGCCGCATTCGGGGAAACAAACGTATTTTCCTCTGACAAGCTCCAATGCGGCGGAATACGCCTCCGCCTGCGTATTGTACGTGCCCTTGCACACGGTAATGTTTCTGTTTTCTTTTTTCAATCCCGATATATATTCGGAATATTCGTTTTGCCCGCCGAGTGCAAGGACAATCTGTATATTTTCGGCGGCTATGTCTTTTTGTGAAAATATGCTGTCAAGAGTAGCAGATGCAAATTCATTTGACATATAAATTACTGCGCTAAAAAAGGGTTTGTTTTCTACGTTCATTTAATCAGATCCTTTGCTTTTTAAACAGCACCTGCATACAGAAACTCCGAACTGCACACATTCACGAAACTACTGTTTTATCAATTATTTTTTGCCGATATAATAAGCACACCCGTTGTATCCTAAATATTCTTTCAATGAAATTATCATTGGTTCATACGAAAAACACACTTCCCCGCCTTTTATAAGTTTTACCCCTGCATGAGTCATAACGGAAAGGCAAGATTATAAATTCCGTTAGGCGCAGGGGTATCAAACAGATACGCAAGACCGAAAATATCAATAAGCATATTATAAATTCGAGTATATTAAGTAACCGTCAGCCACGATAATCAAACAGCATTTATATAAATGTCTTACACTATCCTCCGTTATAAAACACTCATCATTGCCCTTACAACAATAGTCATCAGTCGGTATCCGCTTAGGAAAACACACATTCCCACACAAATTTTTGAAAAACCGAAATACTAATTTTTATATATATATTCTATCATCTTATCCGCAAGGGCTTCCCTTGAATATCTTTCGGATATTATATCATAATAACTTTGTAATTCCTCAACCGTAATAAGGGGAAGTGAAAGAATTTTATTTGTAAGATCCTCATAAGAGCGTATATAAGCCGACGGTATTTTTTCCATTACTTCCTTTGAGCCCTCATTTTTCTCACAAAATACCATTTTTCCGTTCATTATACCCTCGATATACGGCATACCGAAAGAATGGTTGAGTGAGAAATCTACCACGGCATCGTGATTTCTTATTTCCTGCGGGCCGTTTTTTGTACTGCCCTTATAACAAATATAATCCGAAAGCTCTTCATCAAGGAGAATATTTATAAATTCCTCCACATAGTCACCCGTACCGTACACATCAATAACTATATTATTTATGTCATTATCCCTTAGATATTTACCGTAACCGATAAGATTATCTATATCCGCCTTTCGGTCGCTGCTTAATCTCAAGAGATAAATTCCCCTATAAACCTCTTTCTCCTCAACGGGAACAATTTCGTCCCTCAAAACAGAACGTGAGGACTCAAGACAGTTGCCGAGAACTATATACTTCTTATAGTTTTTAAAACCGAAATTCTCGATATATTTCTGTCTGTTGGTTTCCGTAACGAATACCGCCTTGCCGATATCACATTTGTTAAGCTCATCGAGAATATTCGGGAACACCTCCTCAAATATCTCAACGGGACAATGGAAGAAATATATTTTATTTTTTATCATATCCGATTTTCCCGCATTGAGGAAAAGGTGGAGTGATTCTCTTGTTGAAATAACGGTTTCGCTATTAGTTTCATCAAGCCATTTTTCCAGTCTGTAACCTGCATACGGTTTAAGGTTTACTATATCCTTATCGTATGTAAGATAAGAAAAGAGCTTTTTTCTCCTGTAAAAATGTCTTTTATACAAATTCAGCGGGGTTTTCTTATTTGCATCATAAAGTGCAGTAAGGTTAAGCGCATACGGCATTTGCTTAGGCTTTTGATTTTTCTTGAGAGAAAGAAGTTCCACGAGATATCCCTTTTCAAGAAATGCCTCCGCAAGTGAACGTGTCGCAAATACCGTTCCGCCTATTCCGTAAAAATTATATCCGATAAATGTAATTTTATGGCGCTGCATATTTGCAAAATCCTCATACATACGCTGAATATGTTTACCCTCAAGAACATAGTCATAGTCTATGTTTTCCGGCAGTCTGGAACGGAAAAACGGATTGATGCCGTAATTTTCCGTTACAATCATATTGACAAGTTCTTTCGGCCGTTTTACATTGTATTCATTCAGCTCATCAATTTCACAATATAATTTTCTCTTTTTAAGATAGTCATTTATATCGGGTTGGAAAAGTATTACCGGTTTACCGAGGAATGTCACATCAAATCCGACAGAGGAATAATCCGTTATAAGAGCATTACATTGTGCAAGCTCGTCCATAACATCAATTTTTGATGCGTGTTTAAAAATTATATGTTTGCACTCGTTTTCACCCTTTAACATACGTATTTTTTCCTCGTCAAAAAACTTATGCACACATAATATTAAATCTGTATCGGTTCTTTCAAGGTATTCCAAAAGATTTTCGTCTGTAATGACTTTTTTTATCTTTTGAAGGAATATTTTTGTAGGCAGGTTATTGCCTAAGTATTCCCTCCATGTCAAAAACCATAGAATTTTTTTATTTTCGGGCTTATACTCCCTAAAACGCTTCACAAGCTCCATATATCTGGGGTGATATTCACCGTAGTACATTTGGTACGGTTTAAAATCGTTTGTATTTTCAAATATTTCTTTAACAAATCTGTTATAATACACAAATCTGAAAAAATTGTTATTGTACGAACGTCCGTTATAGCTTATAACTTTCATTGCGAGTGTTCCGTGCTGTAAATATATCAGCGGTTTTTGAACGGATAAATCAAATTTCCTGCCCATCACATTTTCGGGTCTTACATCCCGATAGCTTTGTGCTACAAGAAACATATCCGCCTCACAATAGAGTTTGAGATGTCTGACGGTATCTCTCCATATAATAAATTCTTTCAAATCCTCCGAAAGATTGTCATACAGCATCATATTGTCCCTGTTTTTTTCGAGTACCAAATATTTATCAATATCATCTTTTACACGAACGGTTTCCCTCCAAAAATAATAAGCGTTGTTATTTGCGGTTCTGCTCAGATTTTCGCCTATAAGCCAAATATACCTTCCCATAAATAAATACTTCCTCTCATAAAAAACTTATCACGAGCTAATTTTAATATTCGGTCATAACTCAAACGAACTTTTCTCCGGTAAGAGCTTTTCAAAGCATCGGTTTATTTTCTCCTTTTTTTCCTCAAAATTTATTGTTCTCGGCGTATCGTTTACACATATCATTTTATATTTCTGTTCCGATATTGCCGTACACAACTCTCCAAAATTTTTTTCCTCTATATGAAATACTTCACCGAATTTATCGGATCTCAAATTATAATCGCCTTTACAGAACTGCCAGTACTTAAACAGCCATTGGTTCACATTCGATTCCGTGCGGAACTTATCCGTACAGGTTTTATCCAATGTATCATAATACTTGTCCCATACTTCCTCAAGTGTACTTTTAAGAAAATCCGACGGTATATGATCATAATGAAATCCCGGAAACCACTCCCACGGTACAAGCAGCAGCGTTTTCATAACCTTTCTGTAACCGTTTTTCAAGCTGAACCATTTTTTAAAATCCCTTTTCATTATGGAGCGTTTTTTATCCTTAAATTCCGTATTGATAACTTCCATGTTCGAGCCGTTAAAATGACCTGCGCTGTCATGTCCGAAATAAATGCAATTAAGCCCGAATGTATCACACGGCAGACCGTTTTTGAAAAAATCTTCGGGCAATACCGGCTTTATTATAAACATATCATCATTAAAATAAACAAATTTTTCCGAAAGTCCCTTTATCCTATGCATATTCAGTTCTATTGTGTGAGAGCTGAAAGTAGGAAGATATTTTTCGGGAATATAATCCGCATGATTAACGATATTCAGTTTAGGATTATCAACATTCAGCCATTGCGGAAGATGTCCCCAAGTTATGAAATGTATTTTATTGACCCACGGGGCAAATTTTTCGACAGCTCTAAACCAATAGTGCAAATTATCCCAATCACGGTATCTCACATCTGTACCGCTGTCTTTCATTTTTACCGAAACATCATACTTTGCTTTTTCAGCCTGCCACACGGGGTCATTGCCGTCCACCCAAGCTATAACAAAATCAATTTTTTCCTCTGCCATATATTATAACCCCTTGATTGCCCTATAATTACGTTCACAATTATTTTTATCGTACAAATCGAAAAATTCGTCATGCCTTTTCAGATATTTTTCCTTATTTTCAAACTTTTCAACAACAGCAGCCTCAAGTTCGGCAAGTGCATCGTTCAAATTACGGCAGACAGGCCCGAAACCGTCATTTTCATAACTGAAGTACCCCTCCGGATACTGACCCTTTCTGAAATCGTCATAATCAAACTGATAGTACATAAGCCTTTTTTTCATATATGCAAAATCCATGGCGATACTGGAATAATCGGTAATTAAATAGGCGGACGTTTTAAGAAGCTGCTGAACATCAAATTCCGGCCATTTAGCCACAATTATCCTGCTGTCATTTATTTCAAAATATTTAAGAAAAGGCTGCATATCCCTATGCGGATAAAATACCATTTTCAGATCGTATTTTTCAAGTATTTCATGCAGTACGGTACTGCCGAGAAATTCACTCCAGCCCTTAAAATATTCCGTTGTCTTAAAATCGGAAACGTCCTCAATTTCATAAGAAGCCGAAGTAGGTGTTGCAATCCAGCTCCTCCATGTAGGCATAAGCAGTATCTGATTTTCCTCCGTTATCGCATCATGCAGTCCGTCAAGCCTGCAAATTCCCAATTTTTTTACATACCCGTCAGGATAACCGTATTTTTCGCTGACATATTTCCATTCCCTTTCCGTGCTGCAAACAAACATTCTCATCATGGTATTTTCATAATAAAGCCACGGCATATCGTCCTTTATTATTCCATGCTGTAAAAAAATTCGTGTATTTTTAAGAATTTTATTTACCTCAAGGAAATAGCAGACCGCCGCATTCGGTTTCCCGCCCTTTTGGGAACTTATATTCTTATTTGCCGTGAGATACAAAATCCAGTGCATAAAACTGCCGTAGTTGACTGTTTTGCCCAGCTTTTCCGCTTTACTGCTGTCGGGGGAAGTTTTCCTAATAGCATATACCGCATCTTGTTCGGGGTAATTTTGTCTTATATATCTGAAAAGATAAAAACCGTTATCCCTTGCCTCATTTTCATTATCGCATATAAGCCAGAGATCTTTACGAAAAAGTCTGTATATAAGAGCAGCCGGAAGAGCTGCAAGAAAAAGAAATACGTGTCCTATATCTTTTATCTTCACACGCTGCAATTTTTGGAAAAATGTTTCCTCCATTACGCCACACCCCGCCAACATCATTCGAGAATATTATAAAACGTCGGGCAATTCCTTTCTCAAACGGTTATAATTGTAAATACCAAAGACTATAACAACGGCAAGTTCCAACAGAAATATAGCGTTTTCCCACAAAGGGTGCAGGGCATACTTCATACTTGCCCCGTAATCCGGTGCCTCCCATATCCATTTATTGCACAAAATAGCTTTACGGTAGGCATTTGAGAAATATGTCATAGGATTGCAAAGAAGCACCATACGGATTGCTTCGCTTTTAACCATATATGAATCGTAGCACACGCCCGAAAGCCAGAACAGACCCGACATGATTGTTGCGATAAAACTCGAAAAATCCTTGCTGAATGCACTCATCGGAGCTATTGACCACTGAAGTGCAAGGAAAAACAGGAACATAAGAGGTGCAAGTATCAGTATCTGCAAATTATATATACTCGGCTGGTATCCTATGCAGAGCAGATAAATATAGCTGAGTGAGAAAAGGAATATATGAACATAAAATTTTGATATTGTAGTATATGTCATAATTACGGAAACGGGAAACGAAACCTTTGTGACAAACTGCCTGTTGTCCGCTATGCACCTTGAACCCCTGCTCACAGCGTCGCTCATAAAGAACCACGGAACAAAACCGACAACGAGAAACACAAAATACGGCACTCCCATTTCCGTTCTGTCAGCCGAACGAAATCCTATCGTGAAAGCAAACCAATATACAAAAAGCTGGAACAAAGGTTTCATAACTGCCCACAACGGGCCGAGAACCGCACCCTTGTATGTTTTTATCAAATCTTCCTTAGCGAGCATAAAAGTTTGTTTTGAAAATCCTTTATGCTCTCTCGGTATCCTCGTTACAGCTTCCCAAAAATTTTTGAAAAAACGGGAAATTTTACTTTCCTTTTCGCAAGAAAGTTCAGTATCCGTCATAACATTACCTCCCAATCAGGCGGTTAGCCGCCATACATCTTTTTACCTCTTGAATTTCCTTTTCAGCCGAGCCGTCAATACTTTTCCTCCAAAACGGCAATTCCGCAATACCCGCAAAAGTACCGATTCCATATACGATATGCAAAAGCGGAAATATAAACACAAGCAATAACATATTTATATTTTTTCTTTCTGTTGTCATTATTGCCGATAACGTCATAAGAATATCGGCAGTAACATATAAAATCGACAATGCCGCTATCGGTATATACAGCAGCGTATTACCGGTGAACACCCCTATAATAAGCAACACAAGACAAACAATTATTGCCCCGACAAAACAAAAAGGGACAAAATGAAAAAGCGAAAGACATTTCGGGCATACACCTAAGGTAAGCCCGATCCATTTTCCGTTGCCGTACTTTTGTTTCAACATTTCGGAAAGTGTCGGTCTTATATTCTGATATGATATAATCTCGTCACTTTGGCATATTCGGTAACCGTTCTGTCTTATTCTCCAATGCAGCTCATTATCCTCCGTCCGTCCGAGCGACTCGTTAAATCCCCCTACCTTTTCAAAGACCTCACGTCTGTATGCGCCGTGGAAAAGTGAAGAAACATATTTTTTACCCTCACTCTGTCTGCGGTAGCCTGCAAACGAACTCCCGAACATTGAGCTTTCCGCAAGCAGCAGCATTTCTCTGTACGGTGTAGGTTCGGATATATTACTCGGTCTTGCTCCTCCGCACACATATTCTCCCTCGGATATGATCTTAACATTCTTTTCGATAAACCTCTCCGGTATTGATGCATGGGCGTCAAGCCTTATAATAATGTCACCCGCTGCTGCTTTCAAAGCAACATTCCAACCTGCCGCCTGAGATCTCTTAAAGTTATCGAGAACGGATATTTTCATATAATTATTCATATTTTCTTTTGCAAAACGCATAAATATATCTTTTGTGCTATCCTGCGAATTACTGTCCACGAGAATTATTTCCGTCTTATTTTTAGGATATGTTTGGGTGAGAACCTCGTCCAGGAGCGCAGGCAATGTCTGCGACTCATTGTACGCTATAATACATAAAGAAACCGTCATTAACAACACAGTCCAATACACCATAATTAAGTAATATTATAATTTCAAAAACACACTTTGTCAATCAATATAAGTCATTTTTGGTATCCTAACAATACAAAAGCCAAAATACCGAAAATATATGTACGCTTTGGCAAATATTATGTACGGTCAATAAACGGGGACTGCCCGACTCCACCTGTTTCACCCCGTGAGCCGGACAGCCCCGACCGAATATTTACTTTACATAAGTATTATACGTTTTCATTATTCTTGTTACAAATTCGTAAAATGACATATTTGAATCATCGCCCGACGTATATTTCCCGTCAAGACTGAATTTAAAATCATTATCTGCATTTGCGAAATCTATATCCGGCTTGACACAACTTTGATAATTTGTTTTGGCTTTGTTATACTGTAATTCAAAATCAGATGTTTTCCATAAAGACAATCCCGCAACTTTTTTAAGTGCCGCCGTATATTTTTGATTAAGAAAATTACCGTCTTTAATTGCTAATTTTATAAGAGGATTTGCTTGAAGCTGATTAGCACCTCCCGCACGATTGGAATAAGGTGACTGTCCCGTCATACCCGTTCCGTCAGGATTATATCCCATAGTGACACCGAGAGTCCTGTCGTTGTCATAGGGAATAAATATCGCCTTTCCGTTATCCTTTCTGAAATATATATAGTGATTATTATAGTTGTTTCTTATATCATCGGGATCTCCTGCAAAGTAGTAAGCCGCAAGGAATTTTGCAAAATAATCGGTATCAAGTACCGCCTCAAGTTGCGACTGATCGGGTTTTGAATTTATTACCTTGAGAAAATTCTTGAGAGCCTCATTTTTCGAGGTTTTTTCGTTAGTCTTTAGGTCAAAATTATATTTTGTTCCCTTATCCTCGTCCGTTATTCCGACAGATACCTGATTTTCTATATAGTTGGCAGGAGAATATGTCCAGCCTACCTTATAGAGATCTCCGCCAAGTGCCGATTTTGGAAGATTGCGCTCAAGAAAGATTTCATCTATCGGTTCGTATATTGTCATAACACCGTAGTTACTCTTATTGAATACAAGCTGCGAAAGTCCGATTTTTTGTGCAATCACACCGCTTTGTCTGAACATTTCGGCGGCATATATTTCTCTTATGTAAGTATCATCATAATTTCTGTTCCATTTAACATCGAGCTTTTTCAGCGTAGCGAAACGTCTGTTTTTTCTCGCTTTTCTTTCCGCATCGGTTTTCCATACCTTAGCATCGTTGCCATAGTAGTCCTTATCGTCAAAGGTTTCGTTAAAGCTCAACTTGTAATGCGAAAGATTAAGTTTACCGGAATTTTCATCATATACCGGAAGTATCGAGAGATTTCCCTTTGCTCTCACACCGACTTCATCTATCGTATAGCTTTTTCCGCCTACCGTTATAACCGCAGTTGCCTTTCTGTAAATGGGTGACTTTGTATTTTTCGCTTTATATTTATAATAGTCACTGTTCATCTTATCCATTTCACTCTTTGACATGGTTATTTCTATTTTAATCTTGTTGTCAAGACTGAAAAGACTGTTGTATGCTGACTGACCCCCTATATCCGTATCCGTATTAACCGAACTGTTACCGTTTCCCGAATTGCCTGTTGTTCCGTTGTTACCCGTTGCGGGCGAATTTTCATTACTGCCGATACTACCACCGGAGGGTTTAGGATTTTGGTATGTTTTATCTCCGTCCGGCTGTCCGCCCGTTTCGTTATTGTTTTGTTCCGGTGTCGGTGGAGTATCAACAGTGGTTACGGTGTTGTTGTTTTGAGTTGTCTGTTCAACAGTACTCTTTTCTTCAGAGTCTTGAACAGAAGCGTCTGAAGCCGCAGAGCTTACTTCCGAATTTACTTTGGAATTTTCTTTTGAATTATCCTTTGAGCTTTTCTCCGATACGTCATTTTTACTCGAATTAGATTTTTCACTCTCCGACTGCTCCGATGTTGTTTCCGAAACAATGCTGTTTTCTGTTTCTTTGCTTTCTTCTTCTGTCTGCTCTTGAGATGATATGATTGTACTGCTTTGGGCATTTTGTGTTTGGCTTGCGGTTGAATTTCCCGAACCGGCGCAGGCTGAAACCGAAACAGCCGCAAGTACGACCGACAGGATAACCGACAATTTTTTTCTCATAATCATTACGCCTTCTTTCACTTTTTAATATGTTCCGATATACCTACAACTCGATTATATGCCAAGAAATACATTCTGTCAATCAATAATTTATTCACTATTATCCCAAAAAAATTAAAAAACACGGCTCACGGAAACCATTCATTCCCGTAAGCCGTATTCTAACATTATTCAGTTGTTTTTGCCTTATATCCTGCGCTCTCAACAGCACTAATCAGCTTTTCGGCAGGAACATTCCCGTCAGTTGTAACCACGGCCGTATTTTTATCGAGGTCAACCTCGGCTGCCGTTACGCCCTCTATCTTTTCAAGTGCCTCCTTTACATGAGAAACACAATGCATACACATCATTCCCTCAACTGCAAGAGTCGTTCTGTTTTCCATAGTTTTCACCTCCTTCTTATCCGCAGCACTATTTTCAATGCTCACCGGTTTTTTCATTTTAAAACGGCGCAGCCTCAAAGCATTAGAAACTACACATATCGAGCTAAGGCTCATCGCCGCAGCCCCTATCATGGGGTTCAGCATCAATCCGACACCATAAAATACACCTGCCGCTATCGGTATTCCTATGGCATTATAAAAAAATGCCCAAAAGAGATTTTGTTTTATATTGCGCATGACGGCACGGCTAAGTCTTATTGTATTTACAACGTCATACAAGTCGCTTTTCATAAGCACTATATCCGAAGATTCCACGGCTATATCCGTACCCGCCCCGATAGCAATTCCTATATTTGCCCTTGCAAGTGCCGGGGCATCGTTAATGCCGTCGCCGACCATTGCGACACACTTTCCTTTGTCAATAAGCTCCGAAATTTTCCTTTCTTTATCTCCGGGATAAAGTTCCGAAAAAATATGCTCAATTCCAACTGCCTTTCCGACCGCTTCGGCCGTGCGCCTGTTATCCCCGGTCAGCATTATCACATCTATTCCCATTTTTTTAAGTTCTCCGACCGCCTCGGCACTTGTAGGTTTTATTCTGTCCGCCGCCGCTATTATTCCCATAAGTTTATCATCACAAATAAAAAACATCGGTGTTTTTCCGTCATGTGCAAGTTTCTGCGCCGTTTCCGAAGTTTTTTTATCAATAAGTTTTTCCGCCGCCGCATAATTCACGGCACTATAAACTTTTCCGTCCGCCTTTCCCGAAATACCCTTGCCCGGTGTCTGCGCAAAATCGGTTATTTCAAAATATCCCGTATTTTCCTTTTCCGCATAATGCACAACGGCTTCCGCAAGCGGGTGTTCGGAAAGTCTTTCCAACGAATATGCACATTTTAGGAGATAATTCCTATCCGTTGCCCCGAAGGGTATAATATCCGTAACATCAGGTTTTCCCTGCGTTACCGTTCCCGTCTTATCCAAGACCAGAGTATCGGTTTTGTGTGCAAGCTCAAGTGCCTCGGCAGATTTGATAAGTATGCCTCCTGCCGTACCTCTGCCCGTACCAACCATTATTGCGGTAGGTGTCGCAAGACCGAGGGCGCACGGACACGATATCACAAGCACGGATACCGCCGCCGTAAATGCATGAGAAACGCCATACCCCAGCAAAAGCCACACAACCGCTGTAATAACAGATATTATCATAACAACAGGAACAAATATCCCCGCCACCTTATCGGCAAGTTTAGCTATATGCGCTTTTGACGATGTGGCATCATCAACAAGCCGTATGATCTGCGAAAGTGCTGTATCCGCTCCGACTTTTTCCGCTTTCATTTTAAAGTAGCCCGATTTGCTGACGGTTGCTCCGATAACACTGTCACCGACTTTCTTTTCGGCAGGAATACTCTCCCCCGTAAGACTTGACTCATCAACCGCAGCACTTCCCTCAATTATAATGCCGTCTGCCGGCACGGTACTTCCCGCCTTGACTGACAGTATATCCCCGATTTGTATTTTATCGGCGGATATCTCCGTTTCAATACCGTCACGGATAACGATTGCCGTTTTCGGCGACATATCCATAAGACTCATAATTGCATCGGTTGTTTTTCTTTTCGCCCTTGATTCAAAATATTTTCCTAATGTTATAAGCGTAAGTATCATTCCGACGGTTTCAAAATACATATTTTCACCGAAACCGTGTACGATTGAAAGATCATTTACGGAATAGCCGTACATGATACCGTATAATGCATACACACCGTAAATAAACGATGCTCCCGATCCTACCGCAATAAGCGTATCCATATTAGGTGAACCGTGCAGCAACGACTTAAACCCGTTTTTATAATATTTGTAATTTACCGCCATAATAGGCAGGGTAAGCAAAAGCTGCGTAAGGGCAAATATTCCCATATTTTGATGACCGAGAAAAAACGGCGGCAACGGTAAATTAAACATATGCCCCATTGCAATATAAGACAGAATAACGGCAAACACGGCGGATATGATAAGTCTTTTAAGCATTTTTCCCTGTTCGCTTTCGGCATTATTCGTCGGCATTTCGCTATTTGAAGATTTGCTCCGTTTAAGGTCGTCATTTCTGCTGACGTACGCCCCATACCCGCTCTTTTCCACGGCATTGATTATGTCCGACTCACCCGCGGTTTTTTCGTCATATTCGACTGTCATACTGTTTTTCAGAAGATTTACGGTAACATTTTTCACTCCATCGAGTGAGGACACACTTTTTTCAACCCTTGCACTGCAGGCAGCACAAGTCATTCCCGTAACATCAAATTTTTGCTTCATTATTTCTCACCCGCCTTATGAAAGTTTTTTGAATAATTCCATAACCTCATCAATGATCTTATCATTTCCGTCTTTAATCTGCTCTGTAACACAGGTTTCAAGGTGACTTTTCATTATCACAAAACCGAGTGACTGCAGCGCTTTTTCCACAGCCGAAATCTGAATAAGTATATCCCCGCAATATCTGTTGTCCTCTATCATATTTCCAATACCGCCGAGCTGACCGATAATACGGTTAATTCTTTTCTTTAGGGCAATTGTTTCCTCATCGGTGCGAGGGGTGTTTTTATATCTGCACATACACGACTCACATTGATTCTTCCTTTGAATATTATTATCCGTTTTTAATACACCTCACTAACTATCCTGTATCATCTTTAAATATTATATACCCCCTACGGGTATATGTCAATATATTTTTTAACTGTAAATTATTATCTCGCAACATCATCGGATATTTTTTGTCGGTTTTCCGCATATAATTAGCAGGACAATTTTAAGGCGGTGTATTTATTGGATAGCAGGTCGGACAAATATATTTTTTCGGGCAGGGTTGGATTTTTTGTTGTCGGGATACTTGGCTGCATAAATCATTTTTTATACAAGCTCAGCGGATATAACCCGATTGCAGGTGCTGTCACTCCAATAAACGAAAGCACATGGGAACATCTTAAACTTTTGTTTTTCCCGTATATATTATATACATTTACGGAATATATTATTTACGGCAGGCATATAAACGGCTTTCTGTTTTCAAGGGTAAAAGGACTTCTTGCAGGTCTTATTTTCATTCCGGCAGGTTTTTACACATATACCTCAATCACGGGAAATAATTATTTTATAGCAGATATAATGCTTTTTTTCATAGCCGTATATCTTTCATTCCATATAAGCACAAAGGACCTCGGCAAAAATACGAGGGCAAGTATTTCCAAGACAATTTCCGCAATTCTTCTTATAGCGGGCATTACGATACTATTTATAGGTTTCACCTTTTATCCCCCATCTTCCCCGCTTTTTGAAAGCACCCCCGTTACGGCTTTTATATAAATTTATAAATTTCCGAAATTCATCTTGACAAATGAAAAATATGGTGATATAGTATAATAAACCAAAAGCCTATATGTTTACTATGTTTTATTTCTTCATGCAGCATAATAACATATAGGATACCGATAAATAAAAGGGAGTGTATTATTATGTCGAAAATTTATAAGAGTATGACAGACCTTGTAGGCGGAACACCATTGCTTCTTGCCGACAATTTTGCCAAGGCAAACGGGGCAAAGGCGGATATTATAGTAAAATTGGAGTATTTTAATCCGGCAGGATCTGTTAAAGACAGAATAGCAAAGAGTATGATTGCCGATGCAGAGGCTAAGGGATTACTCAAACCGGGTGCAACCATTATTGAACCTACAAGCGGAAACACGGGCATAGGACTTGCCGCAGCAGCAGCCGCAAGAGGATATAAAGCAATACTCACCATGCCCGAAACCATGAGTGTTGAACGCAGAAATCTGCTCAAGGCATACGGTGCGGAGATCGTTCTTACCGACGGCTTCAAAGGAATGTCGGGCGCAATAGAAAAGGCAGACGAGTTGAAGGAACAGATTGAGGGTTCTGTAATTCTCGGACAGTTTGTAAACCCTGCAAATCCCCAAACGCATTATGAAACCACAGGCCCTGAAATATGGGAGGACACGGACGGAGAGGTAGATATTTTCGTTGCGGGTGTAGGAACGGGCGGAACACTTTCGGGTACGGGAAAATATCTCAAGGAAAAAAATCCCGATATAAAGATTATTGCTGTTGAGCCAAAGACTTCACCTGTTCTTTCGGAGGGAAAAGCGGGCAAACACAAAATACAAGGCATAGGTGCAGGCTTTGTACCCGAAACACTCGACACCGAAATTTATGACGAAGTTATTGCCGTCAGCAATGAGGATTCATTCACATACGGAAGAGCTTTTGCACACAGCGAAGGAATACTTGTAGGAATATCGAGCGGTGCTGCTCTTTACGCTGCACTTGAGCTTTCCAAGCGTCCCGAAAACAGCGGAAAACGTATTGTTGTAATTCTGCCCGACACAGGCGACAGATATCTTTCTACCGAGCTGTTTTCATAACATTCAAATATAATAAAGGCTGTCATATTAAGTCAAAAATCCTTAATATGACAGCCTTTGTTTTTATATCTGATATCATAACAATTTGTTGTTATTAATGCTCGGATATATTCTTCGTTAAATGAATATCAACATCTTTGTTTCAAAGATATTTTACAAAACAAAAATAAAATCAGCTTTCAAAAACAATATTCATCTCATTCAGCGATTCAATACATTCACTGATATCCTCAAAGCAGTCGGATAAACGATTTTTTATATTGTCCGGCAGTACCGTAACACCCACAGATTTTCTCAAAACCAGTATATCATTTACAACAGACATTTCTTCGTCAGTCATTTCTTCATATTGTTCCTTACAATATTTCTCCAAGTCCTCGCCACCCATAAAAAGGGGCTCCAACATTTCTTTGCAGTCGGAGAGCAAATCTTCCTCGGTAAGGTTGGAGAAAATACCGTCATCACAACCCCAAAATGTGGAAGTAATAACTGGCATTGTCTTTCTGTTCACCTCGTCAAGCAGGTACTGCAAAGCCTCAGCTTCAGCAAGGTAAAGATATTTTTTATCTGCTCCCTTGAAAAGCTCATCAATCACGCTGAGAGAATAATTTGAATAATCAACATTTTCATCATTCCTAACGACGCCGACAAAATAACCGTTTTCAAATGAAATAGTCCCACGCCCGCCGCACAGATTCTGAAAGCAGTAATTGCCCTGATCCCACGACTGCTCACTACGCAAAATAGGATATTTTCCTACCATAACGGCATGGACAACAGAAGAATACACACAATTATTATATAGTTTCTTATAATCAATGGTTTTAAAAATTTTCTCCATTATCGTTTCACCTTCATACCTTGCAGCACACCTCGCTAACAATTCAGTGGAGTGCCTCCGTTGTCAATCCAACGAAAACACCCCACTATCAATTCGGCGGAAGTATCTCCGCTGTTAATCAATAATTATTTTATTGGAAACTGCTAATTCACGACACGACCGTAAATTTAAGAACAGTCACAAACTCCTTAGTATATCACTTACCGAGGAATGCTGCACCGATTATACCGGCATCGTTGCCGAGCTGCGCTATGCACACCTTTGTTTGATTTGCATTATGCTTCGTATAACGATCACGCTCAATAATCTTCATGAGAGGCTCAAGTATGTAATCGCCCTCCTTGCTTATTCCTCCGCCTATGCAAAGGATTTCGGGCTGGAATACATTGATTATATTCACAAGACCGCAGCCGAGATAGTCAATATATGCATCAACAACCGATTTCGCAAGCGGACAGCCCTGCTTTGCAGCATCAAATGCCGTCTTGCCGTCGATTTTGTTAAGGTCACCGCCTATGCTCTGATAGAGCAAATACTCGGACGCATTAGGCATCGAACAAGCCTCTTTCGTCATATTTATAAGTCCCGTTGCAGAAGAATATGCCTCCCAGCAGCCTCTTCTTCCGCAGGTACACAGACGTCCGCCGTGCTGTATAACAGTGTGTCCAACTTCCGCTCCCGCAAAATTTGAGCCGCTGTATATCATACCGTCAACAATTATGCCTCCGCCAACGCCGGTACCGAGAGTGATCATAACCGCATCATTAGCATCTTTTGCAGCACCGACACAATATTCACCGTAAGCGGCAGCATTTGCGTCATTTTCAACGTAGATTTCAGTTCCCATACGCTCCTGCATCATTTTAACGATTTCCCAATTATGGAAACCGAAATTATTAGCAAATTCGATTACTCCCGTACTGCTGTTCACAGCACCCGGAGCGCCTATACCTACATACTGTATATCATCAATCGTAAGTTCCGCATTTTCAAGTG
Organism: uncultured Clostridia bacterium; assembly: GCA_947589415.1. Lineage (GTDB taxonomy): Bacteria > Bacillota > Clostridia > Oscillospirales > Acutalibacteraceae > UBA1213. The sequence continues at coordinate 33,960 of CANQBP010000010.1, forward strand.
CCGATTTAGCAACAGCAGCCATATCATCACACAATGCCTCTTGTGTGCATGGTCTGGTAGTTTTGCAGCTTGCCTTTAAAATTATATTGCCGTCTTCGTCAACAACTCCGGCAACAATATTTGTGCCTCCAAGGTCAATTCCAAGATAATACATGGTTTTATTCCTCCAATACAAAATAGTTATCATGCTTATTATATCATATAGTACAAATTTATAAAAGTAATTTCTGAAAATATTTAATTTTTTACATTTTACACAATGTTTTAATATATGACATAGTCAATTTCACTAATACAGATAACTATTCTGCGTTAATATGTGCAATCACTTTTTTCCTTTTCCGCAGCGGCTTTGGTATCCATGCACCGCCGAAATATGCACAAACTATCAGTACAGCAGCCAAAATCCAGCCTATGGGCCATGCATACCATATTCCGGCAGCTCCCCATATCGTCGAGAACCAGAAGCACAGTATGACACGTGCTATAAGGTCGAGGAAAGTCGAAGCCATGAACCATATCATTGCACAAGATCCCCTATGTACGCCGTCTGTCATAAGTTTTACAGCAACCATAGGATAGAATATTGACACCGTTCTCAAGAACTGAATACCGACATCAAGTGCTTTTTGACTGTCTGATTTCATAAACAATGCCATAGCAAGATCCCCGCGCCATACGTATAACACAATAAAAGGTATCGTAATTGCGAGAACCATAATAAGTGATGCCTTGTAGCCCTTATGTATGCGGGCGAGTTTTCCTGCTCCTATATTTTGAGCAGTATAGTTAGATAAACCGTTTGACATCGTAGCAAAGCAGGTCACGGCGAATGTGTTCAGTTTTACGGCTGCCGAATATCCCGCCATAACGGCAGAACCGAAACCGTTCACTACAACCTGTACAAACAGGTTTCCGACAGATACAAAACTGTTTTGTAAGATACTCGGAATTGCAACAATGCAAATTCTGCCGAACACGGGGAAAGAGAAGTGTGATACCGGCCCGTCATCTTTTATAGTTTTCTTAATTTTTCGGTTCAGCACGAAAAAGGCTGCAAGACCTGCCACTCCTTGTGCGATAAAGGTAGCCCATGCCGCACCCGACACTCCAAGTCCGAGAGGCCCGACAAAAATGTAGTCCAGCCCGATATTGAGAACGGAGGAGATTATCAGGAAAACAAGCGGCGTATTTGAATCCCCCAATGATGTAAATATACCCGTACAAATATTATAAAGGAAAAGGAAAACAAGTCCGTATGTATATATATCAAGATAAGCCGCACCGTCGGCAAATATGTTTTCAGGCGTATTCATCATACTTAGAACGGGTCGGCAGCAAATACAGCCTGCTATCGTCAGTACAACACTTAAAATTAAAATCGAGATATAAGACGTATTAACAGCCGTTTTGGTTTTACTGTATTGTTTAGCACCGAAAAATTGTGATATAACCACCGAGCAGCCCGCATTACAGCCAAGAGCAGCCGCAACAAAGAGCATTGTTATGGAATACGATGCTCCTATTGCCGCAAGACCGTCATCACCACATATTTGCCCCACGATTGCACTGTCTGCTATGTTATATATCTGCTGAAACATCGAGCTAATCAGCATCGGAAAAGAAAATTTCCATAAAACTTCTGCGGGTTTACCCACAGTCATATCCGTAATCACAATCAGACCCCCATTATTGATTATAACAAAAAATAAGCGGATAACCCCGTTTATAGAAGATTATCCAAAAAATTACACAAAAAATACTTTGCAAGGCTGTCGGGCATAATTGCCTCCCTTGCCCTTTCAAGCGGAAACCACTCTGCCTTATCAATTTCCTTTCGGTTTATTTTATCCAAGTGTTCCGAATTTACAATACATCTGTAATTCAGCATAAGAGTGTTTGTTTTTGGGAAATACTCGCTTTTGCAATAACCTGTTTCCTCTGCTTCAAGTCCGAGTTCCTCCGAAATTTCCCTTAAAACGGCACTTTCGGCATTCTCTCCTTTATTTACGTAGCCTGCCACGAGGACATTATTTCCCGTACCATACTGTTGTATCAAAAGTATTTTTGTTTTATCACGGTTAAGCACTATCATGCTTACCGCAGTAGAAAAAATCGGAAAGCGGTAGACTCCGCAGCTTTCGCAAAACGGCACAATACCCTCTCCCTCAAGCTCTTTCGGCACGAGCTTTGTGCCGCATTCATAACAAAACTTCATTTTTTCCGAAAACCTTCCCGACAGCCTTATCTGTCGCAACAATATCGGTATCGTAACAGTATTTATCGACACCGAACATTTTCGGTTCGGCAGGGAATATCCCACGCTGAACCGAAAATACAAATCCTGCCTATTGTCCGCATTTATTAAACAGAAGTTCTATGCATTTTACTATCAGTAATACCATTCCCAAAAAGGACTCCCGTTACTCCAAACCATACGCAGAATTAAGTAATCAAAATCCATGCTAAACTTAATCCATTTATCGCTTTGTTCTGCAGTTTCACCAAAAACAATTTTTCGGTTTATATTATCAAACATCATAAAATCTGTCGAATACAGCATATTCATAAAAACCAAATTATCATCCGGAAATTCGTATGCTTCTTTCAGCCACTTTGTTTCTGAAACCAATTCATCTAAATTAAATAAATGATATCCGGCATTCCCATCATCGCATACAAATATATCTGCACCATTTGAATAAGATAAAAAATCTTTATAATCTGACGGTATATATATACCGTTCAACTGTTCAAATTGATTGATATCACTAATGGAAACCCCATCATTCCAAATAAAATCACAAACTGACTCTCTGCCTAATATATCAACTGTATTACGACATGGATTTAATTTTGTAAGTTCAAATATATCTCTTAAAATTGACATAATTACCACCTCAATACGCATTCCGCCGCGGGGTAACAAGTTTTTGATTAACCTCCCTTAGCTTAGCACTCTGCTATAACTTCAACCTCACAAAGAACATTTTTCGGAAGAGTTTTTACTGCAACACAAGAACGTGCAGGCTTTCCCGTAAAATAATTGCCGTATATCTCATTAAATTTTGCAAAATCATTCATATCGGCAAGGAAGCAAACCGTCTTTACCGCTTTTTCAAGTGATGAACCCGCAGCCTCAAGAACAGCCTTGAGGTTTTTCATCACCTGTTCCGTCTGACCCTCTATGGTTGTTTCCTCAACATTTCCCGTTGCGGGATCAATTGCTATCTGTCCCGAAGTAAAAACCATACCGTTCACCTTAACAGCCTGCGAATACGGGCCGATAGCATCGGGTGCATTATTTGTGTAAATCTTCTCTAACATTATTACCATTTCCTTTCTTTATGTACAGCCGACAAAGTCGGTTGTTTTTATTGTTCGTCCGGCGGATAAAGTCCGATTGTATATATATTCAGCGCATCATACGTCCATGAAATATACCCGTCTTTGTAGCCCATTCTCCTGAGCATCTCATTGACCGTTTCATTTGCCGAAGAATAATCGGAGCTGTCCTCGAAACGCAGCTCTATTATGTTGCTGTCACTTTCAAGCTGCTGCTTCACGGCTATTTCCAACACCGCTGTATCTCCTTTCGGAATATACCAACCGTTTTTTCTGTAAAAATTATCTCCAACCGAGTTTTTGTCCGAAATATCCTTTTCACTTTCAAGCGGACGATGTTCGGAAAGCTCCTCGATTTCTTTCTTTGTAAGACCGAAATGGTCGTGTATCACATACGGTTTTCCTTTTGAGTCCGTCCTGTCTGTATCGTCCCATGTTATATCAATATAACATTCGCCGCTGTCAAATTCGGGTATTTTGTTCCATATATGAGTCTTTGACGAAATCTCCTCACACTCAAGTCCGATTTTTGCGGAAATATACATCATCGCATAGGTATAACCCTGACAGACCGCCTTATGTTCCACAAGTGCACCGTATATATCATGGCTATGCGCAAGATTTTTACTTTCATCATATGTTATGCGCTTAATAAGCTCATCATGTATAATCAGCACCTTTTCATAACTGTCCGCATTTTTCGGTATCAGCGATATTATGCCGCTGACTTCCTTGTCTATTTCGGACTGCATAGCCTTGTTATCTTTCGCATCATCTCTAAATTTGAAAGTCAGCGTTTTAACATTACCTCCCGATACACCGGTAATATTAAAACTTTCAACCCAAAAATTCTCCAGACATACATCTTCCCATTCGGGATTTGTATTGCAGTTTACGACAGCAATTTCGGATTCAAGGTCACTCAGCAGTACGGACAATTCCTCATAGGATTTTTCGGGCGCATCATTATTCCACTGTATGACAGGTATGTCATCGGGGATATTCTTTTCTTCTTTTTTTTCGTCACCCTTAAAAAAATCCGTATTGAACCAGCACCAAGCCACGATTGCACAAACGGAAATCAAAGAAAGAAACCAAAAGAAAACACCTATGCCTTTCTTAACATTTCCCACTCTTTCACCCCCGTATGATCAATACGCCTTTAACTGAATTTAACTGTCGAACACAACGGATCATTGTACTATGTGGTATCCCTTTTTAGCCAGTTCTTCCTTAATTTTCTGTATATGTTCATGATTTCTCGTTTCAAGCGAAAGACGGAGATAGCATGAATTTATATCCGTATTAAGGTCTGCCCTGTCATGGCTCACGGCAACAACATTCGCACCGAGCTTTGAAATTATTTTAGACACGGCCTGAAGTTCACCGGGCTTATCTGTAAGTGCAATAGTAAATTCCGCAAGTCTGCCCGTTTTTTGCAGACCTCTGTCTATCACTCTCGAAAGTATTGTAACGTCAATATTTCCGCCCGATACAAGGCAGCAAACCTTTTTGCCCTTTACAGGCAGCTTGCCGAACAATGCGGCGGCAACTGCCACGGCTCCTGCACCCTCCGAAATAAGTTTTTGTTTTTCGATAAGTGTGAGTATTGCTGTCGCAACCTCATCATCGGTTACGGTTATTATCTCATCAACATATTTCTTACACAATTCAAAAGTAAGCTCGCCCGGAGTCTTTACGGCTATTCCGTCAGCAAAAGTATTAACCGAATCGAGAGTTTCTATACAGTTTGATGCAAGCGAAAGATACATTGACGGCGCTCCTGCAGACTGCACCCCATACACCTTAACATTAGGATTAAGAGATTTTACCGCATAAGCAACACCGCTTATAAGACCGCCTCCGCCTATCGGTACTATAACGGCATCAACATCGGGAAGCTGGTCTAAAATCTCAAGACCTATCGTTCCCTGACCGGCAATTACCATTTCATCATCAAACGGATGTATAAATGTTGCTCCGGTTTCCTTTTGCAGCTCTACCGATTTATCGTGTGCATCATCATATGTTCCCTCAACAAGACATACCTCCGCACCATAACTTTTTGTTGCCTCAACCTTTGATATAGGCGCAGAATTAGGTATGCATATAAGAGCCTTTATATTATGGCGGGCTGCTGCGAGTGCAACGCCCTGCGCATGGTTGCCTGCCGAACAGGCAATTACACCTTTTTTCTTTTCCTCTTCCGTAAGCTGAGATATCTTGTAATATGCGCCTCTTGCCTTAAAAGCGCCCGTCACCTGTAAATTCTCTGTTTTCAGATATATCTCACATTCATCAGAAAGATTTCCTGCCTTGATCATATCTGTCGGCCGGATCACATCTTTGAGTACATACGAAGCATGATATATTTTGTCTAATGTCAGCATCTGTATAATCCCCTTTATAATTTCTATACTATATAAAAATACCCCTTTTTTGATTAAAAGTCAAGATTTTCACCAACTAATTTATATATCCGTCCGTTTAATTTCATAAAATTCCAAGCGTTATGCATAATATATAATTTTAAACACATATTTCGTTAAAATATACGGCGAAAAAATTTTAAAAAATCGGTAAAATGCTCTTTATATTTTTCCCCGATTGCTGTATAATATAGGTTGACAGGTATTTTTTGGCGGGAGAGCAAGCTCTCCTTTTAGGATTTATACCTTGAATTTATAATATGGAGCGTGATTTTAATGCCATTGGTAAACGCAGCAGAAATGCTTACAAAGGCAAAGGCAGGCCACTATGCGGTCGGTCAGTTCAACATCAACAATCTTGAGTGGACAAAGGCTATACTTTTGACGGCTCAAGAGCTTAATTCCCCGGTTATACTCGGTGTATCCGAAGGTGCGGGAAAGTATATGGCAGGCTACAAGACCGTAGTCGGCATGGTAAACGGTATGCTTGAAGAGCTGAACATCACCGTTCCCGTTGCACTTCATCTTGACCACGGAACATACGAAGGCGCAAAGAAATGCATCGAAGCAGGATTTTCTTCAATCATGTTTGACGGTTCTCACTATCCGATAGAGGAAAATATCGAAAAGACAAAGGAACTCGTTGCAATCTGTAAGGAAAAGGGACTTTCCATAGAAGCAGAGGTCGGAGCAATCGGAGGCGAAGAGGACGGTGTCATCGGAAAGGGTGAGTGTGCAGATCCTCAGGAATGTAAGCAAATTGCAGACCTCGGCGTTACGATGCTTGCAGCCGGCATAGGCAATATTCACGGAAAATATCCCGAAAATTGGGAAGGACTCAGCTTTGAAACACTTGATGCCGTTCAAAAGCTGACCGGAACAATGCCTCTCGTTCTCCACGGCGGCACGGGTATTCCTGCCGACATGATCAAGAAAGCTATTTCTCTCGGCGTTTCAAAGATCAATGTAAACACAGAGTGCCAGCTCGCTTTCCAGGCAGCCACAAGAAAGTACATAGAGGACGGCAAAGATCTCCAGGGTAAGGGATTTGACCCCAGAAAACTCCTCGCTCCCGGATTTGAAGCAATAAAGGCTACCGTTAAGGAAAAAATGGAGCTGTTCGGTTCTGTAAACAAAGCATAATTTACGGCATATATCAGTTTGCCGCTGTAAAACCGAACATAATAAAACAAACCTCAATTGCAGAGGTACGGATATGTGCGAGTCTGCCGCATCGGTATTTTAAAGAAATCCGATGCGGCAGATTTTTTATTCAAATGCGGAAAAAATTGTCATGCAGACACAAATATGTCCGCATGACAAAACTCTCTGATTTTTTAAACTTATTCATTATTCTTCGGGGAAAACGGAATTTTTTTCATTTTCTTCCGTCCACACCATATAATTTGACTTACCGTTTTTCTTTATAACATACAGCATACTATCCGCACGTTTTAGTGCATCATTCATATGTGCCGTATCATAGATATCCATACCTGCTATACCCATAGAACAGGATACTTTATTCTTTTCGGATATCTCCACATTTTTGTTTACATCATTATTTATAATCCATGCGAAATGGTCGCTTTTGTCAATACCCTCATATATATTCTTTGCTATCTGCTCGCCGACATTGACATCATATCCCGGAAGTACTATAACAAATTCATCGCCGCCGTAACGAACGATATACCCCTTTGTGCCTACGACGTTTTCAAACAGTCTTGAAAACGCTATAAGCACCTCATCACCTATATCGTGTCCGAAGGTATCGTTATAATATTTGAAATTATCAAGATCAAGATATATAACGGATGCCTGCACATCTTCTTTTTTACCGCTGACAACCATATTTCTGTAATCATCAAGTCTTTTCGTAAATCCCTGACGATTATAAAGTCCCGTCAAAAGATCCGTAACTGCACTCTTTTGAAGTTTATCATTCATCGCATTTATCTCATCTCTTGCTTTCAAGCGATAAATCGTGTCTGTCATCTGTCGCACGGCAAATTTGAATATCGTCAGGTCATTTCTGTCAAGAGTCGTTATACTGCTGCTCATATTCTCATGAAGCTCTATGCAGGCAATCATAAAACCGGAAAGCTCATCATTATTCATTACAGGAACACACGCAAAAGAAACGATATTGTTCACACCGTATATATTCAATATGGGCGTATATTCATAAAATTCCCTTTCAAGCCTTGATGCCGCAAATTCCTTTTTATGCTTGCCGAGATAATGCGAAACTTTTAAAAGCTGATCCTCCGTTACTTCAATATCACTGCTGTTATATTTTATTTCCGGTACGCCGTCAACAACATCAACATACATAATATAGTCAACATTGTAGTTGTTTTGGAGCGTTACCATGGAGTCGTCAATAATTGACTTTACGGTAGTGTTTGCCTTGTTCAGAAGCTCCTGCCATGAAAGGAGGAAATTTATACCCTTTGTTTTGTCGGCAAGCATCACCCTCATTTCGGAAATTTGTGCCAACTCCTCTATTTGATATTTATCTATCGTTTGAACATGAATAGGAATGTGCTTTTCGATATAGGTCTTTCTATGCAGTTTTGCAAAAAGTCTTTCTTCCTTATATTTATATCCGTTCTTATTGCAAAATTCTATGCAGGCATTAAGAATTTCCTCTCCCTTTTCTATTTCTCCCTGTTCCGCATACATATCATATTGCTCTTCCGCAAACATCGCATAAACAAAGAACTGTAATCCCTCCGAGCGATACATATGGATTTTTGCCTTATCCATATATTCCTGCGCTTTTTTCATGTCGTCGCCCTTTTCAAGCAATGCGCCGCAAAAGTAATAAAAGAACATATCATCGTCCCAAAGATAATAATTGGGTTCTCCGTCACAATGAATAAGATGATAAAGAACTCTTTCCATCTTATTCAGATAAAAATGTGCATTGTACTCTATCCCCATTTTATAGCTGCAATAAACTATCATACCATATACTTTTGAAATATTGCATATTCTCATTCTGTACTGTTTTATGGAGTCAAGCAGTTTAAGCACTTGAAGAAGATTATTATAAGCAACATCGTAGTTAAACGAAAGTATTGCATTTATAGCCATATTATAGAGCGTTTCCGCAACACTGTATGCGTCTTTCAGCGAATAAAAGAGCTGTAATGCCTTATTGAAATATTCATTTGCCTGATTGAACTGCTCGCTTACTATACGATTAAATCCGAGTCCGTTATATATAGATGCCTCTTCCGCCTTATCATTTTGGTTGCCTATTATATCGAGGCATTTTTTATAGTAATAGTCAACAAACGAATAATATCCGTATCCCTGCGCAAGAAATACATTCTTTTTCCATGCGGAGATCATAAGTCTTTCGTTTTTCAGCATCTTCGCCATATTCATTGCTTCAACAAAATTTTGCTGATTTTCGCATTTCTCCGCATCACCCGAAAAATAGCTTTTTTTGTTTCCGCATACATAAAACATTATGTGCGCAAGATGATTATATAACTTATACTTAATGCATTTTTCCTTGAAATCGTCTATACTTTCGGTTTCGTCTATCCCGTGCCACAACATATATGTCATCCAACCGTTAAGTATACACATATAGTCGAGTATTCGGGCATACAAAATACATTTTTCCGAGCCGCTCTTCTGCGCAATTTTCATACATCTTTCGGAATTTTTTGCTGCAAGGCTCGGCTGACCACCGTAAATTTCACATACCGTCAGCAGGTAATAGTATTTAAACGTGTATTTTATATTCGGATGCCTGTTATTCACATTTTTGAGTCTGTCACACATACTGAGGGCTGTTGTATATTGCCCCTCATATATAGCGGCGGTTGTATATAGAATATAAAAACGCACAAGATTTTTTGAACTTATACCGACCCTTGCCGTTATCAGACGGTTATATATTATATCAAGATAGTACAGCGCCTGCTTTGTAGAGAGCGTTAATATCATGTTGTTTATTTTTACCAAATAAGTAGGAAAATCAGACAACATAGGTTCAAAACTCTCCATAACATTGATTTCCGCCTGCGAATCCTGAATATTCCAGTCCAGAATATAGTTAAGGTCATAGATTTTATGAACAAGGTCTGACCATATTCTTGAGGTATAGGCGGGCATAGCGTAAGCCTCGTTGTAGTTTGCAAGCAAGGAGATATTATTACAATTACTTTCGACAAAATTATATAGAAAATTCAAAGTCCCCTCTTCGGCAAGATGAAGTTTATTAAGAATAACGAACAGTGTATGCTCATTTGCTATATAGGACAAAATTTTTATAAGTGATTTTATAAGCTCTTTTCGTTCATATTCGACTTCTACAACGATGATATCTTCTAACCTTTCACACTCGCCCTGCATAATATAACTTTTTATTGTGGAACGGCTCAGATAATAAACATCTGTTTCCTCAAGAAAATCGTCAAGCGGAATTCGGTAGTAGTATTTAAAATACAGCTGTTTTATCCACCCCAAAAAGGGCTCATATGCCTCCTGCATTTTCGTTGCCGAAAATTCATGATACAGGAACTCGACATCAACATCACTTTTTTCAACTGTTTCCTGTATCGAATCCATTGAAATATTAAGGTTATTATAATGCTTCACAAACAAAATACTGCTATGTTTTTGTGCAAGTCCGTGTATTATGGAGTCAACTATTTTCTTAGTATATATTTGTGTACAGGATTCCATATTTAACCCTCCATTCTGTTTAGCAATTTTATTATAACAAAATCAACTATATTTTTCAATGAATTTTTAGAAAAATCGTTATATATTCATAAAAAATACATAATTATTTCCATAAAAGAAAAACAGCCGGGATTTTACGGCTGTTTTTCTGATATTTGTATAAAATTTTACATTAAACCCGCTTCCTCAAGGTTTGCAAGATGTTCCTGTTCATACTTTGCATAGTAAGGAACAGCTCCCGTTTCTCCGTCCGCCGCTTTATGGCAGAAGTAGTAATAATCCGTTTCGGAGGGATTTACCGCTGCTTCCAATGCATCGAGTCCCGGATTACATATAGGCCCTGCCGGCAAACCGACAATCTTATAGGTATCATATTTGCTGACAAAATTCTTCCTTAATGCGGCGGGCACTTGATTTTGAGTCTTATACGGATAGTATGTTGTAGAGTCAAGCTGGAGATTTTTAAATCCTGACTCGCCAAATTCATTCTGTCCGTCATTCGGTATGGTATCAAGACGGTTATGGAGAATTGAGGATATAACGAACATATCGTCCTCGTTAGCCGCCTCCGCCTGTATAAGCGATGCAAGCGTTATAACATCTTCCATGCTCATTCCGAGCTTCTCCGCCCTTTTTGCAATCGTGGATTTTTTCTCTCCCTGTACAAAGCGTATCTTTGTGTGATAGATTTTATCGTTATAGTTGCTAAGGAACTTATATACGACAGAATGGGGATTTTCTCCGACATAGAAATCATACGTATCGGGGAAAAGGTATCCTTCCAGCTTATAATACCTGCTGCTGCCGTTTTTAATATCTTTAATAAAATCAAATTCGCTGTCGAACTCGTCCGAATTACATTCTTCAAGGAAACGATCCGCTGTACAAACCTTATTCTTTTCGAGAAGATCAGCCATTTCAAGTATTGATATACCCTCACGGAACTGTATATTTACCACATCAGTCCTGTTTTCTTCAGTCTGGAGTTTATCAATAAGTGCCTGATAATCCTTATTTTTCTGAACCTCAAATTTTCCCTTTGCAAAGCCTGACCCTGATTTTGTGAGGACGGCATAAAATTTAAAAAACCACTCGTTTTTAATTATACCGTTTTCCGAAAGAATATCCGTAACCTCATCAAGAGTAGCATTTTCGGGAATATTTATTTCAACCGCAGACTCATCTTCACGTCCGACGGCAAGCATATCATTTACTCCGACCATAACGTACTGTCCTATCATTATCGAAACAAATAACACCATAGTAAGCCATACGGTACGAAAAATGACCCTGTTCTTTTTTGCTTTCAAACGACGGCGTTTTTTGTCAAGTCTTTTAGCCGCCCTCATCTCATGCCTTTCGGGTTGTCTGACAGGCTCAGCAGGTTTATCGCTGTAACTTGAAATTTCACCGGACATATTACTGTCGGGCTCATAATCTGTTGTTCTTCCGCTTTGCAAATTTATGCTGAAATCTTTCGGCTCTTCTGCCTTTGGCGTATCCTCACCTGCAGTTTCAACATCACTAAACTCGTTCTCGAAATCGTCATTGAACCGAATCTTGAAATTCTCGACCTTTTCTTTTCTTTTCTCATCAAGTTCATCACTCACAGTTGTTCACCCTCTTTTATTTCCGATAAAAATACAACCATTTTCGGTAATAACATAATCCATGACCGCATCATGTTCTTCATGCGGTATCCTTTCTCTTATACAGCAGTCATAGCACAATCCTGCCGTTATTCCCCGGTAATTATTAAGAAATCTGTCATAATATCCTTTGCCGAAGCCTATTCTTGTTCCGCACAGGTCAAATGAAAGCCCCGGAACGATGCATAATGATCCGATATTCGGATATGCCGTTTCACATAAAAGACTGTCGGGTTCTAAAATACCGTAAGCTCCCGCTTTGAGGCAGTCAAAATTTTCTATATAATAAAACCGCATATCTCTTGTCCCGTCCACACATTTGGGTACGGCAACACGTACATTTTCGGAAAAAAGATATTTTATCAGCTCCATTGTATCAACCTCAAGCAGCGGGGACGATACGTAACAGAATACCTCTTTCGGTTTAAGAATGTCAAGCAGCCCGACAGTATGTTTAAATATGCTTTCATCAGCATATTTTCTTTCATTTTTGTCCATGTCAAAACGCAGTCTTTTACATTCTTTTCTCAAATCAGACTTTTCCCCTGTTACGCTTTGCATTGGATTGAACTCTTAACGCTGTCCGCCGTAGGCTTATCCTTAATTGCAGAAAGCAATTCGAGGGCAAAGTCCACAGACACTCCCATTCCTCTTGCCGTAATGATCATTCCGTCATGCGACACATAATCATTACGGAAATCCGCCCCCTCAAGTTCCTTATCAAAACCGGGGAATGCGGTTGCCCTCTTTCCTTTAAGCATACCGAGATGTCCGAGAATAGACGGAGCCGCACATATAGCGCCTATCAGTCTGTTATTTTCAAAACAGTATTTAACCGCATCAATCAGGCATTTATTTTTTTCAAGATTAACCGTACCCGGCATACCGCCCGGAAGTATCACGGCCTCAACATCACTAAATTCTTCAAGCTCGTCATCGGTAATATCAGCCGTAACGGGAATACCGTGGGAGCTTACAATCGTTTTACCGCCTACACCTACCGTTTTGACTTCGACCTTTCCTCTTCGCAATATATCAACGGGTGTTAATGCCTCTATTTCTTCAAAGCCTTCCGCAAGAAAAACATATACCATAAACAACTCTTCCTTTCTGTATCAAACATATACTATGATAATAACATAAAATCTGTTGTGTGTCAATTTAAGATGTAATTTTCCGATTTAATAAAATATCGTTCACAAGCAGCATATAATATATTTTTTGTAATATATTCGGCGGTTTATGCATATATTTGTAGAAAACTGTAAGGCGGTGTTATTATGATCGTTATACTTGACATAAAAAAGCTCCGTACTTCGGGTATCGGAAATAAGTTTATATCTCTTTTTCGCAGAAGCAGTACAGAAAGGGAGATAAACTCCATAGACGGCGTATCGGTATTAAACATTAAACACAGATATTATCGGGGAAAGTTTGATTTCGGAAAAATTTATCCGCTTATTAAGGATATATCCGATACCGTACTCTGCGAAGAAAATATCATACCGGAAAATTATCCGATAGAGCGTTTTTGTGATAATACGCTGAATATCAAACTCATGGAGAATTTTATTCTTGATATTCTCGGTGAATTTCCCGTAAACACTTTCAGAATATGCGTACATGATCCTCTTGCAGAATGTCACGAATTTATAGAGGCTCTTTTTTCATTTACATCAGAAATAACCGTAAGTACGGAAATGGTCTGCTTTTACGGTAAACGTGCGGCGGCATATTATAACGGTACGGGCGGTACACTTAAAATTGTAAATACACCCGACGATTTGCCGCCATGTGATATACTGATTTGCAAAAACAAAATAGATACCGTCCCGTGCCAAACAAAACCCACATTTATTTTTACGGCATATAAACCCGATACCAATTTTTACGGAAAAATCATATATGAATATATCCCATACTTTCCCGATGAATACAGATGTATCGCACCTGTCGGCATAAACAGGAATTATTTCTTATGCGCTTTATATTCACTATGCGGCAAAAATTCGCTTGATAAACTAATTCCCGAAATATGTATAAGTACCGGGGGAGTACTCAGCAAAGGATATCTTATTCATTTGATCAACACCGAAAAAAATACCGAAAGTGAACAGCAGAACCCGAAGAATTAACAATCGTTCAGGCAAAAGGTGACTTTCAGTTTTATTATCAGATGTATATGAAAAAACGACCGCAAAACCAAACGATTTTGCGGTCGTTTACAAAATCCGACACTTAAATATCGAACATAAAAATCTGCAGCTCGGCACTATGCCGTTTTGTGTTACTTATCCTTTCCGCTTACTGCTTTTACGACAGCTTTTCTGATGAGATCAACGGGTATCATCGTTACAGCCATACCTATAACAAGCAGCCAGCCCTGCCAACCGAACGGTGTGCAGCTAAACATAGCACTTAGCCAATCAAGACCCGGAATAAGTGCGGCATTTACAATAAATGCCTGAACGAGTGCGATTACGAGGAATATTTTGATAAAATTCGGATTTTCATTCAATCTGCCGAATATATTAAATCCCTCGTCACGGACGTTAAATCCGTTGAACAACGCAGCGAGTATAAACAGGACGAAATATCCCGTTATATGCTGTTCGCTTATTACTGCGGTAGAACCGAAGCCGGTTGATGAATTTGAACCGAACAGTGCGGCAATCTGCGGGAGCATGAAATACAGTGCGCTGATGACTATCACCCAACCGCCCATTATACCGATTTGACTTGCCATTTTCTTACTGATAATACTTTCGTCACGTCGGCGTGGTTTTTCATGCATATATTTCGGGAGTGCCGGCTCATTTCCGAGCATAATAGCACCGAGGCTGTCCATTACAAGATTTACAAACAAAAGGTGAGTTACCTTGAGAGGCTCTTCCACTCCGAAGAACGGTGCAATAGCGCTGACAACAACGGCAGCCACATTGATAACAAGCTGGAATGTGCAGAATTTGAGAATATTATGATAAATGGTACGTCCGTACAGTATAGCATCTTTTATCGAACGGAAGTTATCGTCAAGTATAACGATTTTTCCTGCCTCTTTAGCCGCCTCCGAACCGCTTCCCATAGCAAATCCGACATCAGCTCTCTTGAGTGCGGGAGAATCATTAACACCGTCGCCTGTCATACCTACAACAAGATTTTGCTCTTGACAAAGTCTTACCATTCTTGATTTGTCCGTCGGCAATGCCCTTGCTATAACCCTTATATTCGGGATTATCTTCTTTATTTCATCATCAGACATTTCATTCAGTTCAGCCGAGGTGAGTACCCTGTCGCTTTCGCTTTTAATAAGACCTGCGTCCCTTGCTATTGCAACGGCGGTTTCACGGCGGTCACCCGTTATCATGACAACTTGTATTCCTGCGTCCTGAACTTCCTTTATTGCCGATTTTGCTTCGGGACGAACATCATCTCTTATGCCTACAAGACCTATAATAACAAGGTCATCGTTGATCTCGTTCTCTTTAAGCGGTTTTTCCGAATAGCCGAACGAAAGTACCCTCATCGCCTTATTTGAAAGCTCGTCAATCTTTGCGTTAAGAGCCTTTTCGTCTATATTACAGACATTTCCGTCCGCATCAAGATATTTTTTCGCTTTTGCAAGAAGTCTTTCCGGCGCACCCTTGTAAAAAGTTTTGCCCTGCGCATCAATTCTTGCCTGACTGAATTTATTCGTGGAGTTGAAACTCTGGCTGTCACTAACAGTATTAACGTTATCCGCTTCAAGTTTTCTGAATGTTTCTTCACCTATGAACTTCATAAGGGCACGGTCTGTAATATTGCCGCCTATAATCTCATGTTCGGCATCAAACATTGATTGTGTATTCTTGCCTATGGCAAAGTTAAGACACTCATTTACTTTGCTATGATTTTTTATCTGCTCCAAAGGTATGGTTTTTCCGTCTGCCGTGAAAAACTCAACAACCTCAAGAACGCCTTTAGTTATTGTTCCTGTCTTATCGCTGAAAAGTATATTTACCGAGCCTGCGGTTTCAATACCCTCCGCCTTACGTACAAGCACATTATGATCAAGCATTTTGCTCGTGTTCTGCATAAGGACAAGGGAAATCATAAGCGGCAGTCCTTCGGGAACGGCACATACGATAATTACTACCGCAAGTGATACCGCCTCTATGAATTTTTGAATTATTTCTGCAAGAGGCAATGCGAAAAATGCCTGCGGGCCAACGTCACCGGCAGCATTAACAGGCGCAAGGAAAATAAAATATGCCACATATAGAAGTGTTATCACCGTTGCACCGATATATCCGAATGTAGAAATTTGCTTGGCGAGTTTTGCGAGTTTTACTTTCAGCGGTGAATCGGGTTCATCTCCCTGCATTTCCTCTGCCATGCGTCCCATCATCGTTTTCAGTCCGACTTTTCTTACATCGAGAATACCCTCTCCGTCAAATACGACTGCTCCCCTGAAAAGCGAGTGTTCGTCGACAAATGTATCTCCCGTTATTTCATCGGTAAGCTGAAAACTCTCGTCGGTTTCGGTTTTTTTACATTCTTCAGCTTCTCCGTTGAGGGCGGAATTATCGACCCTCATTGCTCCGGAAATCAGAATACCGTCTGCCGGTATTTTATCCCCGGACTGCAAAAGTATCTTATCGCCAACAACAACATCGTCTACTTCAATTACTATGAGTTTTCCGTTTCTGTAAACCTTACACTTATCCTTTTCCGTGCTGTCTTTAAGCTGACGGTATTTTGTATCCGATGCGACTCCCGTCTTTGCGGAAACAATCGCAACAACGAGTATAGCTATTATCGTTCCGATAGGTTCATAGATTTCGGCATAACCTAAAAAGAACATAACTATCATTATGGCTGCTATAACCAAAAGAATACGTATCATCGGGTCCTTGAATGTTTCCAGAAATTCCGCCCAAAAGGTTGTCGGCTCCGAATCGGGAATAGCATTGGAACCGTGCGTTTCTCTTGATTTTTTGACCTCTTCATCACTCAAACCGTCATACTTTTTTATTTGTTTTGCCTGTTCTTTTTTCTCAAGATTCATTTTAAAGGTTTTCTCCTTTCTTATTTTCTTCCGGGTACCCATTTAAGTCCCCAACCGAACGCACCGTCCATGGCACTATGTCCGCTGAAGAATTGTATAACCTTCTGCACACTGAAAGTACTGTCGGAAACATTTTCAAATAGTGCGAGCGCACACATTCTTTTACTTGAGTTAAATTCGTCCATCTTTACTATTATATCCTCCGCACCGGGATATTTTACGGTAACAACTGCATCAGCCTCATGCCAGTTTGCGACGCCCTCATAAATAAATGTATATACAAGCACTCTCTTTATTTCAGCAATTTTGTTCCCGTCAATCCTCAAATTTTCACCCGCTGAATTGGCACCCGTCCTATCATCACCGTCAAGTGAGATATACGGGGGTCTGCTCAAAGACCCGAATGAATTTCCGAGAGCCTGAACTGTCCCTTTTTTTCCGTTTTTCAACTCATAAAGGCAGCCGAGGTCAAGATCAATAGCAGAATTGTCCCCTCCGAACAGACCGGAAAAAAATCCTTTCTTCTTAGGTCTTGAATTCCAATTAAGGTTTATAAGAATTTCACCAAGTCCAAAATCATTGCTTTTTTTAAGATTGATCTTTTGACCTTTAGAAAGATTTATTGCCACAGTATCACCTCCTTGCGGTCTTTAAAAGAACTCTGCACAGACGTTATTGGGCATCTATCCCGTAATTTGCGCAAAGTGCCGCAAGACCTCCCTGAAAACCGCTTCCTACGGCGTTAAATTTCCATTCACCGTTATTTCTGTACAGCTCTCCTACAACAATGGCAGTTTCAATCGAAAAATCCTCTGCAAGATCGTATCTGATAAGCTCATTGCCGTTTGCCGTATCTACAATTCTTATAAAAGCATTATCGATCTGACCGAAATTCTGTCTGCGTGTTTCGGCATCGTATATGGTAACGGTAAATGCAATTCTTTGGATATCGGCGGGTACTGCGGAAAGCTCAATCTTAATCTGCTCATCATCGCCCTCACCGTCACCCGTGAGGTTATCTCCCATATGCTTTACCGAACCTGACGGGTGTTCAAGGTTTCCGTAGAACACAAAATCACTTCCGCTTGTACACTTTCCGTTTGCTCCCAAAAGAAATGCACAAGCATCGAGATCATAGTCAAATCCGGTATCATATCTGTTTATGTCCCATCCCAGACCAACCATGATATTTTTCAGTGAGGGATTTCCCTTTGTAAGATCTACCTTTTGTCCTTTTGTTAAAATTACCGGCATAATTATATCCTCCATTTCATTTTTTACGGCATAATTGTCTGACAAAAAATGCCCGCATATTTAAACGTACACATTATTTATTGCTCGGTACGTTATATGTTTTCTCAAATTCGTCCTTTATTGCCTGCAGTTTAACCTGATCATCGGAACGCTGTCTTTTAGCCTCCTCTTGTATTCTGTTTGTTTCGGCAATACCATCCATGATCGTTCTCCACGTAGTTTCAAGTGTTTCGATCTTTATAGAGCTGCCCGAAGCAAGTTTTGCCGTGAGTTTAGACTGCTCCACTGTATTCTTTGCATTTTTTATGAGCATCTCATTTGTCTTTTCGTCAAGTGCCTGCATAGCCTCCGCTTGAATACGCTGTCTTTTCAGCATAATTGCCTGCGCAAGTGCCTGTTTGAATACGGGAAGAGTAACGATAAATGCAGAATTTATTTTCCTCACAAGATTAAGATTACTGTACTCTATTGTCTTGATCATGGGAACAGACTGCATAGCAACATTTTCGGCGGTTCTAAGATCTTGTGTCCTTTGCTCCAGCATCATAAGAGCCTGCTGACATGACTGTATCTCAAACTGTATTGAGTTATCCCCTGTTTCTTCCAAATCCTTTTGGCGCTGATCTATATACGCTTGAATTTCATTACAGCCCTGTTCGCCCGCAAGGATATATTTAACAAGCTCATGGTAGTAATTAACATTCGCCTCGAACATCTGTTCAAGATTTTTATTTGAATGTTTAATCTCGTCCTCATATTTTCGCAGCTCAACATAAATTTTATCAACTTCATCGCCCATAGTATGATATTTTGCAAGGAGCTTATCAAGTTGTTTTTTGGCATTTCCGAAAAGTTTCTTTAAGCCCTTTTCTTCCTTGATTTCCTCAATATCAAACTTTGACATAATCTTATTGAGTTGTCCCAACATAGCGCTTGACTTCTCAAGCTGTGCAAGATCCATACTTCCCAGCACGACATCGGAAGCCTTGGATATTTCCTCCGCAACCTCTCCGCCGAAAGTAACTATTGTCTGCATATCGCTGACATCTATCTTGCTTACAAGGGCATCGACCTCCTTTGATGCAACAAGCTCCTTGTTGAGTTTTTTCCTCTCGGCAACAATATCATAGCTTTCAACTACCGGTTCTTCGGGTGTTCCCGTTTTAGCAAGTGCGGTATCGCTGTCGCCTGACTGTTCCTTTGCACGGGTATTAACTCTTGAAAAATCCAACCCCATAATTCATCTTCCTTTCCTGAATATTTTTTTATACCATGGTTCACTTTCACCATTCGTATCTCTCACAACTCGGAAATCGGGAGCTTTGAGATCATACATATATTCACCCTCCTCATGTTCGTCAAAAATATCGACACCGCTGTTGAAAAAACGTTCTATCGTCTGATATCCCGTCGGTACGAACACGGCAATATCAAAACCGACAAGACTCAAAAAGGTGATAAATATAGTATCCTCAAGCGTCATAACTTCCTCATTTAGCGAAAGGCATATTATTTTCGGATTTGTTTTTGTAAAATCAAATTTTTGTATAAGCCTGACAATTGCTTTATCAAGATTTAGTACGGTTGCAATTATCGCATATTCCACTCCCGATTCAAGCGTACCTTTTATTATTCTCTTATTTATCATAAGCTGTATTTTGTCAAGAATATGCTCCTGCGCTTCCTCACGAAGCACACCGTATTTATACAATTTGTGCTTTTTAATAGCGTCCCTTTGTAATCTGCCGTTTCTAAAAAAATCCGTTGCCGCACTTTTAAGCGGATTATAAGCTCCCGCCTGTATTATCGGGAAATGATCGTACAGCACCGTATCCGCAGTAAAAAGTCCCTTTATATTTGACCAGTAATCATTTACATTTCCGTCTTTAACTCCGCATATTTTTGAAAAAATCACGGGCATTATAACCCTGTCATCAACTGCCTCAAAATTCGGTCTGTATTTCAGTTCCTGCTTCCAAAGTATATTTATTTCCTCATACATCGTCTTTATAACGATTGCATCGGCACGTCCGTATTGCCTGTTTCGATACATTCCCGAATCGGAATACAGCATACGATCCAATTCCTTTTCGGCATGGTATGCAACAGTACCGAGCCGCAGTTCCGAGGCATCTTCGGGATATTTTGAAACGCTTAGAGTTTCCTCGTAATTTATCTCATAAAGGGATTTATCCCGAAACACATACTTATCGTTTTTATCGGGAACCAACAACAGCACATCTACGGGCAGCCTTGAAAGTAAACGTACAAAAATTGCTTCATTTTCGTTTTGGCAGCCGCCCAAGCATACAAAACAAGATGTTTCCGGCAGCTTCATACCTCTAAACAATATGTCGCCGTACCTTTTGAGCCAGCAAAGAGCATATACTGCCCTTCCCGTCAATCTGTTTATATTCATTCCGTCATTGTGCGAATACTCGGTTATAATATCCGCAAAAGCATTTATAATCAGCCTTTGAAGCTCAACATGGTTGGGATACGATATATTTTCCGCCATATTTGCAATCAATCCATCAATTGTCTTAGAATTATTTCGTCGGATCTTAGATATTTCTTCATTCTTCGGCAGCGGGATATTCCCTTGTATGATAACGAATTTTTTCCCTTGGTTTTCCATTTCCTTACGGTAGCGGTACAATTCGTTAAGATATGTCATCTTATTCTCCACACCGTTTATTTTAACAAAAAAATTATAAAAAAATCCGCTGTCTGCTCCTCTTGATTTCACGGGCGTCATAAGTTCTTCAAATCCCTTACCTTTAAGCCATGCATTTGTACACGCCCGTACACTCGGTTTTTCTCCGAGCAGTCTTTTTTTGTTTATAATATTTCGGTTTTCCTCCCTTATTTTTTTCAAACAAAAATCCGTCGGGAAACCGAGTGCCGGAGACACGGCAAGCATAACGGAATATTTGGAATCGGGATCTAATTTAAGGTATTCGTCATCTCCGGAATATTGCAGGAGAATTATATCGCAGCCCGATCGGGCAAGTATCACAAGCATCATCAATTCATATCTGCTTATACTTCCCTCGTAGAGTATCTTAGGAATATTATTTCCCCCAAGTCTGCTTACAATTCTTTCAAATTTATAATAAAGCCAGCACATAAATTTTATATATGCATTTTTTAATACGCTTTCGGTCTTACCGCTATTGCGCAGGCAAAGAAGTGCATCGTAAATTGCCGAAGATACTTCCCTGTTCTGATACACATTCATTCTCGGAAGCCATTTTTTCAAGCTCTGCGTAATAAAATTTATGTCTAAATTGAAATTAGTCCCCATCACATCATTATAATAGGCAAGCATCTTGTTATCGGGGTTAGGGATACCGCCCTCGATAACTATACCGTTTTTTGAGGCGGCATCATAATATTTTAATATAAAAGACCTGATATTCTCGTTAAAATTACTAATTCTGTAAAAATACACACCCCTTTGCGGGCGATTTTGAAGCTCCGTGAAAAAATCATTCAGTCCGCCCGCTTTTATATGAGTAAACACTGATTTTCCACCTCAATATCTATCATCTGTAATATACATTATTTTAATAACTGAAATGTAAATATTCAAAAAATCTCGACAGTTACATTTTACTACTTGTATCAATATTTGTCAATAATGTTAATATAATCAACTGATATGTGCTGCTGATGTTTTATTCATTATTCTTTTCGGATATCGGTTATAAATACACAGAACCGACATGGCAGAAAATTCCGCCATGTCGGTTTCGGTAAAAATATGTTAATTTTTAAGTTTGTTATCAACCCTTTACAGCACCGGCAGCAACACCCTTGATAATGTATTTCTGACATACAA
>CANQBP010000011.1 GCA_947589415.1 uncultured Clostridia bacterium
ATCTGCCGTTATCCAGACGCTTGTAAAGCAGCAGAAAACCATCACCTTCCCACAGCAATGCCTTGATTCTGTCGTACCTTCGTCCGCAAAACAGAAATACTGCTCCCGAACATACATCAAGCTTAAAATTCTGCTGAATGATACCTGCAAGTCCGTCAATACCCCGACGAAGATCTGTGTATCCGCACACAATGTAATACGGTCCACTTATTTCCTTTAACATGATCTCATCCCTCGAAGTATGGCTATCATCAGCTCAGCTGATATGGTTGTTGGCAGTTCGATTTCTATTCCGTTTCCGTTAATATGTATTTTCTCATCTGACTTTGTTGTACTCATATCTGACGGCATTTCGGTTTTACACTTCATCACCGGTACAATATCATGTTGGTTGGTTTCGTTAAGCAGTTCCTCACGGATCACTTTCAGACGATAGTAAAATGTCTTTACCGATAGTCCCTGCATGACACACCAGTCATTAACCTTCATGCCGCTCCGCTGATATTCTTCATACATCCGTTTCCAGTTATCATGTCTGACAACTTGCTTTACCTCCGCTATTTTATCCATTCTGATCAACTCCTTTTCCGGTCTTAACACTTATCCAGACCTGCTTGGAGTTATTTTACCATTTTCAAATTATTATTTGAAGTCGCTGGAGAATTGAGGGGATACGATACAGCAGGCACGGGAGTTAAATATTACCGTTAAAAAAACACAACCGTACTTGAAAAAGCCCGGTTGTGTTTTTTACATATTGTCATAACAAATTTATTCGTATTCATCAAGGGGATTGTAGCGCACACCGTAGTACTGCATTTCAAAATGCAGGTGCGGACCTGTTGAATATCCTGTAGAACCTACATATCCTATAAGCTGTCCCGGAACGACCTCCGTTCCCGGAGAAATTGCAACTCCCGAAAGATGTCCGTATATAGAAACCTTTCCGTTTCCGTGATCTATCATAACATAATTTCCGTAACCTCCGCCGCAGCCGCAGCTTGATGATTTTCCGTAATCGTGCGGACAGCCTTCAAAGGTCGACATAACCGTTCCGTACCAACAAGCAACAACCGGCGAACCATATACATCACCGTCGGCAATATCAAGTGCGCCGTGGTTATCCGCACCTCTCCACTCTTCAAACGTTGAAGTAAGATATGTATGCCCCGGACAAGGCCAGACAAAGCCTCCGGTCGTATCAACAAACGATTCATCATTGCCATTATCCGTATTTGTGTTATTATCTCCTCCGGAGGACTGTTGCTGCTGTTGTTGCTGCTGCAACAACTCAAGTCTGCGTTTTTTGATTTTTTCCGCAAGCTCTTTGTTGTATTCTTCGAGTGCCTTTTCAAGCTCCTGCTGACGTATTTGATTTTCCTTCATTGCCTGTTCCGTATCCTGCTTATGTTGTGTAAGTTCGAGAATGACGGACGAATTTTCTTCAGACAATGCGTTGATCTCTTTCTTACTCTCTTCAAGTTTCTTTTTTTCGTTTTCAACCGCGAGCTTATCACTGCGAAGTTTTTCCTGTTCCTTGCCGATACCCTCCATTTCGGCCTTTAGGCCGTTTATAAGATTACTGTCATAAGCCGATATACTTTGCGCAAGCTCCATTTTATCTACAAAATCAGAAAAATCCTTTGCCTTGAGTATCACTTCGAGCGTTGACACATCACCTGCCATATAAAGTGAACGCAATCTCGCTTTCAGCAAATTAAGTCTGTCATCAATAGCCGAAAGACGTTCATCTATACGAACTTGATTTTCCTTAATTTCCGAATTAAGTTCCTTTATTTTGTTATTGCTGTCTTTGATTTTTGTTGTAAGCTCCGATATTTGTTTTTGCAGCTTTTTGCTGTATTCTTCTTTCTCCTTTAAAGCCTTTTCGGTTTCCTCAAGCTCTTGAGCATACTCGGAGTTTTCCTGCTGAAGCTGTTCATGCTCACGGGAATTTTCTTCCTCATCAAACGCATATGTATTAGATACAGCAACCATAGATGCAGACAGCACAACAGATGCAAGACAGATAAAAAATCTCCTCAGTTTATGTTTACCAGCCAAGAATTTCCCCTCCTTCTCTTCGCAAATACTTTGTTATTGAAATAACTCCCCCAAGTGCGCCTATAAGGATTCCCGCACCCGAAAATCCGAGTAATACCCTAAGCCATATATCCCCAAGCGGAATGGTTGAGGAGGCAATCATTGAAAGCATACTTCCGGCAGATTCTCTTATCGGTTCATATAAACAAATAAGCACCACGGAAGAGAAAAGACCGGCTATAAGTCCTATTGACATAGCTTCAATAATAAACGGGATACGAACGAATGTATTTGTAGCACCCACGGATTTCATTATGCTGATTTCAAATCGTCTTGAATACATAGTCATTTTTATAGTATTGGATATAATGAAAAGCGTAACCACTCCGAGTATGAGAACAAGCCAAAATCCGGCAATAGTTACGAAGTAATTCAGCTTCGTAAGGGTTCTTGCAACCGCAGCCCTGTCACTCACACTCACAACACCGTCAATTTTCTTAATTTCGTTTATCGTGCTTTCATATTCTGACAAGTCCTTTAGTCTTACCTTATAGACATGACCGAGAGGATTATCATCACCCTGCATACTTTGGTAGATGTCATTGCCGATTTTATCCTTAAATTCCTTAATACCCTCGTCCTTAGAATAAAATTCACATTGATCTACATTTGAAATTTTCTTAATTTCAGGTCCTAATTTTATCGCATCAATATCGGACATCTTATAATCAAGGTATATGTTTATCTGATTATCGTCGCCTATGGTTGAAATAAGGCTGTTGACATTTGCCGAAAGAAGTATTGCCGCCCCCGTTATGATAAGACAGGAAACAAGGACAACTATCGAGGCAAGTGACATCATTCTGTTATTCCAAATATTTTTAAGACCTTCTTTTACAAGATATCTGCTGCTTGTAAATTTCATTGTTCTGCCTCCTCACTATTATCATCAATATTATCAATTTCCTTTAAAGGATGATATTTTGTAGGAAGCTGTTGGTCAACTTCAATTTCTCCGTTTTTTATTATAATGACCCTTCCGCCGAATTTCTTGACCAACTCATGTTCATGGGTCACAACTATAATCGTTGTACCCCTGTTATTTATTTCCACCAGTTTCTTCATAATATCAAAGGACATTTTCGGATCTATATTTCCGGTCGGTTCGTCCGCAATAAGCATTTCGGGATTATTAACAAGAGCCCTTGCAAGGCTGACTCTTTGCTGTTCCCCTCCCGAAAGTTCGTTAGGCCGGCATTTTTCCTTACCGTTAAGCCCGACCATATCTATTACGAATCTCACACGTTTTTTAATATCCCTTTCATGCGCCCCTATTGCCCTCATTGCAAACGCTATGTTGTCATAAACATTCATTTTATCAATAAGTCGGAAATCCTGAAAAACAATTCCCATTGTTCTCCTGAGATAGGGGATTTTTTGCCTTTTTATTTTCATGAGGTCATACCCGTTTACCGTAATCTTACCGAAATTGGCGGTTTCCTCACGTATAAGAAGTTTAAGAAATGTACTTTTTCCCGCACCCGAAGGCCCGACTATAAAAACAAACTCTCCCTGTTTTATATCAAGGCTTATATTTTTAAGTGCCTCGGTACCGTTGGGGTATATTTTGGTAATATTTTCAAGATGAATCATCTGTATCGCACCCTTATTTAACGTATGTATAAATGTATTTTTATATCCTTATCTAATTATACAATATATTACCCGCAAGGTCAAATATAAAACACTTAACTTGAAAAATAAATTTGGAAATGCCGTTTCGTTCGGAAAATTTACGGCATAAAGTTTTCTTTTTCGGTATTTTTTATCATTTACGAAATGTTTTAGAGTATTTTTGCAAAATAAAACCAATTTCCGCAGTCTTTCAAAGCAATGCACAAAAAATTACTTTTAAATACGGGGCCGCCCCGTAATAGGACGACCCCCGCATAATGGTTTTCAAACACATCTTTCGGCCGTGCCGTGACTAACGATGCCAAGACCCGTTAGTAATAATACGTACAATGAACCGTATTCGTGCGAAAACGCAGTATTATCAATATTTTATGGGATTGGAGGAAAGGTATTTCTTTACCATGAGTGCTACCTTAAATATAATGGCGTCCTCAAATTCTCTCAAATCCAAACCGGTCAGTTTCTTTATTTTTTCAAGTCTGTAAACAAGAGTATTTCTATGTACAAACAGCTTTCTTGATGTTTCGGAAACATTAAGGTTATTTTCAAAGAAACGCTGTATTGTAAACAAGGTTTCCTGATCGAGCGACTCTATGGAGCCTCTCTTAAATACCTCTTTAAGGAACATATCGCAAAGGGTTGTCGGGAGTTGGTATATAAGTCTTGCAATTCCCAGCTTGTCATAATTTACGATCGAACGTTCCGTGTCAAAAACCTTACCTACCTCAAGAGCAACTTGTGCTTCCTTGAATGAACGTGCAAGATCCTTAATTCCGGTCACGGGCGTTCCTATTCCTATAACACAGTGCGTATAAAATTCTCCCGAAAGCGTGTCCACTATCGAACCGGCAAGTTTTTCAAGATCCTTTGAGTCGATATCCTGCTTAATTTCCTTGACAAGCGCTATATCGGTTTCATTTATGTTGATAACAAAATCCTTAGACTTATCGGGGAAAAGGTTTTGTATGACGTCAAAAGCGGAAATATCCGTTTTTGAAGATATTTTTATAAGCATACATACTCTTGTTACATCGGAATTAAATTTAAGCTCTCTTGATTTCAAATAAATATCTCCCGGCAGTATATTGTCGAGAATAACATTTTTAATAAAATTGCCTCTATCGTATTTTTCATCATAGTATTGTTTAATGCTGCCGAGCGATATAGCAAGTATTGCGGCATATTTTTGAGCGGCATAATCATTTCCCGCAACAAAAACGGCATACTCATTTCTCGGATTGTTGCCGAACGACTTATATGTATAACCGTTAAGAACAAACGGAGCGGCAGATGTAAGCATTTCCGAAGTTATATGCTCGTTTACTTCGCCGATCTTACCGAGTTCGCTGCAAGCGATAACCACGGAGGTTTCATCAATAACACCTATTGTTCTGTCTATGGTATCTCTCATCTGGTGTATTACACCTTGAAACAATCTGTTAGACATATTTTGTTCCCTCACTTTAAAATAGAAAATATAAAAAATAGATTTAAAACGTTTGTAGAGTACAGTTTAGAAATAAATAAAAACATAAATCTACAAAACCTCTATATACATTTTACACAAAACGATTTGAAAATGCAACTGTTTTATTAAATTTTTATTATTTAAAACATAAAAAATTATGAAACTTAACGGAAATTATATTTTTTAGAAATTTTTTATGGAAAATTTAACCCATAATTCGACAAAGAGCAGTAAATTTTTTAGTCAGTAATTAACGATTATGAGTCTGTTTTTTACATATTGATGTTTTTAACATGGGAAAACGTTATTTTGACTATATTCTATACAGCAATTTAATGTATATAAATTGTGAAAAAACAGGTATTTGCGGATAATTAAGTAAATTAAATGATAAAAGCAGCAAAACGGTAATTCGTTATGTAATTTATGTAAATAAGCTGTCTTGAAAATAGTATCGGAATATGGTATCATTATTGTACGACAGTGAGGTGAGAAGTTTGAAAAGCAGTGATATTTTTATGATAAACGCAAAAGCGGAAAGTGTAGAAATAAATAAAAATGAGCTTGCTCAGCGTTTGAAAGTGGAACGCGGATACACAAATGATGTTATTGAGTCGTGTAAACGTTCGCTGCTCGGAATAATAAATTATAAATGCGTATATATACGCACTAATGTTGATTTAAGCGGGGGGAATGTATGTGATTTCGGGTTTATGAAAGCATACAGCAAAAACCTCTACAAAAATCTTCACGGGTGCAGTGAAGCCTTCGTTATGGCCCTTACTGCGGGGATAGCCGTTGACAGAGAACTTGCAAAGCTGAAAATAACTTCACAAGCCGAATATTTTATAACCGATGCTGCCGCATCGGCGGCAATAGATTCGTTTTGCGATTATGCCTGCAATATCATGGGGGACGGTCTTGACTGCGCCGTAAGGTTCAGTCCGGGATACGGGGATCTTTCCCTCACACTTCAAAAACCGCTGTTAGAAAGGCTTAACGCTCAATCACTTCTCGGAATAAGTCTTAGTCCGTCATATCTGATGACACCTATGAAATCTATAACTGCTGTAATGGGGATAAAAAATGAAAAACATACTTGAATTGATAAAAGAAAAAAGAATATATTTTGACGGGGGAACGGGAACGGTTCTCCAAAATATGGGACTTCCTGCCGGTCAGCCTCCGGAATTATGGAACATAGCATATCCCGAAAAGATAATTGCCTTGCATAATATGTATTTTGATGCCGGTGCAAATATAGTAAAAACCAATACATTCGGCATTAACCGTGATAAGTTTGAGAATTACGGCGAACTCATAAGGGCGGGAATAAAATGCGCAAAAACGGCTGCCGACGGCAGAAGTGATGCATATGTCGCTTTTGATATGGGGCCGACAGGTCAGCTTCTCGAACCGTTAGGTCAGATGAAATTTGAGGAGGCAGTATCGGTTTTTGCAGATAATGTAAAGGTTGCGTCAGAATGTGGTGCAGACCTTATACTGATAGAAACCATGAATGACAGTTATGAAACAAAAGCAGCCGTTATTGCCGCTAAGGAAAATTGTGATTTACCGATATTCGTTACAAATGTATATGACGAAAGCGGAAAACTGATGACAGGGGCAAATCCCGAAGCAATGATTGCTATGCTTGAGGGACTCGGAGTATCGGCTCTCGGAATGAATTGTTCACTCGGCCCGGATATAATGCTCGGAATAATAGGGAAATTTAGGGAGTATTCCTCTATTCCCGTTATAGTTAATCCTAATGCGGGACTTCCGGAGGTGAGAAACGGGGAAACGGTATATAATATCAATGCAGATGAATTTTCTGATTATATGGCGGAAATTGCCGAACAGGGAGGTACGATACTCGGCGGGTGCTGTGGAACTACACCCGAATTTATCGAGAAAATGATCAAAAAAACCGAGTCACTTCCGTATGTATTGCCCGATAAAAAGGAGCATACCTGCGTATCGTCATATACACACGCTGTTTTTGTACATAAAGAACCTGTTCTAATCGGCGAGCGCATAAACCCTACCGGTAAATCTAAACTCAAAGAGGCACTCCGAAGCGGAAATCTCAATTATATTCTAAACGAAGGTATAAAGCAGACAGATGCTGGAGCGCATATTCTCGATGTAAATGTGGGATTGCCCGAAATAGACGAAACAGAAATGATGATAAAATGCGTTTCAGCCCTGCAAGCCGTGACGGATTTACCGCTGCAAATAGATTCGACAAATTATGATACCCTCGAAAAAGCCGTAAGAATATATAACGGCAAACCGCTCGTTAATTCTGTAAACGGTACGGAAGAAAGCATGAAAAATGTTTTCCCGATCGTTCGGAAATACGGCGGAGCATTGATTGCGCTTACAATTGATGAGAAAGGCATACCCGATACGGCGCAGGGACGTGCGGATATAGCACGAAAAATTATCGAATGTGCGGATACATACGGCATATCAAAAAACAATATAATAGTTGACCCCCTTGCACTCACAATATCATCAAATCCCGAAAGTGCCGTCGTTACTCTCGAATCAATAAGACTAATACGTGACCTCGGTGTAAAAACGAGTCTTGGCATTTCCAATATTTCATTCGGTCTGCCCCAAAGAGATCTGATAACATCAACATTTTATTCAACCGCCCTCCAATGCGGTCTTAATTGTGCGATAATGAACCCTTTCTCTTCCGCCATGATGAATGTATATTATGCATACCGTGCGTTAAATATGCTCGACAACGGGTGCGTTGATTATATATCATACGCTTCCTCGGATATCAATGCCCCGTCAAAACAGACCGAAATAAAATCCGAGGAAACACTTCGTTCAAGTATCGCAAGGGGACTTAAAGACAGCGCGGTTATACAAACCGAAAAATTATTGGAAGATAATACCGAACCGCTTGATATAATAAATAACCATATAATACCTGCTCTTAATGAAATAGGAACGGCGTTTGAACAAAAAAAGGCATATTTGCCCCAGCTTCTTATGAGTGCTGATGCGGCAACATCTGCATTTGAGTGTGTTAAGAAAAAAATACCGTCCGAACAATCGGATAAAAGCAAGGCTATCGTCCTTGCAACCGTAAAGGGGGATATACACGATATCGGTAAAAATATCGTCAAGGTACTTATGGAAAGCTACGGATTTACGGTTTACGACCTCGGCAGAGATGTACCCCCGGAGGAGATAAAACAATGCGCACTTGAACATAATTGTAAACTTGTCGGATTGAGTGCGCTAATGACAACAACCGTGCCGTCCATGGCTGAAACGATAAAGCTGCTTAACGAAACCGACAGAAATATTAAAATCATGGTGGGCGGCGCCGTACTTAATCAGGAATATGCCGATATGATAGGTGCGGATTTTTACGGTGCAGACGCTATGGACAGCGTGCGCTATGCGGAGAGTTTCTACGGCGGCAAGAAATAGCACACTGATTGTATGTTTTGATATTTCACATAGAGGATTATCATTTTGCTCAATACTTATTCATAAACATTAACAACAAGATAACCAAAGTTATATGGGAGAGTTAATGCTTATGAAGAAGATAATTTTTTCGTCACCGTTTCGTAAAAAAGGATATGTCAGACTGCCGGAGATAAGAAAAAATCTGTTATTCGTTGTTTTTATGCTGACGCTTTTTGCGGGAATAACATTGGGTGCCCTCGGCGGCAGGGCAGCGGATAAACAGCTTATGGAAAGTCTTGATGTAATTTTTTTGACAAATTTTAAGGTCAGATGTTCACAAAGTATGATTGATGCGTTTGTAGCTTCTTTTGCATCTGCGTTTATATTTATATTGGTTGTTTTTTTATTGGGGCTTTCCGTCTGGGGCGGTTTTATTGCCGTATTTGTGCCGTTTATAAAGGGGTACGGATACGGGCTTTCGGTCGGATATCTCTATGCCGCATACGGCCTTACCGGAATACTTTACAATATTTTGATTATACTGCCGGGAGCTTTTTTATGTTCCGCCGTAATTGCTGCGGCTTCTCAAGAGGCTTTCCGCAACTCGATAAAAATAATATCCGTATTCAGAAAAACCGCTGTAAGCGATGACCCGCATATACAGATGAAAAAATATCTCCTGTCTATGCTATGGCTGCTTTTTCTTGCGGCAATATCCTCGGCAGTTGATATGCTGTTCTCTTTTATGTTTTCGTGGCTGTTCGGTTTTCAGTAAGCCGATATCGGTAAAAATTGTTTAGGAAGTGTAAACGATGGAAAAAAATCAAACAAAGTATAAAAAAATGACATTATCGGACTTTTTGGGAGGGTATTTTGAAAATGCAGGCAAGCTGACGCTGGTAAATATGTTGTTCTGTATTCCTGTCGCCGTCTTTGCCGTAATTATATATCTGCTTTATAATTTCGGAGTTAATAACATATTTATAATTTTTCTTGCCATACCGTTTCTGTCGCCGTTTTTTGCGGGACTGTTCTATGTTGTCAGAAGGGTAACTATCGGGGAAGAAATTCACCCCGTCAAAGATTTTATAAAAGGTATCAAAGAAAATTCATTTTATTTCCTTATAAATTCGATAGTCCTTTATATCATTTCAATCGGACTTTTTGTCACGTTTTCATTTTACGGTACGGGTCTTAATGATTCTTTTATGACAGTATTGTTCGGAATGACAATATTCTTTACACTCTTCTTTCTTTTTTTTGAAAACAGTTTCCTTACCATGTGTGTTACCGTCGATTTAAAATTGGGGGATATAGTAAAAAATTCTGTACTTCTCGTCATAAAAGGCATTGCAGGTCATCTTAAAACCGTAATTTCTTTTGCTTTCACGGCTGTAATCATATATTCAATATTCATGTTTGCAAGAAATATATATTTAATACTGGCGATTATGTCAATTTTAACAATATTGCTTCTGCCTGTCATGTGTTCATATATTATAGTATTCAATTCTTATAAAACATTGAAAAAACACGTAATTGATCCGTATGTTGAGGAAAAAAAATATCAAGATGAAATTTCAAAAAATAATAACGCAGATGATGAGCTGTATTATGAAGATATCGAAAAACTCAGGTCACTTTCAAAAGGTGATGAAAACGAATTTGTATTTTTAAACGGAAAGATGATAAAACGCAAAACCGTTATAAATATACTTAAAAAATACGATAATGATAATGAATGAAACAATAATGTCATAAATATCGGAGTTTCTGTTTTAAGCCGAACGGCTCAAAGCAGAAACTTCTTTTTTTAAAAAATCGTGTAAATATCTAAAATAATTATATTTTTCGGACTGTCATTGTGCATGATTAAAAAACATCGGGATATCATGGGTATATCTTGCATAAAAGTTATCCGAACAAATCATTATATAATAATAGAAATTAAACAAAGAATTGAAAAATTTAACCGAATTGAATTTTTCCTGCCGCAAAACCGTCAAAATATACAGGGAAAAAGTAAAAAAATAATATTGACAACTTTTTAACAATCCTATATAATATTATTGTATTGGAGAAGATGATGAGTCACAGTACAATATATAAATGGAGGAATAACAACTATGGCTAATAATAATGAAGTCGATGTTAAAATTACACCGGACGGTCTTGTTGAGGATCTCGACAGCTTTAATAAAAAGCTCCAGGAAGTAAGAGAAGCTCAAAAGATTTTTGCAACCTATACTCAAGAACAGGTTGATGAAATTTTTAAGGCCGCCGCAATAGCAGCCAATCAGGCACGTATTCCGCTTGCCGTTATGGCTGTTGAAGAAACAGGAATGGGAGTTAAGGAAGATAAGATAATAAAGAATCATTATGCTTCCGAGTATATATACAATGCATATAAAAATACCAAGACCTGCGGTGTGATCGAATATGATTCCGCATTCGGACTGAAAAAGATAGCAGAACCTATCGGAGTTATAGGGGCTGTTATTCCTACAACTAACCCGACATCTACCGCAATATTTAAGACACTTATCTGTCTTAAAACAAGAAACGGTATAATCATAAGCCCGCACCCCCGTGCAAAGAAATCCACTATTGCTGCCGCTAAGATTGTTCTTGATGCAGCAGTAAAAGCAGGTGCGCCGAAGGGGATAATCGGCTGGATAGATGTGCCGTCACTTGAACTTACAAACGAGCTTATGAGAAATGCAGATACAATTCTCGCAACCGGCGGACCCGGAATGGTTAAGGCTGCATATTCTTCCGGTAAACCGGCTCTCGGAGTCGGAGCGGGCAATACACCCGTAATTATTGACAGTACTGCCGATATCAAGGTTGCTGTAAGCTCAATAATCCACTCTAAGACATTTGATAACGGTATGATCTGCGCATCGGAGCAGAGTGTTACGGTTCTGTCGGACATATATGATGAGGTTAAGAAGGAGTTTGCGGAAAGAGGTTGCTATTTCCTCAAGCCCGATGAACTTGATAAGGTAAGAAAAACGATTATTATTAACGGTGCGCTCAATGCAAAGATTGTCGGACAAAAGGCGCACACTATTGCAAAGCTCGCCGGAGTTGATGTTCCCGAAGATACAAAAATTCTTATCGGTGAGGTAGAATCAGTAGATATAAGCGAAGAGTTTGCACATGAAAAGCTCTCTCCCGTACTTGCCATGTATAAGGCTGAAACCTTTGACGAGGCACTTGAGAAAGCTGCGCAGCTCGTTGCTGACGGAGGATACGGTCATACCTCTTCACTGTATATACACCCCGCACAACAGGAAAAGATTGAAAAGCACTATAATGCGATGAAAACCTGCCGAATACTCATAAATACACCGTCATCACACGGCGGTATCGGTGACTTGTATAACTTCAAGCTGACACCGTCACTCACACTCGGCTGCGGTTCGTGGGGCGGAAACTCCGTATCGGAAAATGTCGGAATTAAGCATCTTTTGAATATTAAGAGCGTAGCCGAACGCAGAGAAAATATGCTTTGGTTCAGAGCGCCGCAAAAGGTATATTTCAAAAAAGGCTGTATGCCCGTTGCCCTTGACGAACTCGGATCTGTTATGGGAAAGAAAAAGGCATTTATCGTAACTGATGAATTTCTTTATAAAAACGGCTATGTAAAGCCCATTGAAGATAAACTCGACGAGCTTGGAATACAGCATACCGCATTTTATAATGTTCAGCCCGACCCGACTCTCGCCTCTGCAAAAGAGGGTGCGGAAGCTATGCGCCTTTTTGAACCCGATACAATAATAGCACTCGGCGGAGGTTCGGCAATGGATGCCGGAAAGATAATGTGGGTACTTTATGAACACCCCGAAGCTGACTTCCTTGATATGGCAATGCGTTTCATGGATATCAGAAAGAGAATTTACACGTTCCCGAAAATGGGTGAAAAGGCTTACTTTATTGCTATTCCTACTTCATCGGGTACAGGCTCCGAGGTTACTCCGTTTGCCGTTATCACGGACGAAAAGACAGGAATTAAGTATCCGCTTGCCGATTATGAACTTATGCCGAACATGGCAATTATTGATGCAGACAATATGATGAACCAGCCGAAAGGTCTTACAAGTGCATCGGGTATAGATGCTTTAACACACGCACTTGAGGCTTATGCATCTATAATGGCTACTCCGTACACGGACGGTCTTGCACTGCAGGCAATGAAAACTATATTTGAGTATTTGCCGTCTGCATATGAAAACGGTGCGAATGATCCTATTGCCCGTGAAAAAATGGCTAATGCATCAACAATGGCAGGTATGGCGTTTGCCAATGCATTCCTCGGTGTATGCCATTCAATGGCTCATAAACTCGGTGCTTATCACCATATACCGCACGGTATTGCCAATGCACTTCTTATATCCTATGTCCTCAGATATAACGCCGTTCCGGTTCCTCCGAAAATGGGAACGTTTTCGCAGTATGCATACCCGCATACGCTTGAAAGATATGTTGAATGTGCTAATTTCTGCGGCGTGTACGGAAAAGACGATAATGAAACTCTTGAACTCTTCATTCAAAAAATTGAGGAACTCAAAGAGAGATGCGGAGTCAGGAAAACTATTGCGGACTACGGTGTAAAAGAAGAAGATTTCCTTGCAACACTCGATGAAATGGTTGTTAATGCTTTTGACGACCAGTGTACCGGAGCTAATCCGAGGTATCCGCTTTTCTATGAAATTAAGGAAATATATCTTAAAGCATACTATGGTAAATAATTAAAAATTACAGGTTCTGTCATGACAGTATGCACAGGTTATGGCAGAACCTTTATTCTTATATAAACGGAAGGTGTAGAATAATGCTTTGGTTCAGAATACCCGAAAAGATATATTTTAAAAAGGGCTGTATGTGGTCATCGCTTGACGAATTGAAAACCGTATATGGCAAAAAAAGAGCATTTATCGTTGCTGACAATGAATTATATAAAAAAGGTTATGTTAATTCTATCGGGAGAAAACTCAAGTCTGTCGGAATACAATGTACGGTATTCAGTAACATACCCTCTGAAATTACATTTGAATGTATTGCCGAGGGGGCAAAGGCTATGAGCCTTTTCGGAGCTGATACCGTGATTTCATTTGGAACATATAAATCGGCAAATGCTGCGAAACTAATGCGGGCATTTTATGAAAAACCGGATTTGAAACCGAAAGATCTGATTGAAAAATTTGTCGATTTACGAAATACCGAGGAAATATTCTCAAAGGAAAACAGAAAATCACTTCTTGCCGTAATTCCTGTTTTGTACGGAAACGGCTCGGAGGTGACACCGTATGCGTTTGTCAAAGACGAAAAGAACGACAGCATACATATAGCTGCCAATTACAGCCTTATGCCCGATATTAGTATTATTGACTCGGATTATACCTGCGAACTTCCCGAAATACTCGATAATGCTCCGGGCTTCGCTCAGCTTACACTTGCAATTTCCGCATATATATCGGAATATTCATCTGAATATACGGACGGGTTTGTAATCAAGGCTGTTAAGAATATTTTTGAATATCTCCCTTATATATATCAAAACGGTACAAGGAATGTAATCGCAGAGGAAAAAATATCCGAGGCTTCGGCTATGGCAGGTATTGCCGCTGCAAATACGGATGCGGGTCTGCTTTGCGGTTTGGATATTATTTATGGAGGTCTTGTTTGTGCGGTTTTGCTGCCTTGTGTTATTCGCCGTCTTATAAAAGACAATGCAAATATCGCCGAAAAACTGACTGAAATGGCTAAATTGCTGGGTATGAATGATGCAGAGGCTCTAATATCAAACATTGAAGAACTTAGGGATAAATGCGGTCTTGCTAAAAGTATTTCCGAGCTGAAAACAGAAAAAGCGGACTATTTCTCTGCCATTGAGAAACTGATAAACCCTGTACTTAGGGAAGCCTATGAATGACAAGGATTTTATCGTATGCTCGTTATGTCCGAGAAATTGTAATGCAGTAAGAACGGCTGAAAAGGGCAGAGGTTTTTGTAAAGCGGGGTATCTTCCTAAAATAGCAAGGGCAGCTCCGCATATGTGGGAAGAACCGTGTATAAGCGGAAAAAACGGGTCAGGAACGATTTTCTTTTCGGGATGCGTGCTTTCGTGTGTATTCTGTCAAAATCAAAAAATAAGCTCGCAGGGTCACGGTAAGAGCATAACCGTTTCGGAACTTATCGGGTATATTAAAAAACTTGAGGAGCTGCAAGTACATAATATCAACCTTGTAAGTCCCACGCCGTATGTTGATAGTATTATTGAGGCATTGTCACATTATAAACCGTCCGTACCCGTCGTTTACAATACGGGAGGATATGAGAAAGCCGAAACAATTAAACGGCTTGAGGGAATGATTGACATATATCTGCCGGATCTCAAATATATACGGAATGATATTTCAGCGAAGTATTCGGGTGCATCCAATTACTTTGAATATGCATCACGGGCATTGGAGGAAATGGTGCGTCAGACCGGAAAGCCGGTTTTTGACGATAACGGAATGATGTTAAAAGGTACGATCGTAAGAC
This sequence comes from uncultured Clostridia bacterium, assembly GCA_947589415.1. Taxonomy (GTDB): domain Bacteria; phylum Bacillota; class Clostridia; order Oscillospirales; family Acutalibacteraceae; genus UBA1213. The sequence continues at coordinate 15,200 of CANQBP010000011.1, forward strand.
ATTTAATTCTGCCGCAGAATACAAGAAATTCGATCGAGGTCATAAAATATCTTGATGATACCTTCGGGGATAACATTCTGGTTAGCCTTATGGGGCAGTATATTCCCGTTGCCAATGCTAAAGATTACCCCGAAATAAACCGCTGTATCACCCCGCGAGAGTATGATAAGGTACTTAACGAACTGACAAAAACGTCACTTGACGGCTTTGCGCAGGAACTTAATTCTGCCAATAAGTCATATATACCCGATTTCAATATAGATGACACAATAAAATAGTATAACATAACATAAAGAAAAAGGAAACTTCCGCTTTTTAATCGGAAATTTCCTTTATTTATTGTTTTTTGTTTCTGTCTTTTCTAAAAATAAATTTTTTTACTTCCTCTGAAATTTTTCTGTATTTTATCGAACGCAACTGGGAAAAAGAACGAATAAGACGTAACTGCTGGCGATTAAGACTTTTAACAAATTTCTCATAAGTCGAATTGATCTTTTCATATGCGGAGGTTGACTGAAATTTGTCGTTCAAATTTACACGAATTTGACCTATATTCGAGGCAAGTCCCTTCAACTTTTCGTTGAAGCTCGAAAAACCCAACACGGTATGCAGACAGTCTATTAAAATTAAAAACAGTAATCCTGCACAAACATAGTGGAACAAAGGATATGACAGCTTGTCGGTAAGTGAAACCACAAACGGGTGTATAAAATAGACAAGCAGTACGGACAGCGTTCCGAATGCAATCGCACCGACAAGACAAACTCTTCCGTTTATATTGAATTTTCCTACAAAAATTTCTTTTCCGAATACGGTAAACTTAAAATCGTTATAATCCCACCAACGTACATTAAATATCTTTTCCATAACGACAGAGGTTATATATTCCAGCAGACAGGTAAGCACTGCACTTGATACAAACAAAACAATCGGATTGTACCTGAGATTACCGAGTACCAAAACATCAAGCAGAGAACCGAAACCGTAAATAGGGCAATACGGCCCGTTAAGAAATCCGCGGTTTACAAGACGTTTTTGTCTGAAAGACTCAAGTGCGGATTCATATACCCAACCAGCAAAACTATACATAACAAGCCAAAAGAAATATCTTTCCAACGTCAGCGCCAAATCAGGCATTTATATCAACTCTCCTAAATATTCTAACTATTTTATTTTTAAATCCCCCCACGGTTTCATATGTTGCGCAAATTTTATCGGAAATGCATAAAATAACAGCCTCCCGATATTTCGGCGGTTTCGGAGTAAGCGGGAACATATGCCGCAATATCATATTTTGTTCGATTTTTCCGAGGAAATATTCTTTATTTGCATTTTCAAGGGCTATTTTAGGGTGTTTGAAGCCATGAAGTTTTTTCTGTTTTGTAGGCTTATGCCAGTCGTAGAGAAAATAATCATGAAGCAGAGCTCCTCGCACCATTGCTCTTTCATTAACCTTTATCCTTAACTTTTTTGATATTACTATACACATGGACGTCACAAAAAGCGAATGTTCATAAACGCTGAAGCTGCCGTGCTGAACACATAACTTTTCGATTTTCATTCCTTTTGACTCAAGTATATCCTGTCCGTATTTTTTTATTATATCGAAATACTTGACAACCTTCACATTCACACCTCCATTCGCCTCTACAATGATAACATGAATAAAGAAAAAAAGCAACTGTTAAAAAGGATATTATTGATACGGAAATGACAAAATATCTGTTAATAGTTATTGTTTTTCGCACATTTTCCTGCTATAATTTATATTTACGGGGATATATATATCCCATACATTTATTTATTACCAAGGAGAAATGATATTATGACTGACAAAGAATTGGCTGAAATCAAAAAACGTTTTAAACCCGACAAAGGAAATATTGCATATGTACATGGCTGCTATGTTGCCGCCACAAAAGAAATAGTTTCAAAATTTGAAGTGCCTGTCAATATGCTTTCCGAAGAACAGCAGGACTGGCTTTTGAAACTTATGAAAAAGAGTATCAGCGGAGCTGTCGGACGCAATCTGATGAATATTGAATTTAGTACGGAACAGGTCGAAAGCGGGGAAGAGTACAAACTCCTTTCCGATATAAGAGAAAGTGAGCTTAAAAATGAAGAGCTTCTTGACACCCTCTATGAAAAAATAATATCATCTTTTGTAACAGACGGGAACTATCTTATATTACTGGCATACGATGCCTACGATGTACCGTCATTTTCCAAAAATGATGAGGATCTTATGGATTCAACGGATATTTTCAGATATTTCGTATGCAGCATATGTCCCATAAAAATAACGAGAGCCGCCCTCGGATTTTCCACAGCAGACAACAGTTTCCGCAATATAGGTGCAGAATCCGCCGTTTCGGCACCCGAGATAGGATTTATGTATCCGTGTTTCGATGATCGTAAAACAAACATATATAATGCGTTATTTTATACAAGAAGCACGAAAGAAAATTATGCCGAAGTTGTTGAGTCGCTTTTCGGTGTAACGGCACAAATGCCGGCAGCCGAACAAAAACAGACATTCAGAAATGTCGTTTCCGATTCCACCTCGGAAAGCAGAAATTTAGGATTTGTCCAATCTGTACATAACATGATTTCCGATATGATAACGGAGCATAAGGAAAGCAAAGATCCCGAACCGCTTATGCTTGATAAAAATGACGTAAGACGTGTTCTCACCACCTGCGGCGCAAAAGATGAAGAAATGGTATCGTTTGATGAGAATTTTGTAAACGGGTTCGGAGAGAAGATCGAAATTCCTCCGCAGAATATTATCGACCCCAAGCAATTTGAACTTAAAAATTCATACGTATCTATTAAGGTAGACCCGAAATTCAGTTTTATGGTAGATGCAAAGGTAGTTGACGGGGTCAAATACATAATGATTAGGGCAGACGAAGGAGTAGAAGTAAACGGCATAGGTATTCATTTTGACGGAGAACCTCTCCCGCAAAAAGCCGCTGTGTATGATGAAGTAAACGATACAGACGGCAACGACGGAAATACACAAGAGTAAAATAATATCGTAATTAAAATGCGGCAGTCCTGTTTACGGGAATACCGCATTTTAGTTATTCTGCCTTATAAATCCGTTTCTGTGGAACGGTCAAAGCCGTATTTTATTGTTTTTGCACCTCTTTCGGCACATCAAATATTATCAATAATTTTCGGCATGAACCTCAAAATAGCTCTGCGGGTGTGCACAAACAGGGCAGACATCGGGAGCTTTTGTTCCAACAACTATATGACCACAGTTTCGACATTCCCATATTTTAACTTCACTCTTTTCAAATACCTGCTGCATTTCAACATTTTTCAAAAGGGCACGGTAACGCTCCTCGTGATGTTTTTCTATTTCCCCGACAGCACGAAACTTTGCCGCAAGCTCGCTGAAACCCTCTTTTTCCGCCGTTACGGCAAAACTCTCATACATATCCGTCCATTCATAATTTTCACCGTCAGCGGCAGCTTCAAGGTTTTCAGCCGTATTTCCTATTCCTTTAAGCTCTTTGAACCACATCTTTGCGTGTTCCTTTTCGTTGTCGGCTGTTTTAAGAAAAAGCGCGGAAATCTGTTCATACCCTTCCTTTTTTGCAACGGAAGCAAAATAAGTATATTTATTCCTTGCCTGCGATTCACCGGCAAAAGCTGCCTCAAGATTTTTTTCCGTTTGAGTTCCGGCATACGGATTTTTCTTAATTTCCTCTGCCGCTTTAAATGTTCCTGTCTGTTTACATTGCGGGCATTGCTCTATCGGCTCTTTTCCCTCATAAACATATCCGCAGACGTTACATACATATTTCATAATTGTTATCTCCTTTGTATAATTTTATTGGTATTATAGTAGATTTTTTGATAAAAATATAGTATAATATTATCAGAAATTTTGGATTATCGTATTTTGAGGTGTGTTATGCAAAATTCATCATGGAACGGTTCTGCTGCTGATTATCCCGTTATTTGCGGCGGCGGTGATTTTTCCGTACGCATTATAAAAGGCGTATTATCTGCATATTCCAAGGATCAAATCCCTGCACATTGGCATGATGACATTGAAATACTGCAGATACTTGAGGGGAGTATTATAAACCGGGTAAACGGATATGAAAATGAACTCAAAAAAGGGGATATTATTTACATAAACTCACGCCAGTTTCATCTTAACCGTATACGGCACGATAATTGCCACTATCGTATGATAAAAATAAACCCGATATTTATTTTATCGGCAGTATCTGCAAACAGCACAATCGGACGTTTACTTAAAGACCCTACTTTCCGTTTCTGCATTTACAGAAACGACGGTTTGGAAAACAATGAAATTTCGGAGCTTATTTCCGCTGTTTTCCTCGCATACGATGAGAAAAATCAATTCTATGAACTTGACGTGTTATCATTGGTATGTAAACTCTTTAAGAAGATATGCGCCAACTATGAATCCTCCGATGTAAAGGTTATGTTTTTGTCCGATCCCGACCTTGAAATCCAAAGAAAAATGCTGGCGTTTATATATGAACATTTTTCGGAAAAAATTACGTTGGAACAAATTGCCTCTTCCGGTCATATAAGCAGAAGCAAATGCTGTAAAATGTTTTTACAGTACCTTTCCTTCTCACCGATAGGCTTTTTAACGGATTACAGACTCAGAGAAAGCTGCCGTCTTTTAATTGAAACCGACCGCCCCTTGTCCAGAATTGCACAAAGCTGCGGTTTTTCCGAGCAGAGTTATTATAACCGTATGTTTAAGCGTAAATACGGCTGCACCCCGAAAACATACAGAAAATCTTACGGTAATATAAAATAGAATGAGCAGCATATAAAAAGGAGAAAGAATTATGAACGATGCTTTAAACCTAATGGCAATGAAATTGAGGGAATATGACGAATTTACAATCGTCTACCACATAAGACCCGATGGTGATTGTATAGGCTCGTCGTTTGCATTGGCGCTTGCTTTGAAATCACTCGGTAAAAAATGCAGGGTGACGGGGGAGTACCCTGTTCCGAATATACATAGAGAAATGACCGATAAAATCCCGCAGGATAAAGTAATAAATCCGGTATATATTGCAGTCGATTCATGCTCGCCCGATCGTCTTGGCATATACGAAAAAGAACACTTTACGTTTTGTATCGATCATCATAGGGGTAATACCATAAAAGCAGACTTTAAGTATGTTGAGGCTGACTGCGGAGCTTGCAGTGAAATTATTTTTAAACTTATAAAATCTATGGGAGTCGATGTAAACAAAGAAACGGCAAATCTTTTGTACACGGCACTTATAACCGATACCATGTGTTTCAGAACATCGGATACAAGCATACAATCGCTTGAAACGGCGGCAGAACTTGCCCGCTGCGGTGCGGATATATATAATATTGCCAGAAAAAATATGTTCGTAAAATCCTTAGGGCGCATAAAAATCGAAAATATGCTGACAAGCAGTTTTCACTTTACCCATGAAAATCAAATTTTAACAGGCATTATCACACTGAAAAATTTAGAGGACGCAGGTATTCCCGATTCCGAACTTGAGGGTATAAATTCTTTGGTAAATCAAGTCGAGGGAGTAAAGATAGGTGTAACCATAAGGGAACTTCCCGACGGTACGACAAGATGTTCCATGAGAACAACCGACAATATTTCCGCAAATGATATATGTAATTCTTTGGGCGGCGGAGGACACTTTTATGCGGCAGCCTGTATTTTAAAAACCGATGTGTATAATGCAAGAGAAATTATGGAAAATGTCTGTGGAAAGTTTCTTGAAAATTCACAATAAATCATAAAAACAGCAATAAAAAGTGCAGGTTTTTTAAAGACACAAACCTGCACTTATTTTAGTCATTAAGAGGGGAAAGGACAATTTTTCCGCTTTTTCTCGTTTTTTTCATATCTATTATCCTTTGATTTTCCGAGCCTCTGAAATTAAGTGATATGTTGCGCAGCTCCTCAACAAATCTTCCGTCTACGAGTATGTCAATGCTGTCCAATATTTCATCGGTACATTCGATATAACGGCAGCCCCCCGGTATTAAATCTTTTTCGTAAGTAAAACCGGTGTATATCCATATGTTTCTGTACGGCAGCTCGGATTTTACCCTGCGAATAAGTTTTATTATTTCTCTTTGGTTTGACGGTTCAAACGGTTCGCCGCCGAGTATCGTCAGACCGTCATAATAACTTTTAGATAATTCCTTAATGATATAATCCTCATGCTTTGACGTATAAGGCTGACCGTATTCAAAATCCCATGTCTGCGGTTGGAAACAACCCTTACAATGATTTGTACACCCCGAAACAAACACACTAACTCTTATTCCGATACCGTTTGCACAGTCAGATGTTATTATTTCTCCTATATGCATATAATACTACACCTTTCAGATCAATACAGCTTTTTCTCATCCGGTTTCAGTTTTTGCAGTCAATTCCCCGATGCCGGTCACAGCGTCGGGGAATTGATTTATTTTTTACCTATTTTATGCTTCGGACACCATGCCCTTATCCGAAAGTACAGAATTTGACAAATGCAGCACTCTTTCTTTTATTTCCTGAGTTCTTCCCTGATTCCAGAACTGCGTTCCGATATATCCGCAAGTCCTCCTTGCGACATTCATTTTATTTTGGTCTGTATTTCCGCAGTTGGGACATTTCCAAATAAGTTTACCGTTATCATCTTTTACTATTCGTATTTCTCCGTTATAACCGCACACTTGACAAAAATCACTCTTTGTATTAAGCTCGGCATACATGATATTATCATATATAAACTTAATGACCTGCATTACCGCCGGGATATTCTGCTGCATATTCGGAACTTCAACATACGATATTGCTCCCCCCGGTGACAAAGTCTGAAACTCGGATTCCAGCTTGAGTTTGTCAAAGGCACTAATTTCTTCTGTAACATGAACATGATAGCTGTTTGTTATATAATTTTTATCCGTAATGCCCTTAATAATTCCAAACCTCTTTTGGAGAGATTTTGCAAATTTGTAGGTCGTACTCTCAAGGGGCGTTCCGTAAATACTGTAATCTATATTTTCCTCGGCTTTCCATTTTGCACAATATTCATTCAGCTTTTTCATGATCTCAAGACCAAGACTCTTGCCTTCTTCGTCTGTCAGCTTTTTGCCTATAAGACTGTAAACACATTCCCACAAACCGGCATAACCGAGAGATAGGGTAGAGTACCCGCCATAAAGCAGTTTATCTATGGTTTCGCCTTTTTTAAGCCTTGAAATCGCACCGTACTGCCATAAAATTGGAGCTGCATCAGAAAGAGTTCCTTTCAGTCTTTCATGACGGCAACGCAAAGCCCTATGACAAAGATCCATACGCTCGTCAAATATCCTCCAAAAGTCTGCCATATTTTTGTTTGCACTAAGACCGATATCTACGAGGTTTACAGTTACTACACCTTGATTAAAACGTCCGTAATATTTCGGTTTACCGTTTTCATCAATATATGGAGTAAGAAAGCTGCGGCACCCCATGCAGGTGTAACAATGACCGTCACCGTTTTTATCTATCTTATTTTTAAGCATTACTTTTTCGGAAATATAATCGGGTACCATACGTTTAGCCGTACACTCGGCGGCAAGCTCGGTAAGATAATAATACGGATCTCCCTCATGTATGTTGTCCTCCTCAAGAACATATATAAGTTTCGGAAAAGCGGGAGTTATCCATACGCCAACTTCATTTTTTACACCCGTACAGCGTTGACGAAGAGTTTCCTCAATTATCATAGCGAGGTCTTTTTTCTCTCTTTCGTTTTTTGCTTCATTCAGATACATGAACACGGTAACAAACGGTGCCTGACCGTTAGTTGTCAAGAGAGTAACCACCTGATACTGTATGGTTTGCACACCCTTTGTAATTTCTTTTCTTAAACGTTCCTCAACGATTTCATTTATAACATCTTCGGAAATTTCAACTCCCATAGTCTTAATTTCGTTAAGAAATTCTTTTTTGATTTTTTCACGGGAAATTTGTACAAACGGTGCAAGATGAGTAAGACTTATACTCTGACCGCCATACTGATTGCTCGCTACCTGTGCGATAATCTGCGTTGCTATATTACAAGCTGTGGAAAAACTGTGGGGTTTCTCAATAAGAGTTTCACTTATAACAGTCCCGTTTTGAAGCATATCCTCAAGGTTTACAAGGTCACAATTATGCATATGCTGTGCGAAATAGTCCGCATCATGAAAATGTATAATTCCTTTTTCGTGTGCATCAACTATGTCCTGCGGAAGAAGAATCCTTCGGGTAAGGTCTTTGCTTACTTCGCCTGCCATATAATCTCTCTGTACACTGTTTACCGTCGGATTTTTATTGGAATTTTCCTGCTTAGCTTCCTCATTATTACATTCTATAAGGCTAAGTATCTTATCGTCTGTCGTATTCGAGGAGCGCACAAGCGAACGGTTATATCTGTACCTTACATAATTTCTTGCAAGTGAAAAAGCACCTTTTGCCATTATTTGTTCTTCGACCATATCCTGGATTTCCTCAACCGATACCGCTCTATCCATTTTTGAGCATCTGTATTCTACATATCCCGCTATGTCACCAATCTGCTCATTAGTGATTTTTCCGTTCTCGGTAGCATTATTTGCTTTATTTACCGCATTGACTATTTTTTCAATTTTAAACGGTTCTTCCGAACCGTTTCTCTTTATAATGCGCATTACATCATCTCCATTTTAATTCTTATACCGCTATATAATGTGGTTCGCAGTAAGTACGAACGCTATATGTTGTATTATAGCATAAGCATTGTCTTTTTGCAATATAATTTTTTACGTCTTTCGACAATATATTGACATTGTAATTTTATTATAACGATTGGACTTGATTATAACTATATTCAATAATATATAGAAATATTAAAAATATTTTTTAGTATTCTAATTTTCACATATAATCAATTTGCAAACTCATCGGTTTAAATAAAAAAAGAAATATATACAGATTATGAGAATTATTGAAATTCTTGACTTATCTTATAATAAAATCTGTTTTACACATTACAAAATTTAAAAAATAAGCAGAATTTATCTTCCGTATTTTTACACCTACTCCGAGGTGCGCAAAATAATGATTTTGTACACCTGCATATTATCCGATTTGAAGTAAAGTTTTATCCTCAAACACCTTCCCCTTTTAGTTATTGATGTTTTTGTTTTAACCGGCTGTTTAACGTTTTGGCGAACAAGTTCTTGTTTTTAAGCCGTGAGTGATGAAAAAATAACATCATTCACGGCTTTTTGATAACATACTATTATTACAATCGTATCATTTTTTTAATTTCCTGTACTGTTTAATGCACACGAAAATTCCTATTGCAACAGCTGCCGCAGCACCTATAAGAGCATTATAATTCGGTGAGCTTTTACTAAGCGGGTCGTTATGCGTAGTTATATCATATTCATTCGTACCCGATGATTGTTCATCTAACGGAACTTGTACTTCGGAATCAGTACCGTCAGATTCCATATTGCGGCTGCTGTCCGTTTCAAGTTTAGCAGGAACTTTTTTTGAATTTTCGGCAAAAGATTTATCCGTATCCGAGATCGGCTGTTTACTTTTTTCTATTACAGACGTTGAGCTTTCCGTCGTCTGCGTTACCTCCACTTTAACCTCTGACGGAGATATACTGTCGATTTTATTTTTGTTATCGGAATATGCCTCTATGGGATATGCGTAAAAACTATATTCGTTTATATCATAACTAAGCTGTTTAAATCTGATCTTAACAGTTTTTTCCCTTTGAGATTCTTTTGACATAAAGATATAGCTGATTTTTCCGCCGTTTAAAACCTTATACTTAAAAAAATCACCATTATGCTTTTCTTCCAAAGAGGCTGATGAAAACTCCAAAAAGTTGTTGTCATATTCCAAGCAGATATTTACCGCACCAAACGGCTCATCGGATTTGACGGTTATGTATGTATCAAAGGATTTCCCGTGTTTTATATTATCATCAGCAGTTATATATATTTTATTCACGGAAAAAACGCTGTAAGAGAAAACATTAAGCATTAAAAATAAAATAATAAAGAATGAAGATATATACTTTCTGATTTTGATCACTCCAACTATTTTTCGGCAAATTAAATCCTTAATTTATTTTCATAACTTTGATTGACTGCGGCAGCATTATAATTTTATTGTTTTTAATGCAAAATTCTCCTATCGAAAATACAGGTTCATCACAACTGTATTCAAACGGTGCGCTCTGCTCTTTATCTGTCGGATTTACCGCAATAATAAATCTTCCTCTTTTGAATATGAACGGATATTTACCCTTTTCGGCATATATTACTTCAAAATCACCGTCTGACTGCAAATCTTCATATTTATGACGAACAGATATAACTTTTTTGATTGTGTTAAGGATCGAATCGGGATCCGATTCCTGTTCCTCAACTGTCGGCGCATCGGCACCCGTATCTACGGGAAGATACAGTTTTTCCGGCGGAGCTGCGGAAAAACCCTTGTTAATACCGTTGTTCCACTGCATAGGAGTTCTCGTACCGGTACGGCTGAAACCTCCCTCCTTACTCACAAGTCCCTCGGCGTACTTCATTCCTATTTCATCGCCATAGTAAAGAAACGGCACTCCGGGCATTAGAAATACGAATGAATAAGCAATTTTCGCTTCGAGAGGCGTAAACATTCTTGTCATTCTCGGAGTATCATGATTACAGGTAATAAAACTTATATAACCCTTCCCCTTGGTTTCATTAAGATCGTCAAGATATTCTTCAAGAAATTTTGTTATATCCCCTTTTCCGTTTTTAGAAAAAATTGCTGTACACTCACCCGTTTTCATATTTTTTTCTCTAAACAGATGTCTGTATCCGTTATCATCATGGTCAAGATAGAAATCAGCATGAAAACCAGCTCCGAGTGATACCTTCGGATTACACCATTCGGAAATTATTGCCGCCTCCGGATATTCTTTGTCAAGCATATTCCTGATATTACGCCATATCTTACAGGTTTCGGGCTTTTCCCCGTCCTCGTTTTTAACAAGTGAATCTGCCATATCGACACGAAAACCGTCACACCCCATATCAAGCCAGAAACGCATAACATCTTTCATTGCCTCAACGGTAGCCGTACAATCGGGATCAGCAGGAGATTTTTGCCATGCGGAATGGGTAATATTATTAAAACCGTAATTAAGTGCAGGCTGCGAACTAAAGAAATTAACAAGATAATTTCCGTCCCTGTCAGTAACTCCGCACACGAATTTATACTGAGGAGGAGCTTCCCATACGCTGTCCGTCCATATATATCTCCCGCTGTATTCATTTTGTTTCGGGTCTTTGCTTTTAATAAACCACTCATTTTGGTCGGAAGTATGCCCCGGAACAAGATCAAGAAGTATTTTTATACCCTTTTCATGTGCAGTCTTAAAAAGATGTTTGGCATCCTCATTTGTTCCGTATCTCTCGGCAACAAGATAATAATTCCTGACATCATATCCCGCATCTTTAAAAGGGGAATCATAAATCGGATTGAGCCATATAGCGTTACAGCCAAGACTTTTCACATAATCGAGTTTTTCCTCTATTCCCTTCAAATCCCCTATTCCGTCACCGTTACTGTCATAATAGGTTTGGGGGTAAATTTCATAAAAAACTGCATTTTTTAACCAATTCGGCATAAAAAGACCTCCGTATTTCAAATTTTCTAAAAAGATGATGTATTCTATAATTGATTATACCTGATTATGTCATTATCACCATTTTGTGTCTACATTGTAACATATTTTGATATAAAATTCAAGTAATTATATACAAAACATAATATAATCATATCATAATTTGTCGGTCATTCAAATTATTGATTTTGCATTTTTTTAATTTTAATTTGCCAATATAAATACGAAATTACGGCATTTATCAATAAATTTTTGATAAATTCTGCAAGTTTCAAAAAATGTCTTGCATTTTCGAGGTTATAGTGTTATAATATCAATGTTGCACGGACCGGACAGAAATGCAAACTTGTAACACGGAAAATCTGCGGGCAGCTTCCTGCGAATATTTATCGTCGGAAAAACATAATCTTTATTTCGGATTGCAGACGGTTTTTTTGTTTGTGTCGCAGCAGTAGAAATAATCAGTTGATACGGCTTGCCGTATTTGCGAAAGGGTGAGAGTTAATGAAAAGAGAAGAGGAAAAGATCCGTTCAAAGCTGTATTCTCCTAAGTTTGAACATGATAACTGCGGCATAGGTGCAGTTGTGAACATTAAAGGTATCAAGTCACACAATACCGTAAATGATGCTCTGACCATAGTGGAAACATTGGAACATAGAGCAGGTAAGGACGCCGAAGGAAAAACCGGTGACGGTGTAGGTATCCTTCTCCAGATTTCGCATAAATTTTTTAAGAAAGCAGCAAAAAAAGATCTGGGCATAACCCTTAACTCCGAGAGAGATTATGCGGTAGGTATGTTCTTCTTCCCCCAAAATGAGCTTGCAAGAAATCAGGCAAAAAAGATGTTTGAGATAATTGCCTCCAAAGAGGGTCTTGAAGTTCTCGGTTGGAGAAATGTTCCGTCAAGACCGGAAGTACTGGGACAAAGGGCTGTCGAGTGTATGCCGGCAATTATTCAGTGTTTTATTAAACGTCCGGCAGACGTTAAGAAAGGTATTGATTTTGACAGACGTCTTTATGTTGCAAGACGTGTATTTGAACAATCCAACGAGGATACTTATGTTGTTTCTCTGTCAAGCAGAACGATCGTGTATAAGGGAATGTTCCTTGTGGGTGATCTTAGGAATTTCTTTCTCGATTTGCAGGATCCCGATTACGAATCGGCTATTGCTATGGTTCATTCGAGATTTTCAACAAATACAAATCCGAGCTGGCAAAGAGCCCACCCCAATCGTATGATGGTTCATAACGGCGAGATAAATACCATAAGAGGAAATGCCGATAAGATGCTTGCGAGAGAAGAAAATATGAAATCAGAGCATCTCAAGGGTAATCTTGACAAGGTTATACCTGTTGTAAATACCGAAGGCTCGGACTCGGCAATGCTTGATAATACGCTTGAATTTCTCGTTATGAGCGGTATGGATCTTCCGCTTGCCGTAATGATAACCATTCCCGAGCCGTGGGACAATAACAAGGCTATGAGTCAGAAAAAAAGAGATTTCTATCAGTATTATGCAACAATGATGGAACCGTGGGACGGCCCTGCTTCCATTCTTTTCTCGGATGGTGATATAATGGGTGCCGTTCTTGACAGAAACGGTTTAAGACCGTCAAGGTATTATATAACAGATGACGGAAACCTTATTCTATCGTCCGAAGTAGGCGCACTTCCCGTTGATCCCGCAAAAATCGTTACAAAAGAAAGACTGCGTCCCGGAAAAATGCTTCTTGTCGATACGGTTGAGGGACGACTTATAGATGATGAGGAAATCAAGGAACATTACGCCGGCAAACAGCCCTATGGCGAATGGCTCGACAGTAACCTTGTACGTCTTAAAGATCTCAAAATACCCAATATGAAAGTCGATGAACATAACAGTGAGGACAGAAAGCGTCTGCAAAAGGCATTCGGTTATACCTATGAGGAAGTAATGACGACCATTCTGCCTATGGCGAGAAATGCCTCGGAGGCTATTTGCGCAATGGGTAATGACAGTCCCCTTGCCGTTCTGTCTAACCAACCGCAGCCTCTGTTCAATTATTTTAAGCAGTTGTTTGCCCAAGTAACAAATCCGCCGATCGACGCTATTCGAGAGGAGATCGTTACGGCAAGCAATGTATTCATAGGCAGATCCGGTGATATACTTGAAGAAAAGCCTGACAACTGCCGTGTTATGAAAATACAAAATCCCATTCTCACTTCAACCGACATACTTAAAATAAAGAGCCTTCAAAAGCCCGGTTTCAAATCTGCGGTTATTCCTATACTTTACTATAAGAACACAAGACTTTCAAAGGCAATCAACAGGTTATTTATAGAGGCGGATAAGGCTTATAATGACGGAGCGAATATACTTATACTTTCCGATAAGGGTGTAGATGAAAACCACCTTGCTATCCCCTCTTTGCTTGCGGTATCCGCCCTTCACCAACACCTTGTTGTTACAAAGAGAAGGACATCGCTTGCAATTGTTCTTGAAAGCGGTGAACCGAGAGAGGTACACCATTTTGCAACACTTCTCGGTTACGGTGCGTCCGCAATCAATCCTTATCTCGCTCAAGAAACCATACATCAATTGATAAATGATGATCTTCTTGACAAGGATTACTATGCTGCCGTTAATGATTATAACAATGCTATTCTCCACGGCATCATCAAGATTGCATCAAAAATGGGTATTTCCACTATCAGATCATACCAAGGCTCGCAGATATTCGAGGCAATAGGTCTTAGTGCCGATGTTATTGATAAATACTTTACGGGAACAGTCAGCAGAATCGGCGGTATAACAATAAAGGATATCGAGGACTATGTTGACAGACTTCACACTGCTGCTTTTGATCCCCTCGGACTCGGCACGGATAATCAGCTTGAAGCAAGAGGAAGTCATAAGTACAGAAGCGGCAAGGAGGAGCATCTGTATAATCCCATGTCGATATATCTTCTTCAAAAAGCTACACGCACGGGAGATTATGCAACTTTTAAGGAATATACAAAACTCATTTCCGAACAGCTTGACCCTGTAAATATAAGAGGTCTTATGGACTTTAATTACGCAGAAAAGCCGATACCGATTGATGAAGTCGAAAGTGCCGAAAACATAGTTAAACGTTTCAAAACGGGTGCTATGTCCTATGGTTCTATTTCACAAGAAGCACATGAGGCTCTTGCAATAGCAATGAACAGACTTCACGGCAAATCAAACTCCGGTGAGGGCGGTGAAAGTCCCGAAAGAATTGCCACAAAAGGAACGAACGAGGATCGTTGTTCGGCTATTAAGCAGGTTGCATCTGGTCGTTTCGGCGTGACCTCAATGTATCTTAATTCGGCAAGAGAAATTCAGATAAAAATGGCACAAGGCGCAAAACCCGGCGAGGGCGGACATCTTCCCGGTGCAAAAGTATATCCGTGGATAGCAAAGACAAGACATTCCACTCCCGGTGTTTCCCTTATCTCTCCCCCGCCGCATCATGATATATATTCGATAGAAGACCTTGCACAACTTATCTATGACCTTAAAAATGCCAATAAATCCGCAAGAATATCGGTAAAGCTGGTATCTGAATGCGGCGTTGGTACTGTCGCTGCGGGTGTGGCAAAGGCAGGTGCGGAATGTATCCTTATTTCCGGTGCGGACGGCGGAACGGGTGCAGCTCCGAGAAATTCGATATATAATGCCGGACTTCCCTGGGAACTCGGTGTTGCGGAAGCACATCAGACACTTATTCAAAACGGACTCCGAAACAAAGTCGTAATAGAAACAGACGGTAAGCTCATGACAGGACGTGATGTTGCTATCGCAGCAATTCTGGGTGCGGAGGAATTCGGTTTTGCTACCGCTCCCCTTATTACCCTCGGCTGCGCAATGATGAGAGTATGTAATCTTGATACCTGTCCGTTCGGAGTTGCTACACAAAATCCCGAATTAAGAGCAAAATTCCCCGGTAAACCGGAGTATGTAATAAACTTTATGATGTTTATTGCTCAAGAGTTGAGGGAATATATGTCCAAACTCGGCGTAAGAACTCTTGATGAGCTTGTCGGAAGAGTTGATCTTCTCAAAAGAAAAGACAATATTGAGGGTCGTGCTGCGTGTGTAGATCTCAATAATATTCTTAACTCCGATTTTGCAAACGAAAAAATCGAATACAATAACAAGAAGCCTTATAATTTTGAACTTCAAAAAACTCTTGACGAAAAAGTCCTTATAAAACAGCTTATGCCCTCACTGAAGAAAAAGCAGAAGAAAACCGTAAGCGTTGATGTTAAGAATACCGATCGTTCTTTTGGTACAATATTCGGTTCGGAAATAACAAAGCTGTACGGTTCCGACCTTGAAGATGACACCTACACGGTAAAATGTAACGGTTCGGGCGGTCAGAGCTTCGGTGCATTTATACCGAAAGGTTTAAGACTCGAACTTATCGGAGATTCAAATGACTATTTCGGCAAAGGACTTTCGGGCGGAAAACTTATTGTATATCCGCCAAAAGAGAGTAAGTTTGATGCGAGTGAAAATATCATAATAGGTAATGTCGCACTATACGGTGCAACAAGCGGTAAGGCATTTATAAACGGTGTGGCAGGCGAGCGTTTCTGCGTAAGAAATTCCGGTGCGCTTGCGGTTGTTGAAGGTGTAGGCGACCACGGTTGTGAATATATGACCGGCGGTAAGGTAGTAGTACTCGGTAAGACCGGCAAAAATTTTGCGGCAGGTATGTCCGGAGGCGTTGCGTTTGTTCTTGATGAGGACAGAGATCTTTATACAAGACTTAACAAGGAAATGGTAGAATTTACCGAGCTTAGCGAAAAGTATGATATAATCGAGCTTAAAGCGGCTATTGAAGAACACGTTGCCGCAACGGGTTCGGAAAAAGGTAAGCAAATTCTTGAAAATTTTGAGAGTTACATTCCTAAGTTCAAGAAAATCATTCCTTATGACTATAAGAAGATGATGTCTGCCATAGCCTCCTTTGAAGAAAAAGGGCTTTCTCCCGAACAATCGCAGATCGAGGCATTTTACGAAATTGTAAAGCATAAATAAGGAGGGGATAAAAATGGGAAAACCAACAGGATTTATGGAATATAAAAGAACGGATTTTGAGGCGGATTCCGTAAAAGAGCGTATCAAGAATTATAATGAATTTCACACTCCCCTCAGTCCCGAACAACAGCAGCAGCAGGCTGCAAGATGTATGGAATGCGGTGTTCCTTTTTGTCAGTCGGGTATGATGATCGGCGGTATGATGACAGGTTGTCCGCTAAATAACTTAATCCCGGAATGGAATGACCTTGTATATAAAGGTTGTTGGGAACAGGCATACCAAAGACTTAGAAAAACCAATAATTTTCCCGAATTTACTTCAAGAGTATGTCCCGCACTTTGCGAAAAAGCGTGTACCTGCGGTGCAAACGGAGATGCTGTAACCGTAAGATCGAATGAATATACGATATCCGAAAGAGCATATGCCGAGGGTTTTGCGTGTGCTAATCCCCCGAAAGTAAGAACGGGAAAGAAAATTGCCGTTATAGGTTCCGGCCCGTCAGGTCTTGCCGCTGCCGATCAGTTAAACAAAAGAGGTCATAGCGTAACTGTATTTGAACGTTCGGATAGAGTCGGAGGTCTTTTGATGTACGGTATTCCGAATATGAAACTCGAAAAACATATTATCGACAGGCGCATAAATATAATGGAAAACGAGGGAATTGTATTTAAAACAAATTCCGATATAGGAAACAATGTAAAAGCAAGTGAAATTCTTGAAGAATTTGACAGAATAATACTTGCCTGCGGCGCATCGGAGCCGAGAGATATCAAGGCTGCGGGCAGAGAAGCAAAAGGAATATATTTTGCTGTTGATTTCCTCACTTCTACAACAAAATCGCTGCTTGACAGCGATCTTGCGGACGGAACATATATTTCCGCAAAAGGCAAAAAAGTAATTGTCATAGGCGGCGGTGATACGGGTAATGACTGCGTCGGCACTTGTGTGCGCCACGGTGCGGAAAGCATACTGCAGCTTGAAATGATGCCTAAACTTCCCGACGAAAGAGCCGAAAACAATCCTTGGCCCGAATATCCGAGAGTATGCAAAACGGATTACGGTCAGGAGGAGGCTATCGGCGTATTCGGCAGTGATCCGAGAATTTATCAGACGACTGTTAAGGAGTTTTTGTCGGATAAGGACGGAAAACTTATCGGTGCGGTACTTGTACGTCTCAGACCGGAGAAAGACCCGACAAGCGGCAGAACAATCATGAAGGAAATTGAGGGAACGGAATATACGGTAGAAACCGATCTTGTACTGATTGCCGCAGGTTTTGTAGGTGCGCAGAATTATGTAACAAATGCTTTCGGTGTTGATAAAAATGCCCGCGGTAATGTTTCCGCGCAGCAGGGCAGTCATAAGACGAATGTAGAAAAAGTATTTGTATGCGGTGATATGCACCTCGGACAGTCATTGGTTGTACGGGCAATCAGAGAAGGCAGAGATGCCGCCAAAGAGGTTGACGAAAGTCTTATGGGGTACACTAATCTGTAAATAAAATACAATAATTTCAGTCAGAAAACAGATCAGTTTAATACAAACCAATATAAAAAATTATTTAACGGGTGTCCTTTGAGCGGGACACCCGTTTTATACTTACAGCAATAACATCTTAAATTAAACTGCCTAATTTACTATTGAAACCGTGTTTTTTCTGAACCAATAATCGATCTGAATTATATAAGCAAGTATCTGCGGGGCACGCATAAGCTGTCCGTACCACGGGGAAGATATTTGGTCGGGATTTTGAATAATACTTTCCACTCCCTCCGGGTCAAGTATGTCCCTTATGGGAGATGTACTGTCGGAAAGTATTTCACGCACCTTGTTTGCACATAATTCAAAATACAAAGGATTATGCGTTTTAGGATACGGACTTTTTTTCCTGTCTATAATACTGTCGGGAAGAAGTCCCCTGAATGCCGCACGGACTATCCCCTTTTCCCTGCCGTTAAGTGCTTTCATGCTCCATGGAAGATTGAATGCATAATCCACTATCCTGTAATCACAAAACGGTACTCTGACCTCAAATCCGTTATACATGGACATTCTGTCTTTTCTGTCCAAAAGCGTCTGCATAAACCAATGGAAATTAAGCGAAAACATCTCCCTCATTCTGGCTTCAAGTCGGCTGTCGCTTTTTAATTTTTCGGTATTATTGCAGGTATCAAGATATCGCTGACGAACATACTCCTCACCTTTAGGCAAAAATCCTTTCTTCAAAATACTTTTCCTTATATCAAGTGAGCGTGACCACGGAAAATTATCATCAAACAATATTTCTTTATTATGATACCACGGATATCCGCCGAAAAGCTCATCAGCACATTCACCCGAAAGACCAACGGTAAAATCTTCTTTCATTTTTCCGCAAAATAAAAGAAGTGATGAATCAACATCAACCATACCCGGAAAATCTCTTGCATCTACCGCATCGGTAAGTGCCTTAAAAAGCTCATAATTATTGATTGTTACGTTGTGATGCTTAGAGCCTATATAGTCTGTCATTATACCTATAAATTCACTGTCCGGCGTAGGCTGAAAAAGACTTTTCTGAAAATATTTATTATTATCGGTATAATCTACCGAATAGGTATCAATAGGTGCAAGACCGTTTCTCCTGTTATACTCCGATGCCGCATAGGATATTATACTCGAATCAAGCCCCCCCGACAGAAAACAGCAAAGCGGAACATCTGATACAAGCTGTCTTTCTATTGAGTCGATAAGCAGTTCCCTTACTTCTTTTATACTTGTAAGTGTATCGGAGGTATGCTCATGTGCCTTTAGGGTAAAGTATCTTTCCCTTATCATTCCTTTTCCGTCATATATAGCATATTCACCGGGAAGAAGCTCGCCTACACCCTTGTATATACCTTGACCGAGTGTTCTGCCCGGCCCTATAAGGAACAATTCGCAAAGTCCCTGTTCGTCAATATGCGGTGCAACAAGCGGATTTTTCAGAAGTGTTTTCACCTCCGAAGCAAAAATAAGTCCGTTATTATATTCATAAAAAAACAGCGGTTTAACACCGATTCTGTCCCTTGCAAGGAATAAACAGCCGTTTTTTCTGTCCCATACCGCAAAGGCAAATATCCCGTTTAATTTATATACACATTCCTTTCCCCAATGAATATAGGAAGTAAGCACTACCTCGGTATCACTGTTTGTACTAAAGCCGTATCCCTTTTCTTCCAACTCTTTCCTAAGCTCGGAGGTATTGTATAATTCCCCGTTATAGACAATAGTGTACGTATCCTCTCCGATACTTTTCGTCATGGGTTGTTTTCCGTTTTCCACATCTATTACGGCAAGCCGTCTATGAATAAGGGCAACGGGATTTTCAATAAATATACCGCTGTCGTCGGGCCCTCTTTTTTTCATGCAGGCAGACATTTCACACAAAATGTTCTGTGCCTCATTCATGTTCACATTTTTATCGTACCAACCTGCTATTCCGCACATAAAATTCCTCCTATCAACAATTGACAATTTCAGAAAAATCTGCGGGTCAATTCCTTTTTTCGCAGACTTAAAAGAAAAACGGCACACATTATTATCAGTGCGGCACTTCCGATAAGAGTCGTTGATGAAGTTTCCGCTTCTGCCCCGCCCAAAACCGAAAACACCTCCGATGCGGGAGAATAAAATGCAAAAATAATATAGGCTGCCAATGTGGAAATTACAGCATTTATCAGCCGAAATAATATATACCCTCCCCTTTTTACCGGAATATCACGCAATATGCCGAAAATTTGCATATGGACACAAATTCCCCCGAAACCGGCAGCAAGAGAAAAATACCAAACGGGTAATGAAAGTGTTTTAATTTGGCTGCAAGCCATTGTTACCTCCGAAAATATCGGTATTATTATTTCCCACTGACGTGACTGCATATCCGAAATATTGAAAAAATCTGTTATCAATTCTTCAAGTCCCGATTTGGTATAAACATTAAGCAAAAGAGAAAATATTGCCACAAGTGCGGTCATTGACATAACAGCCGCCGCACCGTCGGACGAGGCTTCAAGTATTGCCGTTATAACCGATGACTTTTTATTTACGGTATTTTTAACCGTAACTGCGCTGTCGGAGTTTTTATTTTTTATACGGCTGTACAACCCCGTACATACTCCGATAATAATGCATGAAAAAATCTGCGTAATATATAATATTATTCCCGCCTCAATATTGTGAAGCATAACAGCTCCTATTGCGGTTACAAGAAAGGCAGGCCCGGAACAAACACAAAATAGCATCATTCTTTGCGCCTGTTCGGCGGTTATTTTTTTATCCTTATAAAGAAGTTGGACGCACTTTGCACCGACAGGATATCCGCCTATAAAACTGAGAATTATTGCGGACGAGCATACGGGCGGAAGATTAAATAATATTTTGGTTACGGGGGCAAATATTTTTCCGATATATTTATCCGCACCGGAATAAATTATAAATGACGAAAGCACCATATACGGAAATAATGATGGTATAAGTATTTTACAGGCATTTTCAAGACCGTTTACAATTCCTTCGACACAATATGTCGGATATGCCAGAAGTAATGCTGTCATGCAAACAGAAAGAAAGAGAGGTATGCTTTTTTTAATTTTTATTATCCCTAACATATCATCACCCTTAAATATATATGCCGATGTAATTTTTATATTTACTAATGCATAAAATTTGAAAGAGTAAACGGGGTGATATAATGAAAAGGCAGAAAAAACGGAAACTGTCCGATAATAATATGCTTATGGACAAAATAAGCGGCGTTAATATGAATATATGCGGCAACAAAGAGGTTATTTTTGAGGGAAGCCGAGGAATTGTCGAATATAATGAAAATTCCATAAAAATAAATACCGGAAAATACATAGTCGCATTTTCCGGAAGAGGACTGCATATAAGGTGTATGAATGAATTTAGTCTTGTGATTGCAGGTTTTATAACATCTATCGAATATATTATGTGAGGTTTATAATGCTGATTGTAAAATTATTGCGGTGGCTATTCGGATATTTTGATTTTGAAATAAAGGGCAGATTTCCCGAAAGGTTTATAAATCTTGCCATACGGAACGGGCTTAATTTGTGGAACATGAGGGGCGAAAAAGAGGAACTTCATGCAACGGCAAAAATTGCCGATAAAAAAACGGCAATACTGTTTGCACAAAAAGCCGAAAGCGAATTATTTGTCATAAAAGAGCATGGGCTTCCCTATTTATGCAGAGTCTATAAAAACAGAGCAGGTCTTTTTGCAGGACTTGTTATCGGTGTTGCCCTGTCTTGCTGGTTATCGGGATTTATATGGAATATACAGATCAACGTACCCCCGGAGTTGAATGAATATGAAATAAGAAATCAACTCAAAACTTTGGGATTTTATGAGGGCGTAAGATATGACACAAAGGAAATCGACAATATAAAAAGGAAAATGAAATTGAACGACAGCAGGATAAGTTGGATAAGTATCAATGTATTCGGTACAAATGCAGTTGTGGAGTTAAGTCCTAAAATCAGCTCGGGAAAAGACAATGACAATGATGACAAAAAAATAACCGTCAGCAACCTTAAATCTACTGCTGACGGTACAATAACAAAAATCAATGTACACAACGGTACTGCTATGGTTGAAGTAGGTGAAGGGGTAAGAAAGGGGCAGCTTCTTGTAAGCGGCATAATGGAATATAATGACGGTACAAATGTAATGGCTGACAGTAAGGGAACAGTCTATGCCAAGACCTGCCGTTCGATTACATTGAGCATACCCGAAAAATACGATAAAGTTACAGACTCCGATGAATTTGTCTGCAAAAAAGAACTGAATATTTTCGGCATAAATTTTCCCATAACACTTTGCGGAAACCCTATCGGGGAATATTATAAAAATCAAAGTAAGCTAAAGCCTACGCTTTTCGGTAATGATTTGCCAATAACCGTAACCGAGGAAGAGTGGCAAAAATATCATATCGATAAAGTAACACTCGGCAAAGAGGACGGTAAAAAAATTTTAAACAACCGTCTCAAACTGTATGAAACATTTATGCTTTACAGTGACAAACGTTCGATAATCTCAAAAAAGACAAAATTCGAGGAAAAAAACAACACGTATTACCTTATCGCAGACTATGAGATAGAGGAAGACATTTGCGAAAAATTTCCTATTCAGCTCAAAGAATAATATGCTCATTACAAATTACACGGAAAGAACAAAATAAAGTGTGCAGATAAGATTAAGAATATCGAACCTGCACACTTTAATATGTCAAATATTAAACAAAAGAAATACCACACAAGAATTTATATATTGATTCGCAAGCAATCCGAAAACGGTATGTACGGGTTTTTACCGTTTTTACACCAATATATCAATTCTTTTCAAGTTTTTTCAGCCTTTCTATTTCCGACTGGTCAAGTTTAATCTGTCCGTCTTTTATCACCTTGACCTCCGACACGTTATAGGTGTGCGGTGCTGCATCAGGCGACTTATTCAGCGACACGGTAAGAACACCCGTTATAAGATTTACGTCAATAACGTTGCCGTTGCCGTCAGGCGTTTCAACTATTGCCCCGATTTTAGGAGTAGTTTTAAGCAGACCCGTATATACATCCTGCTCATATTTAAGGCAACACATCAGCCTTCCGCACGTTCCGGATATCTTTACGGGATTAAGTGACATTCCCTGCTCCTTAGCCATTTTGATCGATACGGGCTGAAACTCTCCGAGGAATGTATTACAGCAGAACGGTCTGCCGCATATGCCGAGTCCTCCGAGCATTTTTGCCTCATCTCTCACACCAATCTGCCTTAATTCTATTCTTGTTCTGAATACATAAGCGAGATCCTTTACAAGCTCTCTGAAATCTACTCTTCCGTCTGCCGTAAAATAAAACAGTATCTTATTATTGTCAAAGGTATATTCTACCTCTACCAGCTTCATCTGTAAATTGTGTTTTAATATCTTCTCCTCACATATCTTAAATGCTTCGACTTCTTTCTTTTTATTTTCCTCAACAATTTTAAGGTCATCGTCGGTTGCTTTCCTTATCATCTTTTTAAGCGGCTTGTTGATCTTATCATCGGTCAGCAATTTATTTGGCATTGCAACTTTTCCGCATTCTATGCCTCGGCTTGTTTCAACAATAACACTATCCCCCGTATGCAGTTCTTCCCCGGCGGGGTCAAAATAGTAAATTTTTCCTACATCTTTAAATCTTACACCTATTACACAAATCATATTTTCCTCCGAAAATTTATACTTTCAGCATAGACGAAAGCCATGTGCTGAAAAAATTTAGATTAACATTAGTTTCAAGAACCTGCTTAGCCCTCTCTATATTTTCCGCAAGCCTTAATATTCTGCCTTTGGTCATTCGTTTTGCAGTATCCTCGGCAACAGCCGACAGGGTCTTTATGCCTACCGACGCTCTTACACATTCCGCAACATTCTCGGTCAGAAAATCAAGAACACTTACTGCAAGAGTTCGGCTTGCGGTTATTTTGTTTGTCGACGTAAGTACTGTATATTCGTTTCCTTTTATGGCGGCAGTAAATATTTCATCGGCAATTTTTTTCGCCTCTTCCCCGCCGCTTTCAAGCATTTCCAATGTTTTTCCGATATTCCCGTCACACAATTGTGCCGTATGAAGTATATCCCCATAATCTTTCTCCGGAAAAATTCGATAAATGTATTCCGCCGCCGCTTGTGGTTGAACGGGATAAAGAGTATATAAGCGTGAACGTGAACGAACAGTCTGTAAAAGCATATTTGCAGACGTAACCGTCATTATAAATACAACATTTGCCGGCGGTTCTTCAAGTACTTTCAGAAAAGAATTTTGTGCCGGTGCAAGCATTTTATCGCAGTTTAGGAGAAGATATACCTTTGTTGGCGCTTCATTCGGCTTAATGTAGGCATCTGCACGAATATTTCTTATAGCATCAACCGTAAGTTCTCCTGTATTATTGCCGTTTGCGATAAAAATATCGGGGTGCGACAAATGCTCTGCTTTCAGGCAGGCAGGGCATTTCCCGCAGGGTTTTATATCAGACGTACCTTCAGACGTACATACAAAACTTCGGGCTATAATTTTTGCAAGTGTCTGTTTTCCCGTACCCTTTGCACCGTCCAAAATAATTGCATGAGGCAGCGTATTTGTTTTCACCGCTTCGGTTATTTCTTCAATTAGTCGATCATTCGCAACAAATTCATTAAACCTCATAACATAAACCGCTTTCCGTAAAATTTTACAAACTTACCGCCTATGCTATTATAAACTATTTTTATATAATTTACAAGTTTTTAATTTTTCCTTTTTTTCATTTTACTAACCGAATTTTTATCAAATCTGTAATTCACTTCTTTTGACAACAAAATAAGTGCCGCAAGGTTAGGTATTGCCATAAGACCGTTAAGCGTATCGGATATGTCCCATACAAGTGATATACTCATTATACTGCCGATATAGGCAGTTAGGGTATAAATAAAACGATATGCGCCGATATATTTTCCCCCCGTGAGGTATTCAAGACTTTTCTCCCCGTAGTAACACCATGATACAAGCGTAGCAAAGGCAAAAAGAATTATAGACAGCGAAATGAAGATTTTTCCTATAATTCCGAGTGCCCCCTCAAATGCCGCTGTACTTAATGCTATTCCGTCAAGCTGATAGCCGTCAAGGTCGGTTGTAATAATACATAATGCCATAAGCGTACATAAAACAATAGTATCCGTAAATACCTGAAACATTCCCCACATTCCCTGTCTGTACGGATCATCGGTATCTGCCGCCGCATGAACTATGGGAGAACTTCCGAGTCCTGCCTCGTTTGAAAATACGCCCCTTGATATACCGTATTTTATTGCCCTCGACATACCGTAACCCATAAATCCGCCTGCAACGCAGCGCAGATCAAAGGCTTCCGTAAAAATTTTGCAAAATGCTGTCGGTATCTGACGGAAATTTATAACTATAACCGTGACAGCGGCAAGAATGTACAAAACAGCCATTGTCGGAACAAGTTTTTCGGTCAGTGCCGCTATACGCTCTATGCCGCCTATAATAACTACTCCTACCGCGGCAGCTATTACAATACCGCTTATTTGAGGGGATATGCCAAAACCCTCGTTTAATGCTCCCGCAACCGAATTTGCTTGTGTCATATTTCCCATACCGAGTGCCGCAACCGTACATATTACAGCAAAAACCACGGCAGCCCATTTACAATGAAGTCCCTTTTCTATGTAATACATAGGCCCTCCGACATATTTTCCGTTTCTTTTTTCTCTGTATTTAACTCCGAGTACATTTTCGGCAAAAATAGTTGCCATACCGAAAACAGCGGCAACCCACATCCAAAATATTGATCCCGCACCCCCAAGGCTTATCGCTCCGGCAACACCTACAATATTTCCCGTTCCTATTGCTCCCGCAAGTGCCGTAGCCATAGCCTGAAACGGTGAGATCTTCCCCTTTCCCCTTTCCCCGTTGTTTTTTCTGAAAATAGACATAAAGGTTTCGTTCCACCAATATTTGAAATTTCTTATTTGAAAAAATTTGAGTTTGAATGTATAGAATATACCGATACCCAAAAGTACACAAAGCATGAACGGCCCCCATACAATACCGTTAATAAATGAATTGATTTTTTCAACAGTTTCCATTTTAATACTTCACCCCATACATATATATATTTATTTTAATGTTTATATGAATTGCAAATTTATATAAACATATGGTATAATTGGTTTATTGAACAAAATGAGGTGTAACCAT
The DNA here is from genome assembly GCA_947589415.1 of uncultured Clostridia bacterium. Lineage (GTDB taxonomy): Bacteria > Bacillota > Clostridia > Oscillospirales > Acutalibacteraceae > UBA1213. The sequence continues at coordinate 41,728 of CANQBP010000011.1, forward strand.
GGAAATGTGGGATCTTTACAGACGTGACGGCAGCAAGACAGATATTAAATACGACAGACATTGCGGTCTTGAAATACCGAACGGACTATATCATTTATCATGTGATGTCTTAGTACGTCATACGGACGGTGATTATCTTATTATGCAAAGATCGTATGACAAAAAAGACTATCCCGGCTATTATGAAGCAAGTGCGGGAGGTGCTGCATTGAGCGGTGAAACTCCCGTTGAATGTATAAGGCGGGAGCTTTTTGAGGAAACGGGCATAATTTCAAACAATTTTAAAGAAATTGACTTTAATATTCTTGACAATGATAAATGCCTTCTTTACTCGTATATTACGGTAACGGATATATCGAAAGATAAGATAGTTTTGCAGGCAGGCGAAACTATTTCATATAAATGGCTTAATAAGAAGGCTTTTGCTGATTTTATAAACTCCGAAAACTCTATTTCGAAGCAAGTCAAAAGATATAAAAATTATTTGATAAAAAATGGTATTTACAGAGAGGTATAAAAATGGAATTTCCGTCCGAACTTAAAAACCAAATCGAATTGTATATATCTCAATGGAAATTATCCGAATTAAAGAAGTCTTCGGAGTCCATAACTAAGAGATATAAATACGAAAGCGGAAAAGGTAAAAGGCTTATAACAAACAAACTTGATGCCGCCGTGTATTCTGCGGTTCGTATGCCTGCAACTTTTGCGGCTGTATCCGATGCAATTTCCCATACGCTTGAAATTATCGGGGACAGATACGACATAAAAACACTCCTTGATGCGGGAGCAGGCACGGGCACTGTTTCATGGGCTGCGGACTGTCTGCTTAAACTTGAGAGGATAATATGTTTGGAACGTGAAACGGAAATGGCAGCACTCGGCAGAAAATTTATGGAGTCCGGCAGTAATGCACTAAAAAATGCCGAATGGATACCTTACGATATCTTACGTCCCGAACTGCCATACGGCGCAGATTTGGTCACGGCGGCATATGTTCTTAATGAAATATCTGATGAGCAGCGTTCCGATGTAATAAACAAGCTTTGGAAAGCGACAAATAAGGTACTTATTTTAATAGAACCCGGTACACCCGACGGATTTGAAAATCTTAGAAAAGCAAGAAGTATTTTGCTGAAAAACGGCGCACATATTGCCGCCCCGTGTACGCATGAAAATAAGTGCAGGATAACAGCCGATGACTGGTGTCATTTTACTGCAAGAGTACAGCGCAGCAAACTGCATAAGACCCTCAAAGGCGGTGATGCTCCTTTTGAAGATGAAAAATATTCATATATTTCATTCGTGCGTGACAATATAAAAGTCAACGGTTCAAGAATACTTCGTCACCCGTATATAACAAAGGGTAAAATATCACTTGAACTATGTACGGAAAATGAAAACCGTTCCGAGATTATAACAAAAAAGCAAGGGGAATTATTTAAAACTGCGAAAAAATTAAAATGCGGTGATTTGATAAAGTATATTTATACATAAATACTTTACGAATTTTTTGTTGACTTTTAACAAAGAATACTGTATCATTGTAGAAAACAAAGGAGATGAAATAATGAAAGAAGAACAGTTTTTGAAAACAGCCGATAAGGTTGCCAAAGAACTGGCGGAAATTACTCGTCAGGCTGATATAAACGAAGAATTTTTTCTTGATTTGATTGAGGAGCAGATACTCCCCGTTGAACAGTTTTTTGCAAATTATGCTTGTGCAATAATGGAGGTCGAAACAAAATTCAAGGTTCTCAACGAGCAGTTTTCATTAAAATATGACGGTAATCCCATTGAATCCATACATTCAAGAATAAAAGACTATGACAGTATCATCAGGAAAATCATACGTAAAAATATTCCACGAACACTTGAGTCCATAGAGGAAAATATAAATGATATAGCCGGTGTACGTGTTATATGCTCGTTTGTTGATGATATATACCGTCTTGCGGATTGCCTTTTGCAGCAGGACGATATTACACTTCTAAGAAAAAAGGATTATATTAAAAATCCGAAACCCACGGGATACAGAAGTCTGCACCTTATTGTGCAAGTACCTATTTTTGTGGAAAATGAAAAACGGCTTGTTAAGGTTGAGGTTCAGCTGCGCACGATCGCTATGGATTTTTGGGCAAGTCTTGAACATAAACTAAGGTACAAGAAAAATATTTCCCCTGACATGATGGCAAAACTTTCCCACGAATTGACCGATTGTGCCGAGATAAGTGCTTCCCTCGACAGCCGTATGCAGAACGTAAGAAATTTAATATTATCGGAAAATGATAATCGTTAAGCAAAACAAATTAACAGACAAGAAGTCCGAATTTGTGTATCTGTACCGTGAGTAATAGAACTCAACAGAGAGCTTTGTAACTTTGAAACCGAGCTTTCAACAGAAACTATACTATCAAAAATTCGTCAGCATGAAAGAATATATGGATATATTTTCCTTAGCATAACAAAAAGTGCTTGACATCGGGAAAAAAAGAGTTATAATATTGTTGTTAAATATATTAGGCTGTGATGAGAAAAAGAACGGCATCTGCACCAAAGAGAAGGGAGCAACGGTGTGATATCCCCGTGTAAGACCGTTCGGGCTGACTCGGAGTCCTGCAAAAAAATGCAGCGTTTAACCGCGTTAAGGTTTTTGAGCGGCATACGTTTTTGTGTGCAATTTGGGTGGTAACACGGATTCTTTCGTCCCATGTCGAAAGGATTCGTGTTTTTTTGAGCAGCGTACCGAAAATAAATGATACAACAGCCAAAAAATTTATAAAAAGGTGATAAAAATGAAATGGACAGGACTTAACGAACTAAGAGAAAAGTATCTATCTTTCTTTGAGTCAAAGGGGCATTTGCGACTTCCGAGCTTTCCCCTCATTCCCCGTGATGATAAGAGTCTTCTGCTTATCAATTCGGGTATGGCTCCTATGAAAAAATATTTTACGGGTGAGGTTACACCCCCGCGCAAGAGAGTTACTACTTGTCAAAAATGTATCCGTACACCCGATATTGAAAGAGTGGGAATTACTGCACGTCACGGAACATTTTTTGAAATGCTCGGCAATTTTTCTTTCGGAGATTATTTCAAACACGAAGCTACAAAATGGGCATGGGAATTTTGTACCGATGTGCTTGATTTACCCGTTGATAAAATATGGGTATCAATATATGAAAACGATGACGAAGCCTTTAAAATATGGACTGATGAAGTCGGAGTTTCCCCCGACCGTATAGTACGTCTTGGGAAAGAAGATAACTTCTGGGAACACGGTGAAGGGCCCTGCGGCCCATGCTCCGAGCTTTATTTCGATAGAGGAGAAAAATACGGCTGCGGAAAACCGACCTGCGGTGTCGGCTGCGACTGCGACAGGTACGTTGAGTTTTGGAATAATGTTTTTACCCAATTTGACAATGACGGAAACGGAAATTATACTCCGCTGGATCACCCGAATATTGATACCGGTATGGGACTTGAACGTCTTGCCTGCATAATGCAGGGTGTAGACAACCTTTTCCTTGTTGATACCGTACAAAATATTATGAAAAGAATTTCCGAATTAGTTGGCGTCAAATACGGAGATAGTGATAAAACGGATATTTCACTGCGTGTTATAACCGATCATATCAGAAGCGTTACATTTATGATTGGTGACGGTGTTACACCGTCCAACGAAGGAAGAGGATATGTACTCCGCAGACTGCTCAGAAGAGCAGCACGTCACGGCAGACTGCTCGGTGTTTGCGAACCGTTCCTTTACAAAGCAGTCGATACCGTAATAAACGAAAATCCGGCATATCCGGAACTCTCCGAAAAACGTGAGATTATAGTAAAAATAATCAAAAATGAAGAGGAATCCTTCTGCCGCACTCTTGATCAGGGTTTTTTACTTCTTAATGAAATAATAGAAAAATCCGAGGTAAACAGGATCTCCGGAGAAGATGCTTTCAAACTTAATGACACATTCGGTTTCCCGATTGATCTCATTAAGGAAATTGCGGCGGAAAAAGGTATGATCGTCGATCTTGACGGATACGAAAAACTTCTCAAGGAACAGAAAGAAAGAGCTAAGGCAGCAAGAAAAAATGCCGGTGCCGAGGCATGGCTAAGTGATTCGGTCGATTTCGGTGATATAGAAAAAACTGTATTTCTGGGATACGGACAGCTCAACTCGGAGTCAAAAATTCTTGCTGTTGTAAAAGACGGAGAAAAAGTAGAGTTTGGCGGCACGGGTGATAATGTTGTAATTGTCCTTGACAAAACGCCTTTCTATGCCGAAAGCGGAGGACAAATCGGTGATATCGGCACATTAACCGCACAAAACGCTGTTGTTAAGGTTATAGATACCGTCAAAGATAATAACGGTATATATATGCATCGTTGTGAGATTACCGAAGGTACTATTGAAAACGGAGATACCGTAAATGCGCAGGTTGATGAGGATACAAGATATAATATAATGCGAAATCATACGGCGGCGCATCTTCTTCAAGCAGCACTTCGACAAGTTCTCGGAACTCATGTCGAGCAGGCAGGTCAGCTCGTAACAGCGGATAAGCTGCGTTTTGACTTTACCCATTTTTCTGCCGTTACACCGCAGGAACTGAAAAAAGTCGAAAGTCTTGTAAACGAACAAATCTTTAAGGGCATCGAAGTCATTACAAAAGAAATGCCGGCAGACGAGGCTAAAAAACTCGGTGCAATGGCTCTTTTCGGAGAAAAATACGGCGATATCGTCCGTGTTGTAATGGTTGATGAATTTTCCAAAGAGTTTTGCGGTGGAACACACATTGAAAATACCTCAAAGATCGGACTTTTCCATATCATCGGAGAAAACTCCGTTGCGGCGGGTGTAAGAAGAATTGAAGCAGTAACGGGACGAGGAGTTCTTTCCGTACTTGATGAAATTACCGATATCGTTACCAAGTCCATGAAGATGTTTAAGGCTACTGCAATTTCAAATTTTGTTTCGGCAAGTGAAAAAGTGATTGAGGAAATGAAGTCAAAGGATAAGGAAATAGCTTCCCTTACATCTAAGCTCTCCGCACAAAGCGTGGACAGTATGCTCGCATCGGGAATAGAAAGAAACGGTGTGCGCATAGCTGCCGCAAAGTTCTCCAATACCAATACCGCAACGCTTAAAACAATGACTGACAGATTGCTTGATACGGCTCCGGATTGTATTGCCGTGATGTTTGGTATTGACAACGGAAAGGCTAATATATCCGTTGCAGTAGGCAAAGAGGCACAAACCAAAGGTGGTCATGCCGGTAAAATCGTTAAGTCTGTTGCCGAACTTGTCGGAGGTAAAGGCGGCGGAAAACCCGAACGTGCTATGGCGGGTGTCGGAGATATTTCAAAAATTGATTCCGCACTTGAAAAAATCGAACAAATCATTCTTCAGTATATTAAATAAAACACTAAAAATCGAGCGATCACAAACTGATGACCGCTCGATTTTTTTGCAACAGCATAAATATCAATGCCGTATTCCGAACTTAAAAAATTGATTTCATAGGGACATTCCGTTATTACCCGCTATGGAAGGTATAGAGGGCGACTCTGCGGGCGAAAATACATTTTCGTATTCCTCTTTTGTAATACCGAAAAGATTTTTTTGCGCATTGATCGTATTCATTTCCGGCTCGGAAGAAACACCTATTTTTATCGAAACCGAAGAGCCCGAAGGTGTACCGTACGAAGAATTTACGGGTATATCAAAACTAAATTCGACAGAATTTTTATCCTTTTTTACATCACATACATAAGAATTACCGCCAAAAGTTAATTTGAGCTTACCGTTAGCATCATCATAATCCAACCTTGCAATCTCTTGACTTTCCGTATTGCCGCCTTTGTTTAAATCAGCACTGAGAACATAAGATACCGTTCCGTCTTTTACTTCTTTATACAGCGTTGCACTCGCAGTAAAAATACCGCTCGTACCGGTAATCTTAATATTCATATAAGGATCTCTTGAAAATTCCAGCGTGAGCTTAACATTTGCAGAATTAGAAGAAGAATTTTTAAACTCAAACTCAAGTTTCGCTATTTCATTGTTGTCCTTCCTCATATGGTTCTTAACAACAATCACCATATTTTTTGCTTGTGAAGATTCGGTAATGGACGAAATCAATTCATCTGCACTTTCTTCAACTTTTTTCCTATACTCATCATAATTTTCGATTTTATCCTTATTTTCGGATAAATAGTTCAAAAACTCGGTCTTTACATCGTTACAAATTGCAACAATGGCATTATAATCAAACGTATATGTAACTGTATCAACAGCAACATCGCTGCCGTTTACGGTTGTGTTTCCCTCATCAACAGTTACATTACAGTCCTGCTCGATTTTTTTAATGATATTGTCGAAAAGTCCTTCTAAATCATTCTTTGAACTGTCACCGTTCGATAATTTGCTGTACATTTCCTCAACCCGCTCGATTAACGTATTGAATTGTTCCTGCGTGACATTCAAAACATTATCCTTTGCGGGAGAGAAGATAGAATTTTCTGCCTGTTCTCTGATTTTTCCCGGCTCAATATAGTACTGACCGCTTTTGTCGGGTAAATTAAAATTAAAATCAACCCTGTCGATATTACTGTAAAGCTCAAACAGAATATTCTGCACAGAACTTGTATCATTCGGAACTGCACCAAAATTTGACTTAAAATAATACTTATTTTCGGGAACATTATATGAGAACTGCATATCCGAGGAAAAACTTCCGACGGCGTTTGTATCGTTACCGTTTAATTCTGTCGAAACGCCTATATTACCCTTTTCCTCACAATTATTCAATACCGCAAAAATGTCATTGTCTTCCGTACCGCTGTTGTTAAAAAACGTCTGATAGGAACTAAAAACATACTTTGTCGGATTATCTGACAGGTATTTTCTCTCTAACCTGTTTTTGATGAAAATAAAACCGAAAACTCCCAAAAGTGCGACCAAAAGTGCAATAAGCGCAATAATAATGCTCTTTTTTACAACAGATGACGACCTTTTGCTTTCGACAACTTCTGCCGAACCTGATGACATAAAAGCAGGGGTTGAAAAATCATTACTCATGTTTTGAAAATTTTGTGTGTACGGGTTAGCATTGGAACTGCTGCCGTTCATTTGGTTCGCATCAAGTCTGCTGCCGCATGACAAACAAAATATTTCATTATCCCCGCATTCTTTTCCGCATTGCGGACAAAACATAAAAATCACTCCTTTTTGTAATGTATAACAAATTTCGCCATATCCGCAGGTATTGCGGTCAATCGCAGGTATATCCGTATTTCTATGTATTCTCCGACATCTTAGCTGCAGTAACAACCCCGTGCGTTATTATGAAAATGCCTTACAGCATATCATACGAAACGAAAATCACAAGCCGGAAATAAACAATTTCGTGAAAAATCGGATAATATTGAACCGCATCACGCAACGATAAATTCGGACATCAAGTTATGCGTCTGTTACTACATATATGCTGATGATCTTTCTATCAAACAAAAATAAATAAAACAGAACTTTTATCCTGTCCGTTTTGATCATCTCGGAATACGTGAACATATGCATAATATATGCCCACCTTGATTATACATCAAAAAAAGTAAAATGCGTCAATTTTATATAAAATTTTATATTTTTGTATATACTCACAAAATATGGACGGGATTTTTTATTAAATTCACCAATTCTTACGTTTAACGTGTACCGCTCTTTTCCTTAAATACATCAATACTATTTCCGTCTGAAGCAAGTATAACACAACCGTCATAGTCGGTTCTGCAAATTGATGCACCCGCCTCGTTTATCCTTTTTACGGTATCGTTGTTTGGCAGATATTTATTACCCTTACCCACAGAAATTACGGCATATTTTGGACATACTGCCTCTATAAATTCACTTGACGTTCCGGTTTTGCTTCCGTGGTGGGAAACTTTAAGAATATCCGCAGATATGTCCGCATTATTTTTAAGCAGCTCATTTTCCGCCGCATTACCCGCATCACCTGTAAAAAGCACAGATATATCTTTATATGAAATTTTAACAACTATCGAATTGTCATTATCGTTACTGTATTGTTTATCGGGTGATAAAACATCTACATACAAATCACCGACTTTATATCTGCCGATTTCGGGGCTTTCTATACTAATATCATATTTTTGAGCAATTTCATACATAATTTTTTCATTTTCGGTCATATCCTCTTTTTCATCATATGCATATTTGTTTATCCACATACCGTGTATTTTGAATTTTTCGGCAATATGTGAAAAATCGCCTATGTGGTCACTGTCATTATGAGTTGCTATAAATAAATCTATATCATCTGTACCGAAATGTTGAAGATATTCCGCTGATGTACCGTTAAGGGAATACTCCCCCGCATCGATCATCAGATCCGTATTTTCAGTATGTACAAGAATTGCATCTCCGTTGCCTACATCAATAAAATGAACAGAAAAAGGATATGAATCGGCATTTGAAGAAAACTCGGACATTCCGAAAAATTTATATACACTTTTGCTTATAACGTCATACGTTCCCGATATGTATAAGAAATAAAAAGCAATCACCAAAAATACAGACATCACAGATATAAAATATGCCATGAACTGTCTGTATTTTTTCCTGATTTTAAATTGCTGCCACGAATTAAGATATTTATATGTTTTCTTCATTTGATTTCGGTAGGTAAATCATTATTATTGAATTTATACGCTGATCTTCGATATCGGTAACGGTAATTTTGAGTTCTTTATATTCAAAGGACGAATTAACTTCCGGTATATCACCTATTTGTTCAATAACCCAGCCGCCGACAGATTTACTGTTGGAGTCAATGTATTTGTCATCTTTATCAATAAGCTCAAGCATATCATCAATATTCATATCTCCGCTTATCTCATACATATTATCTTGAAGTTTTTTGAATTTATGCTCTACTTCTTCGTCCTCGTCCCATATATCACCCACAAGCTGCTCAAGGAGATCCTCCATTGTCACTATTCCTAATGTTCCTCCGTAATCATCGGTAACGATTGCAATATGGATCTTCTTATACTTGAAATCCGCAAGAAGTGATGAAAGTTTTTTACTTCTGTACACAAAGTGCGCAGGCTGAATTAAATTCCTTATGTCCGGGGATGCATTTCCCAATAACGCTTCGAGATAATCCCTCGTGTGAAGTATTCCTACTATATTGTCGATATTTTCCTTATATACGGGTATCCTCGTATATCTCTCGGCAAGAATTATCTCCTTTATCTTCTCGACATCTTCATCTATATCAATAGCAGTCATATCCACTCTTGGCGTAAGAATATCGTAAGCCGTTTTTTCATCAAAATCAAGTGCCGACTGCACCAATTCGCTCTCCTGCTCCTCCAATACGCCTTCCTCTTCGATACTCTCAACGATAAACTTTAATTCGTCCTCGGTAACACTCGGTTCTTTTTCCTTATTTCTATTTCTCACGGCAACTTTGGCAAAAGCATTTTTTATTTTCAGCAGTATAAAACTGAACGGCGTAAGGAGTGTCATAATAAACAGTAATATCGGTGCTGTCGAAATACAAATATTTTCATTGTTTTCTATCGCAAAGTTTTTAGGAAGTACCTCACCGCATATAAGCACTACGATAGTTATTACTACCGTACTTACGATAGTACCCGCCGCATCACCCAAAAAAGAAACAAACATCAATGTTGCTAATGACGAAGAGGCTATATTAACAATATTATTGCCCACCAAAATTGCAGAAAGCGCCTTATCGTAATTTTCGGTTATATAAAATGCCTTTTCAGCTTTTTTATCCCCATTCTCCGCTTTATTTTTAAGCCTGATTTTGCTTACCGACGAAAATGCGGTTTCGGTTGCGGAAAAGAATGCCGAACACATTATCAAAACTGTTATTATAGCCACCATAAGCCATATATTCAAAAAAATCACTCCTGTTTTTTTATTATCCGTGCCGAACTTTATTTTAATACGTCCTCGGACTTCAGCATACTGCAATCATCGTTATACATATAATCAAATCCGACCGGAAATCGAAACTTCGTACAATTGCTTCTTAACGACTATGTACATTCATTCTCTATTCAGAAATACATCATTACAAAACTTTCAGCTCCGATCCGTGAAACAACCGTATTTTATGACATACTGATTTTTCTGCAAAATTACCCGACCTTCAATAAAATCATTCATTACAGATTATAATGCTTTGCACCGATATTGTCAAGATACTTGAAATATTCCGACAAAATATTATAAACAAGTTGCGTGATGTACTATCATGTCCGGTTTAATAAATTTTATTTCATACTCATTAAATTGTAACCATGTAAAAAATAAAAGCAAATGTTATCATTCTTTTCCGAGGTATCATAAAAACAGAATGATAGCATTTGCTCCAAAGTGTTAAAAATTTGTCCTTATTTAAACATATCCTGAACGCTTTCTATAACTCCCTCTACTGTTCCGAGCGCCCTGTTTATTCTCTTCCTGCTTTTTTTGCTGTCCTTTAGTACAGTCGAACCTATTATTCCGAGCATTGCTCCTGCCGCAAGACCTAATCCGATACCTTTGAACATCGTAGCCGTATTTCTTACCATTATATAAAACCTCCATATTACAAACAGATATTTTGTTTTCATATAAAATTATCCCCTTGATTTTACAATTTATACATTTCGTTTTATGCAAACCTTTCTCATTAAGTATTTCATATAAGTATGTTCTTTATTCGGATAGACTCAATATATATGGTCACACTAAACAATAAATCGGTGAAAATAACTTTTGTTTTGGACAAGTAACCGTTTTTTAGTAAAATACTATAATTTTTCAAGACTTTTATTTGACAAACTGCTGAATAATAGTTATAATTCAATTAAAACAAAGCGCATTTATTTTGATTTGCCTTGTTTTACCATGTTCAACACGATAATTTTTTTGAAAGAGGGAAATTCATCATGGCTAGAGCTAAGAAAGAAACTGCTAAGGCAACTGAAGAAAAAGAAACGGTAGTCAAGGCTGAACCTGTTACCGAGGTTAAGGCTGTAAAGACAGAGGCTGAGGCAAAGACGGAAACCAAAGCTGCAAAAAGCGTTAAAGCCGAGTCCGCCGAAGTCAAGAAAACAGCTTCCAAGACCGTTAAGGAAACAATCAAGTGTACGATTGAGTTTGGCGGCAAGAATACAACTATCGAAGAGATTGTTAATTCTATCAAAGAGAATTACAAGTCTGAAGGAAATAAGGCTGCTATTAAAACACTTGATGTTTACATTCAGCCCGAAAAGAATGTTGCTTACTATGTTGTAAACGGTGAAGCAGAAGGAAAGAGCATTGATTTCTGATATTTGAAAAGATTGGGAACGGATCGGCATTTGTGTGCCGATCCGTTCTTTTTCTTTATTTGAACAGAATCCGAACAAAAATATTTCGATAAAGCCCAAAACAGCAGGATTAGTAATTTTATTAAAAAATTTACTAAAAAATCAATTTTTTTGTTGATAAAATCAGATTGATGTGTTAAAATCAATATAAGTAGATTTGCAAAATATACTTTATTGTGTATTTTTACAAATTTATAATTTAAGAAAGGATGATGCCAATGGTTAAGCATATTGTGCTTTGGAAGATCCGTCAAGATGATCAAACGCAGAAGAATATTGATCATATGATAGATATTCTTACTTCACTGGTTGGTAAAATAGACGGACTTATCAGCATGGAAATGGGCTATAACTTTAATACCGATTCCGATTATGATGTAGTTCTTTATGCTACATTCAAAAATGCCGCAGCACTGCGATGCTATCAGAACCACCCCGAACATATTAAATGCAAGGAGTTTATATCTCAGGTTTCTGTAAGTCGCACAGCGGCAGATTATTTTTGCGAGGATAGTGTGGTGACGACTCCCTCACAGGATAAATGCAGTATTTCGGAAAAAAATTCATCATCAGATAAATCCGATGTTTCCGAAACCGATACGGAATCTGTACCTAAGAGTGATACTGTCAGCGAAAAAGCACAAAAATCCGCTGCGGTTGAAACCGAAACCCCCGCACATAACGTGGAAAACGTTTATACAGGCGAGCCGGATAAGAACATATCAAAAACGGAAACGACAGAAGTTCCCGAAATGAAAGCCCCCGTACCCGAAACAAAATTTAGTGCTGCTCCTACTACTCCCGCTATTCCCATTTCCCCCGTTGCTCCTGTGGTTGACCCCGCACCGGAGAAAAAGGGTATTTTCGGCGGTAAGGCGAAAGAACCGTCAAAACCGAAGAGTGACGGCACAATCAATACCGCCGCTACGATACAAGGTAATGACACATGGACTTGCCCGAAATGCGGTAAGGTTATGCCGAAATATGTTGGTACTTGCGGCTGCGGTGAACC